>OZ241370.1:1689583-2027500 GCA_965200665.1 Rhodopila sp. | reverse complement strand
CGAACCAGCAGGTCCGTCGGGGGAGGCGCCTTCTAGTCCCCCCCTGACCCATGTGTCAACGCGATTACGACAAACCCCCCAACTTTTTTCAAAACCGTCTAACCCGTTGAAATTGCAGCTGAGCAATCCCCTAAACCGGCGTTAACCTTCCAAGCAGGGGTGCCATGCGTTCAATGCACGATGTCGGAATAGGGCTCGATCAGGCTTCCGGATCGCATCGATGCCGGCTCCAGAATCGTCTCCGCCTTGCCGCCCCGGAACTGCTCCACGTCATTGCTTTTAACATCATGAAACTGCTCAAAAATAACCTTTGACGCCGTCCAGTTGAGGTGGTCCCGCTTCATCGGACAGTTTGGCGGCGTGGCTAAGCTCGGTTCTGATTGTCGTCATGCCGCCAGTTTTATCGTCCCTGTTGCCTTGTATGCCTCGTCGGGCGTGCGCCCGGCCAGTGTCGAATGCGGGCGGCGGGTGTTGTAGTAGGTGATCCACGAGGTCAGTCCGGCACGCAGGTCTGTTCCGGTCTCGAACGCATGCAAGTAGATGCATTCGTATTTCAGGCTGCGCCAGAGCCGTTCGATGAAGACGTTGTCCATCCAACGCCCCCGACCGTCCATCGAGATGCGCACGCCAGCCGCCTGCAATACGCCGGTAAAGCGCGGAGAGGTGAATTGGCTGCCTTGGTCAGAGTTGAAGATGTCCGGGCGGCCATACCGTGCCAGCGCTTCTTCCAGCGCTTCAATGCAGAACGCGGCATCCATGGTGTTCGATACCCGCCAGGACAACACCTTCCGCGTCGACCAGTCCATCACCGCAACCAGGTAGAGGAAGCCGCGCCGCATCGGAATGTAGGTGATGTCGGCGCACCAAACCTGGTTGGGACGGTCAACGACCACCTCCCGCAGCAAATACGGATAGATCCGGTGTCCGGGATGCGGGATCGTCGTCCGCGGCCGCTGATAGATCGGCTCCAGTCCCATCCTAGCCATCAGCCGACGCACCCGCTTTCGGCCCACCGTATAGCCCTCGCGCCGGAGATGGCGGGCCATCTGCCGTGAGCCATACCAGGGCGTTTCCAGGAACTGCGCGTCAATCAGCTGCATCAGCGTCAGGTTCAGCGGCGTCTCCCCAGCAGGGCGGTAGTAGAACCCGGACCGGCTGATGGAGACCAGTTCGCATTGCCGAACGACCGACAGCCGAGGGTGTTCAGGCTCGATCATCTGCCGCCTCCGCTCGATGCTCATCGACCGGAGGCTTTCGCTAAAAAATCCCGTTCCACCAGCAACTCCGATCTTGGCGTGCAGCCTCTCGACGTCCGCCTCAGACGCCCTGGCCGTTTCCGCGGCTGCCGAGCGGTCCGAAAACACCGCCGTCAGCCCTTCCATCGCCTGCCTCTTCCATTCCCCCACCATGGTCTGGTGGATACCGTGCTTGGTCGCCAGCTGCGCCGTCGTCAGCTCGCCACGCAGCGCTGCAACCTTCGCCTTGAAATCTGCTGAATACCGCTTCCGTTTGCCTGTCATTCAGGTTCGTCCTTGAGGAGCAAACCGAGCTTAAGCCGCTGTCCGAATTTCCGGGACCACCTCAAGTCGCCGTCAGCGCCAAAGCTTATGTCTCCCAGGATCGTATGGAAGGCGTGCGAATGCAGGTGAGCCGCCAGCTTATCGTCATCCAGCGTGCCGGCCCCGTTCACCGCATCCCCCAGCACCTGCATCTCGGCGTATGCGAACGGCGGTAGATAATAACCCAGCAGGTCCACACCCTGTTTCGCGGCCTGCGCCTGATACCGCTCCAAGAACGCCGAAATCTCGGGGTTCAGCGTCGCCGGTGTCGGCACCCAGAAATTGTAGGTTACCAGCCCGTTCAGCTTCGGCCCCATCTGGGTCTTGATCGAGGTTGTCTGCAGCCCGACCATACTCCCGCCCACCAGCCGCGCTTTCAGCCCGACTTCATGGAACGCGTTCACCATCCCAACGCTGTCCGCCGGATAGGACGCCACATACACCACGTCCGCATGGGCTGCGCCAATCGCCCGCACGATCGGCGAGAAATCGTTGGTGGTCGGCGGATATGAACGGTTGTAGATCACCTGCAACCCAGCTTCCTTCGCGTTTTCCAACGCCCCCTCAACCGCATTGCGCGACGATTCCGCATCCGTCCCCACAATGGCCAGCGTCCTGACCGGCGGGTTCATCGCCTTGGCCGTATCGAAAAACCCTTTCGAAAACGCTCGTTTGGCATTGCCTGACGGCCCAGTCGGGATCATCCCGAAGAACCGTGGATATTTGAAATCCGAATTGATCGCCAAGGCAAACAGCGTCATGAACAGCCGGTTGTGCCCCATGACGATCGGCATTGCCGGCACCGCCATGTTGGTCCCGTAGCCAGATACCACCAGATCGACCTTATCGACATCCAGCAGCTTGGTGTACAGCGCGGGAATGCCCGAGGGCGTACTCTGATCGTCGTAATAGACCAGCTTCACCGGCCGCCCCAGCAGGCCGCCCGCCTTGTTGATATCCTCTTCCCACAACTTCATGGCGATCAGCGCGGCGCGTCCATTGGCGGCGATGCCGCCCGTCAGCGCCATGCCAAATCCAATCGTGATCGGGTCCGCAGCCCCCGCCCGCCCCGCGCCAAACACCAGCGCGCAGACCACCGCGACAACACGGACAACATTCCTCGCCATCGGCATCCCTCCCATTGCCGCCGTGTGCCCGGCGGTCGTCAGGGGAACGCTAACCCATATTCAGCGATCCGCCACCCTTCACCCCTTTGGCGACCACCCCTTAGGCGACGCCGCCGGACAGGCTGCCAAGGCTCGGCATAGGCTACCGGAAATGCGGCATGACTTCCTCAGTGAACAACTTCATGTAATGAATTTGCCGATCGAGGTCGCCGGATTCCGTGCTTAACCAAAGCCGGGATGCACCCGCCTCAGCCAGGCTTTCAATCCGCTCGATCCAGTCCCTGACGTCCCCTGCCAGCGCAAACCGTTCCAGCCCGTAGCCTGTCAGTCCCAGTTCGGCCATGCGCTTCGGATTGCGTCCGGCCTGAAGAACGTGGTCATACAACTCGTAGCCAGCGACATATTCGGCGACCTTGGCCCGAAGTTGGCCGGGCACGTTCTTGCCCTCAAGGCCGAACCGCATCGAGTGATTGAGGATCGAAGACACCGAAGCGTGGATCCGCTCAATCGCCTTGTCCCGGTCCACGTCCAGCGACGATCTTGTCGTAAACCAAACCTCAACCTCCGATGGATCGCGATTAGCTGCCTTGGCGCCCTCGGCCACTCGCTCGATGGTGTTGGCGATCACCTCCGGCAGCAGGCCGGTGCCGGCAATCACGCCGTCGCAGATGCGGCCGCCGAGATGCAGGGTTTTGGGTCCTTCGGCACACAAGGTGATCGGGATGACACCGCGCTCCGCCTCGCGGTGCCAGCGAACACGCTGCGGTCGCCCGTCATAGCTGCCCTCACCGGTTGCGATCAGATCGCGGATGCAGGTGATGTAATCTTCCATTCTGGCACGTGTCGCCGGTGCCAGACCGATATTGTAGACCGCGCTGTCGCCGCTTCCGATGTCCATGAAGGCCCGCCCTTCGGTCATGGCGTCGATTGAAGCAAGAAAAGCCGCCACTACTTGCGGCTCACGCGTCAACGGATTCGTCGGATGAATACCAACCTGAGCATTGCTGGCGATTTGCGCGATCAGCGTCGCTCGGACAAAGGCATCCCCGCTGATGAAACTGGTGTCATTGGTGCCGATAAGCTCAACGCCTGAGCCGTCAATGATGCGGACCAATTCCGCCAGCTTTTCCATATCCCGCCGATGCGGAAATGCCGTTCCGCTCAATACCGAAACGCCAAATCGGACTTTCATGATCTTTCCCCCGGGTCGGTTCGTCGAATTGCACGACAGCCGATCCCGACCGTATGCCTCCCGCGGGAGAGCGGCAATCGAAGCCAGCCGCGTGCTCATGCGCGCACCAGTCATCAGGGCTGTCTGTACTAGCGTGTAACGTCCGGAATCGTCGCTGTCATATCCAGCGCAGGTTCGGCTCGCCGCCCAGTCTGAACAGGCCAACCGTCTCGAAATGCGTCCGCCGCCCTTGCAGCTGTTGCGATACGCTGTTCACATCGCGCAACCGTCGCTCGAATGGGTGCTTGGTGAAGATGGCGGTCGAACCCGCCTCATGGAACACCGCATGTGCCATATCGCGTGAGACATGGATCGCGTAGGTTGCGGCCTGCCTGATCTCGATCCGGTGGGCCAGCGACAGGGTGCCGGTGCGCCCGACATCCTGCCAGGCGTCGTCCACCGCCTTGTGCAGCCCCGCCCGCGCCGCCTTCCACGCCGCATCGGAGTAACTGACGATGTGCTGCACCGCCTGGTTTCCACGCAGCGCGTCCGTCGACCAGGCCTGGCTTTTGTTCCGAGCCAGAGCGACGAACGCATCCAGCATCGCCCGCGAAACCCCCAGCGCCACACTGGCAAAACCACTGGCATAAAGCTGCATCGCCTGAAACGAATACAGTGGTCCAGGTTGCTGCCGTTCCGGCTCGTATTCCCGCGTCAGTGCATGCGCGTCATCCACGAACAGCCCATCAATGGTGTAATTGTCGCTGCCCGTGCCGCGCAGCCCCATGACCTGCCACACGTCATCGATGCGCGCTGCCTCTCGCCGGAACATGAAGGTGCGTTCCCATGGCTTGCCGTCCGGTCGCACCATCGGCGTCCCATCCGCCGCAAGGCAGGGGCACAGCGCGCCCAGCCATGTTGCATGACGCGATCCGCTGGCGAAGCTCCAGGTGCCGGTCACACGCCATCCGCCGGCCGCCCGAACCGCCTTTGCCCCAGGACCCTGACCCCAGGCCACCACGTCGCGCGCACCACCCCAAATTTCCCGCGCCACTTCCGGCGCCACATACGCCGACGCCATCGAGCACCCGGAACCCTGGTTCATGCACCATGCCGCCGATGCGTCGCCCTCGGCGATGGCCTCGACGCACTGGATGTAGTTCAGCGGCGCCAGTTCGAACCCGCCGAACGCAAGCGGCAGCAGCAGCTTGAACATGCCCGCGCCGAACATGGCATCCAGCACATCGGCCGGCAGTTCACCCCCGGTTTCAATCCGGCCAGCGGCACCCTGCAGCAACGGGATCAGCCCGCGCGCTCGCGCCAGACAGGCCGCACCGGCGCCAGCAATCTGATCCATGCAGCCGTCCCCTGAACGAAACGCCTGAAATTGACATACCGGTCAGCCGCCCGCAATACTCGCCGGTATCCCAACACCGGAGACGACCTCATGAAGCTGATGTGGTTCCACCTCATGCCCTATACGGAACTGCCAGCCGACTTTCGTGAAGCCAATCCCTCCGTCTGGGTCGACATCCATTCGTCGCTGTTCGACCCCAGGCGCGCCCACCACATGTACAACGACTTCATGGATGAACTGGAATATGCCGCCGAGGTCGGCTTCGACGCCATCTGCGTGAACGAGCATCATTCCAACGGCTATGGCCTGATGCCGAGCCCCAACCTGATCGCCTCTTCGCTCGCCCGCCGCACCACGGACACCGCCATCTGCGTCATGGGCAACTCACTGGCGCTGTACAACCCGCCAACCCGCGTGGCCGAAGAATTCGCCATGATCGACTGCATCTCCGGTGGCCGCCTGATTGCAGGCTTTCCCGTCGGCACGCCGATGGATACCTGCTACGCCTATGGCACCAACCCCAGCCAGCTTCGCGAACGCTATCACGAGGCGCACGACCTGGTCATCCGCGCCTGGACCGAGAAGGATACATTTGCCTTCAACGGTCGCTTCAACCAGCAGCGCTACGTCAACATCGGGCCCCGCCCCGTGCAGAACCCGCACCCCCCGATCTGGGTGCCTGGCGGCGGGTCGGTCGAGACCTGGCGCTGGTGCGCCGAAATGAACTACGTCTACTGCTACCTGTCGTACTACGGCTACAAGGCCGGCCGCGCCACCATGGACGGTTTCTGGAAGGAAATGGACAGGCTTGGCAAAGACCGCAATCCTTACCAGGCCGGCTTTCTCCAGTTCATCGGGGTCGCAGAATCCCGCCAGCAGGCGTTCGATCTCTACAGCGAGGCGGCTGAATACTTTTACGGACGCTGCCTGCACGTCGACCCGAAATGGGCCACGCCACCCGGCTACACCAGCGAGGGCAGCCAGCGTGCCGGCATCGAAAGCCAGGTGAAGCAAGCCGCCGATGCCGGCGTCCGCGGCAAATCCACCGGTGAACGGTTCGCCGCCGTTGCCCGCGACATGGATGCCATTGTGGAGAAAGGCTACGTCATCATCGGCTCCCCCGATGAGGTCGCCGAACAGCTCCGTGAGGTGGCCACGCAACTGAACGTCGGCCACCTGATGCTGCTGCTGCAATACGGCAACATGAGTAAGGAATTGACCCGCTACAACACCAGGCTGTTTGCCGAACAGGTCATGCCGAAGCTGAAGGACGTCCACGCCAGCTGGACCGATCATTGGTGGCCGAAGCCGATGGAAGCCGCTCAGCGCGCCGAGATTCCCGCCTACACCCCGAAGGTCGCCGCGGAATAACCTGAACTTGTCGTGGCCCTTGCTCATCATCACGAGCAAGGCCACCCACCGCGCCACAATAACATGCGGCACAATAACATCCGGAGCGAAACGTGACCGAACTCGAGTCAACTACAATCGAGATCAATGGTTTTTCAACGCGCGTTTGGCGCAAAGGCAATGGCCCGACCCTTGGGTATCTCGCCGGTTACGGCGGCCTGACCCGCTGGATGCCCTTCCTGGACGAACTGGCGAAATCCCGCACCGTTGTCGTGCCCTCGCTTCCCGGCTTCCCCGGCGGTGACCGTGGCCATACGGTGCTGGACTCCCATCTCGATTGGCTGCTGGCCGTCCGCGAAATCCTTGATCGCACCGGTCTGGCGGGCGCCAACCTTGCCGGCAGTTCCGTCGGTGCCTCCCTGGCCGCTGAGGTTGCCGCCCTATGGCCGGCGAGCGTCGGCAAGCTCGCCCTGATCGCGCCTTTTGGCCTGTTCGACGAGAAGAACCCACCCACCGACCCCTGGGCCCAGCGCGGCGACGCCGTGCCAGGCCTGATGTGCGCCGATCCCGAGATCTGGAAATCGATGAAAGCCCCGCCCGAGGGCGCGAATTCCATTGAGTGGCCCATCGAGCAGGTTCGCGCCAACGAGGCCGCCGCCCGCATCTTCTGGCCCCTTGGCAACACCCGGATTGAAAAACGCCTGCGGCTGATCAAAGCTCCGACCCTGCTGCTTTGGGGTGAGCAGGACAGGATCATGCCCCAGGCCTACGCCGAAATTTTCGCCAAGGGTATCGCCGGCCCGACCACCACCAAGATCATTCCCGGCGCCGGCCATCTGGCGGAACTCGACAAACCCGCTGAAGTCGCGGCGGAAATCCTGGCATTCACCGGGTAGTGCCAAGCCGGCGGGAGGCCGCCTGGCCTGGCGGCGGCCTCCCGATGCAACCATCGGCGTTCAGCCGCCAGCCGATCCGGCTGGTGGCTACTCACCCGGTTCAAGCGCAGGGTGCGGTCTTCAGCCCGGGCAGCCGTCCGCCCAGCCACGGGAACAGCGGGGACACCTTGATGAGGAAATCCCACGCCATCAACACTGCCGCGGCACCGACCAGCACATCGCCCGGCAGGCGCATCGGGTCCATCGGTGCATCGTCTGGGTTTTGAGCCAAAACTCATAGATGAAGAGGACCAGGCCAAAGCATAGATCGGCTTTCTGGAAGCCGCCCTTGCCGGCGAGGATATCGTCCGCGGTCATCAACGTCGCCCCGAAGCGGAGGTAAAACGTTCCGGTTGCGGCAGGGCGCGTTCATACGACTGAAGCAACATTCCCCTGGCCGGAACAAGCAGGATCGTAGATCGCCGGCTCAACGCCGGGATAGCGCGCACCGACGGTTCAAGCTGCGCATGAAGCGTTGCGATCTGGCTGATCTGGTATCGGTCTGCAAAAAATTGCCGACCGGTCAGGTGCCCAGGTAGCGGCGCCGCAAGTGCGTCTGGAAGGCCGTCGGGTCCAACCCCCGCCCTGTGGCGCCGGTCAGGATCTGGTTCATCCCCAGCCGGCTACCCACCCCATGCACATGCACCCGAAGCCATCCCAACAACGGCCCTAGATCGCCACGCCCAAATGCTGCATCCACCCCCGGAACCTGCTCCCGCGCCGCCGCCATCAACTGTGCCGCCGCCATCGCCCCCAGCGTGTAGCTTGGAAAATACCCAAATGCCCCATCATACCAATGGATATCCTGCAGACAGCCAAGCCGGTCGTCAGGTGGCACGATCCCCAACAGCCCGGACAGCCCGTCTCCCCACGCCCCCGGTAAATCCGCTACCCCCAGATCCCCGGCGACCATCGCCTGCTCCAGCCGAAACCGCAGGATCACATGCGCGGGGTAGGTCATCTCGTCCGCATCCACGCGAACGAAACTCCGCTCCACCCGCCGCCACAGCCGCCCCAGATTTTCCAGCCGGTAGACCGGCTCCGCCCCGCCAAACGTCTCCAGAAGCCGTCCGCCCAGCCATCCCAGAAACGCATCGGAGCGGAATGCCTGCATCTCCACGATCAGCGACTGGCTTTCATGCATCGCCATTCCCGCCGCCTCGCCTACCGGCTGACGGGCAAACGCCGCCGGCAGACCGAGCTCATAAAGCGCGTGCCCCGTCTCATGCACCACCGCGAGGATCGCCGAGGCAAAATCCTCCTCAAGGTAACGCGTCGTGATCCGCACATCGGTCGGGGTTCCGCCGGAAAACGGGTGCGCCGACTGATCCAGCCGAGCATGCTCGAAATCCAATCCCAGCCGGCCGGCGATGTCCCGGCACAGAGCCTCCTGCGCGGCAATCGGAAACGGACCCGCCGGACGCATGGGCGCCGGCAACCGTGCCTGGGCCGCCTCCACCTCCGGCAGCGCCTTGGCCAAAAACGCCTCGTAGGCGGCAAACACCGGCACCACGTCCGCTGCCCCGATCCCCGCCTGATACCCATCCATCAGTGCATCGTAGCGATCGAGCCCCAGTGCTGCCGACAAACAGCCCGCCGCCTCTCGCGTCAGCCGCAGCACCTCTGCCAGATGCGGCCGCACCATCGCGAAGTCACCAGCAGCGCGCGCCACCCGCCACACCTTCTCGCAATCCGAATTGGCCTTCGCCTGCGCCTCCACCAGATCCGCCGGTAAAGCCCGCGCCCGGGCATAGGCATGGCGCATCAGCCGCAAATTGGCCGCTTCCCACGGACCCGTCGTCTCCGCCGCCGCGAGGTCCGCCTCAACCTCCGGCGCCACCAGCTGTGCATGCCGGAGCACCGCCAGCACGGCGAGCTGGTCGCCACGCGCGGCCCCGCCGCCCGGTGGCATTACCGCCGCTGCATCCCACCCCAGCACCGATCCGCATTCACCGATCGTCGCGATCAGCCGGAACCGCGACACCAGCCGCTGATAGGCGGAGGGAGCACTCATGACCGCAATGCCTTTCGCACCCAGACCCCGAATATGACCGCCAGCGACACCGCCAGCCCATACCAGGTAATCACATAGGACAGATGGTTGTTTGGCGGTCGCGGCAGATGCTGCGCCGGCGCGGGATATACCGCCGGCACCGCCGGACCCATCGCCACCAACGTGAACGGGGCCGGATCAGGCTTTCCCACCGCCGCGCCGATTGCCGCCGGATCGAGCGTAAAGAATTGCCGGGTCGCCACATCGTCCGAGGCGCTGAACCAGCTCTGGGTCTCGGCCGGCCGCACGTAACCCGACACCGTCACGTCTCCCGCGGGATCATTCAGTGGTGCCTCGCGCTTCTGCGGCACCCAGCCGCGATCCACCATGATCACCGGCGCGCCGTCCCGCTCCAGCGGCACGACCTGATAGTACCCGATCGTCGGTCCGGCCATGGTATCACGTACTTCGGCCCCGAACTCGGCCGCCAGATCATAGCGGAACCGCCCGGTCACCGATACTTTGGTATAAGCCTCAGGGATATTCGTCAGCGGCACTGCCGGCGCAACCTCGGCGGCCGCGATCCGTGCCAGGATCGCTTCCTTCCAATGCAACCGATAGACCTGCCAGGTCCCCAGGCCAACCAGCACGATCAGCATCATCAACGTGCTGAACCCAGGCAGCAGGATACGACGGATTGTCGGCGTCACAACCCCATCTCGGTTGGACGATGCCGGAACTGCCCCGCGACCAATGCCGCCTTCACTGGCCGCATGATCAGCACCGCCAGCGGCAACGTCACCAGCGGCCACAGCACCGCATGCACCCACAATGGCGGACTGAACCGGAATTCCACATAGAACGCCATGATGATGACCACCGCACCCAGCAGCATGATCACACCCACCGCCCCGGCGTCGCCGGTATCAGATCCAGCAAAAGGCAGCCCGCATACCGGGCATTCCGGGCGCAACGTCAGCAACCCGGTGAACAGTTTGCCCTTGCCGCACCTGGGGCACCGGCACCGTAGTGATGCCTGCACCAGTGAGACCGGCGTATCGGCCAAGCTACTCGACCGCGATCTGCCCGGCGCCGTACCAGTAGATGCAGATGAACAGGAACAGCCATACCACGTCGACGAAATGCCAATACCAGGCCGCCGCCTCGAACCCGAAATGCCGTTCCGGCGTGAACTGCCCGGATCGTGCACGGAACCAGCACACGATCAGGAAGCAGGTCCCGACGATGACGTGGAACCCGTGAAACCCGGTCGCCAGGAAGAACACCGACGAATACACACCGCCGCCGTTGAACGCGAACGGCGCATGCGCATACTCGATCACTTGGCACACGGTGAAGCTCAGGCCCAGCAGAACTGTCAGTCCCAGCCCGCGAACCAGGCCCTTGCGATCACCTTCCAGCAGGCAGTGATGCGCCCAGGTTACCGTGGTGCCCGACAGCAGCAGGATCATGGTGTTGAGGAACGGCAGATGGAACGGATCAAACGTATGCACATTCGTCGGCGGCCATACCGTCTGACCGTTCCCCTGCGTTTCCGGGAAAAGCAGGAAGTTGAAATAGGACCAGAAGAATCCAACGAAGAACATCACCTCGCTGGCGATGAAAAGCGTCATCCCGTAGCGCAGGCTCAGCCGGACGATCACGCTGTGTGCGCCGGGCGTGCGTGACTCCCGAAGCACGTCCCGCCACCAGAAGAACATCGTCGACAGGATGGTCAGCACCCCAAGCACCAGCACGATGTAATTGCCGAAATGCGCTGCCAGGATGATACCGAATACCGTCAGGAAGCCGCCCAGCGATCCAAGAATCGGCCAAGGACTTGGGTCGGGCAGGTGATAGGGATGTTTCAATCCGGAACTCGCCATCCCGGGGATAACCGTTCCGGGGCTAGACAGGGCCGTTCCACCGTGCGCGTCGCTGCTCATGCCACATCCATATCAACACCGCCGAGGAAACCGCCCCGACCCGGCCGCCGCATCATCGTCAAATCCCCACCCAGTTCAAGGGGCGGACGCTCAATTGGCCTTCGACTTCTCTTCCAGCTCTGCCGCCGACATCGGCCCGACATGGGGGCCGGCCTTCGCCAGGGCACCGGTCTTCTCCGCATCTTCCAAGGAGTGAAAGAACGTATAGGACAGCGTGATCACCTTCACATCGGCCGTGTTGGGATCATCCCGAATGGCCGGATCGACCCAGTAGCTGACCGGGAACTCCATCGTCTGATTGCCCGCCAGCGTCTGCTTGTTGAAGCAAAAGCAGGCGGTCTTATGGAAATACTTTCCGACTTTTTCCGGCGTCACGTTGTACAGCGCCATCCCGGTCACCGGCCGACTGGATTTATTGGTGGCGTGATAGAACGCCACCTGTTCATCGCCCAGCGCCAGCGACACCTCGGTCTGATCTGGCGCAAACGCCCACGGCAATGCCGGATTGGTGTCGGCGTTGAACCGCACCCGGATCATCCTTGCCGTCGCGCCCGGCGCCGCCGCAAGCCCGATGCTTGGTGTTCCGCCGTAGCCAGTCGCCGCGCAGAACAGCCGGTAGAGCGGGACTGCCGCGAACGACATGCCCACCATGCCGACGATGACCGAGACCACGACGCCTGCGAGAATCGTGTTGCGCCGCTTGCCCCTCATCCAGCCATGTCCATCAGAAATGGGCCATCTTGACGATCGTGATCGCATAAAACAGCGCGCATAGCCCAAGCAGCGCGATCAGGATCGCCCAATTACGCCCCCGCCGCCGCCGCGCCGCATCCGCCGTCTGTGGCACCACCGACACATCGCGTTCACTTACCATCACTGCAACACCAGCCGATCGAGCGCCAAAGCCCCGAACAGCACAAACAGATACAGCACGGAATATTTGAAGGCACGCTTGGCCGGTGCATCCCCCGTCAGGCTGACGCCGGCTGCATCCTGCCGGTCCGTCATCACCCCATACACCCGCAGCAGGAAGATCGCCCCGAGCAGCCCCGCCACCACGCCATACGCAGGGCCGCTGAAACCGAGGAAATAGGGCGCCAGGGTCAATGGCACCAGCACCAGCGTATAAAGCAGGATCTGCCGCCGCGTCTCTTTCGCGCCAGACACCACGGGCAGCATCGGCACCCCGGCCCGCCGGTAGTCGTCATTCGCCCAAAGCGCCAGCGACCAGAAATGCGGCGGCGTCCAGATGAACACGATCCCGAACAGCACCAGCGGAATCAGATCCACTGACCCGGTTACCGCCGCCCAGCCGATTACCGGCGGAAACGCGCCAGCCGCGCCGCCAATCACGATGTTCTGCGGCGTCCGCCGCTTCAGCCACATCGTGTAGACGAACACATAAAAGCACACCGACAGCGCCAGGATCAGCGCCGCAGTCACATTCACCGCCAGCCCCATCAACAGCACCGACCCGATTGCCAGCGTGATGCCAAAGCCCAGGGCCGGCCCAGGTTCGATACGCCCCGCCGGGATCGGCCGGTTCCGGGTCCGACGCATCACTGCATCGATGTCCCGGTCGTACCACATATTGATCGCCCCGCAGGCGCCCGCCGCCACCGTGATGCAGAGGATCGCGGTAAACGCCAGCACCACGTTCAGATGCCCGGGCGCCAACAGCAGGCCGATAACTCCGGTGAAAACCACCAAACTCAGCACCCGCGGCTTCAGCAATGCGATCCAGTCGCGGAAATCCGCCTCCAGGACCATCTCGCCCGCCGAAAGTGCCCCGCTTTCGGCCATCGTCGGTGTCGTGTCACTCACTGCTTATAAGACCCGTGGCTTTAAGAAATCCGTGGCATTTCAAGGTAGGTGTGGAAAGCAGGCGGCGAGGTCTGCGTCCATTCCAATGTCGTCGCACCCTCACCCCAGTAGTTGTCAGCCACCCGCTCCTTCGAAGTGAAGGTCCGGAAGCAGACATACAGGAACACCAGGAACGCCAAGCCACTGAGATACGCGCCCAGTGATGAGACGTAGTTCCACCCCGCGAACGCGGCCGGGTAATCAGGGTAGCGGCGCGGCATGCCCGACAGCCCCAGGAAGTGCTGCGGGAAGAAGATCATGTTCACGCCTACGAAGGTCATCCAGAAATGGACCTTGCCCCAGAATTCCGGATACGGCCTTCCGGACATCTTGCCGATCCAGTAGTAGAACCCGGCGAAGATCGAGAACACCGCACCCAGCGACAGCACGTAATGGAAGTGCGCCACGATGTAGTAGGTGTTGTGGATCACCTCATCGATGCCCGCGTTGGCGCACACCACGCCGGTGACACCGCCCAGGGTGAACACGAACAGGAACCCGACCGCCCACAGCATCGGCGTCTTGAACTCGATCGATCCGCCCCACATCGTCGCGATCCAGGAGAAGATCTTCACCCCTGTCGGCACCGCGATCACCAGCGTGGCGCCCATGAAGTAGGCCCGGGTGTCGACGTCGATCCCGGACAGATACATGTGATGCGCCCAAACGACGAACCCAACGACGCCAATCGCCACCATGGCATACACCATGCCGAGGTATCCGAAGATCGGCTTCTTGCTGAAAGTCGAGATCACATGGCTGACGATCCCGAAGCCCGGCAGGATCATGATGTAGACTTCCGGATGACCGAAGAACCAGAACAGATGCTGGAACAGCACCGGGTCTCCGCCACCGGTCGGATCAAAAAACGAGGTGCCGAAGTTGCGGTCGCAAATCAGCATCGTGATTGCGCCGGCCAGCACCGGCACGGCCAGCACCAACAGGAACGCTGTCACCAGCTCCGACCAGATGAACAGCGGCATCTTGTGCAGCGTCATTCCTGGCGCGCGCATGTTGAAGATCGTGACGATGAAGTTCATCGCCCCCAGCAACGATGACGCACCGGCCAGATGCAGCGCGAACAGCGTGCAGTCCATCCCCATGCCCGGCTCGAAGTTGGCGTTCGACAGCGGCGGATAAAGCGTCCACCCCGAACCCGACTCGCCCATGATTAGCCCAATGCAGATCAGCAGGAAGGCCGGCGGCAGCAGCCAGAAGCTGATATTGTTCAGCCGTGGGAAGGCCATGTCCGGCGCGCCGATCATCAGCGGGATGAACCAGTTGCCGAAGCCCCCGATCAGGGCCGGCATCACCGAGAAGAAGATCATCAGCAGCCCGTGGCTGGTGATGATGGTATTCCACTCCTGCCCTTCGGTTACGATGTGGTTGTTCGGAAACTGCAGTTGCGCCCGCATGATCTCCGACAGGATCCCACCCAGGGTGCCGCCAACCACCGCGAAGATCAGATAGAGCGTTCCGATGTCCTTGTGGTTTGTGCTGAACAGCCAGCGCGCAATGAAACCCGGCTTATGGTCGTGATCATGTCATGATCATGACCATGCCCATGAGCGTGAGTATCAGAAGACGCAGCCATTGTATCTCTCCACTGATATGCCAGCCGTCAGCCGGCACTCGTTCCCGCTGGGACTTATATACCCTGGATCACTTCGATGCGATCCTGGAAAGTGCCGCCGCCGATGCGGACTTCTTCGTCTCCTCGACCCACGCCTTGAACTCTGCCTCCGGAACCGCCTTCACCGAGATCGGCATCCGACTGTGATCCTGGCCACAGATCTGATTGCACTCGCCGTAGAAGGTGCCGGCCTGACTGGCTTCCAGCCATGTTTCGATCGTCCGGCCGGGGATCGCGTAACGCTGCACGCCCAGCGCCGGGATAAAGAAGCTGTGGATCACGTCGGTGCTGCTCGTCAGGATCCGCACCTTCTTGCCGACCGGGATGACCATCTGGTTGTCGACGTCCAACAGGCGCAACTGGCCCGGCTTCAGGTCCTCATCGTGGACATACCGGCTTTCGATATCGATGTTGCCCTGATCCGGGTACGAGTATTCCCAGTACCATTGATGCGCCGTCACCTTGATCGTCATGTCGGGATCGGGCGTGCGATCCTGATAGTAGATCAGCCTGAACGACGGGATGGCGATAATCACCAGGACCAGCACCGGCACCACCGTCCACAAAATCTCGATGATCGTATTGTGGCTCGTCTGGCTCGGCACCGGGTTCCGCCGCGCATTGTAGCGGATGATCACCCAAAGCAACAATCCACCGACGAACAGCGTGATCAGCGTAATGATGATCAGTACTAAGGTATGCAGGTTGATGATCCGGTCCTTGATCGGTCCGAATGAACGCTGCATGCCTATTTCCCACGGATGCGGCGCTCCCACCACACCCTGGGCCCAGGCGACCGGCCCGGCTGTCAAGCTGAACACAAACCCAGCCACGACCGCCAGGACCCACTTTACAATCCGCATCGATTGACCACCCCAGTTCGCTCGCAGGTCGTGCGTCACGGGCCGCGACCGCTCTGCGTCCGCCTACCGGACGCCACCAACAAGATCAAGGTGCCAGAGCGGGACTCGTCGTCCTTTCGTGCTCGCGAAGGACGATTTTGCCGACACGCGGCAAAGCCGCCGCGAAGCTACGCCCGCAGGCGGACCAGCGTGAAAATGCCCAGCGGCGGAACCGACTCGGTTTCAATGCGAGCCAGGTCCTCGGCCGAGAAAATTGCGTCCATCGCGAAATCAGGATGCCATCCCAGCGCCCTGGAAGCAGGCGCCATTGCCCGTTCCACCCACCAACGTGGTCCACGCGCCGCGGCAAAATGATTAACCAGCAGGATATCGCCACCAGGCCGCACCAACCGCCGCATCTCCGCCAACAACCGGCGGGGATTGGGCACTACGGAGGCGACAAACATCCCGACCGCGATATCAAAGGAATCATCGGCGAAGTCGGTCGCCTCAGCGTCCATCTCGTGCAGCGCCTGCACGTTGGTGAGCGCGTCCGTACGCGTCCGCTCCCGCGCCTTGCGCAACATCTCCTTCGACAGGTCGATGCCGGTGACACGCTTGTCACGCGTATAATGTGGCAGGGCGAGCCCGGTGCCTACACCGACTTCCAGCACGTCGGTGCCGGGCAAACGATTTGCCAGAGCCACCGCGCGCAGCCGGCCCTTTGACGAAACGCCGCCGAACACGGTGTCATAAACACCGGCCCACCGGCGATAAGCCTCGACGATCGAGGCCTGATCGAGCGCCGCGGCCGGCACCAGCCGAGCCGCCCCGGCCGATGCATTAGGTTTTCCGAATGTGTGGTTCATCCCCCGCCGAGCGTCCTTTGCCATCCGCAGTGGCCATGCCGCGCGGTTTGACGCGCGCGTTGACAATGACGCCTTAGATTACGTGGGGTTGCTGCGCAAGCCGCGGGTTATCGCGAACTCGCCAAGTCGTGTGGTGGCGTCAGTGGGTGGTGGAGGGCTCGCGAGCCGGCGTAGCCGCCTGTGCGCCAGGTCCCTGTAGCGTTCCGCCCGGCTTGGTGGCACTCGCCTCCATCGACTCGTCGTCCGGTTCGGCCATGTTCTTCTTGAACGATTTGATGCCTTTGGCAAAATCGCCCATCAGCCCACTGATCTTGTTGCCGCCGCCAAACAGCACAAGGATCACCGCCAGCACGACCAACCAATGCCAGATGCTGAAGCTACCCATAATCCCTCCAAATCCGCTGCGACGAGCCCGAATATTCAGGCATGATACGCCGGGACGACCAAAGGGGCGGCCCAGTCGCTGACATGGCGCGACTCGTCCGGCGATGCAAGCACCCTTTGTTGGCGCCGGTTCCCGCCTGCTTCACCCCCGGCCCGAAAGCTCCAGCCAGGGCCGGCACATCGTCAACGCCACTGGCATTTCAAACTGCGGGCTTCCATGCGGCGCCCGGTAGAAGCGACCGGAACAACGCCAAGCTCCTGCGGCATCGGCCGAACCGGGAACCCGTCCGTAGGGCGCTTTGATCATCACGCCCAACCACCGACGCCAGTCGTACTAAATTATCGAAACCTTGGGTCCGTCTGCGGCCAAGGCTGCATCCCACGACCTTAGGGCCGTCCCGCCCGATGGTACGGGTGGCCCGCCGCGATGGCCTGCGCCCGATACAGTTGTTCCGCGAGCATCACCCTCACCAGGATGTGCGGCCACGTCATGGCCCCCAGCGACAACACGAAGTCTGCCCGGACCAGCACCGACCGATCCAGCCCCTCCGCCCCGCCGATCACGAAACAGGCCCCACGTCCCCAAGCCGCCAGACGTTCGCCAAATTCCACGCTGTCCAGCACAATGCCCCCCAGGTCGAGCGCCACGACAACGCCATCCTTCGGCACCGCGGCCAGCAATCCCGCCGCTTCCCGCCGCTTCATCTCCGCCGCCGACCCCCGCGCCTCGGCGATCTCCACCACCGTCAGCGTCGGCCTCAGGCGCACATCGTAACGGTCGAACAGCGCCCGCTCCGGTCCATCCCGCAACCGTCCGACAGCGATCAGATGCATGTCACGATCCGGCCTTGCACAGCCTGCGTCCCCCGCGCTAAACACCCCCTCCCGGCGAACCGGGTGCGTAGCTCAGCGGGAGAGCACCTCCCTGACACGGAGGGGGTCACAGGTTCAATCCCTGTCGCACCCACCACTGACCCCTAATCAGCTTCGGCGCTGCCCATCTTCGCTGCCAATGCCGGCACCCGCGATCGACGCGGCTGCAACCAACGCTGCAATCCGTCGAGGTAAAGATAGATCACCGGGGTTGTGTAAAGCGTCAGGATCTGGCTCAGCGCCAGCCCACCGACCATTGCAAACCCAAGCGGCCGCCGCAGTTCCGATCCCGCGCCGGTACCCAGCATCAACGGGATCCCGGCCAGCATCGCCGCCATGGTCGTCATGAAGATCGGCCGGAACCGCAGCAGGCACGCCTGCCGGATCGCGGCCTGTGGCGTCATCCCATCCCGCCGCTCCGCATTGATGGCGAAATCCACCATCATGATCCCGTTTTTCTTCACGATCCCGATCAGCAGGATGATGCCGATCAGCGCGATAACCGTCAGCTCGTAGTGGAATATCATCAGCATCAGCAGCGCGCCGACACCGGCCGACGGCAGCGTCGAAAGGATCGTCAGCGGCAGGATGTAACTCTCGTACAGGATGCCGAGGATGATGTAGACGGTGATCAGCGCCGCCGCGACCAGGTACGGCTGGCTGGCCAGGGACGACTGGAAAGCCTGCGCCGTCCCCTGGAACGACCCCTGCAGCGTGACCGGCGTGTTCAGCTCCCGCATCGCCGCGTTGATACCCTCCACCGCCTGCCCCAGCGCCGCGCCCTGCGTCAGGTTGAACGATATCGTCACCGCCGGGAACTGGCTTTGATGGCTGATCGACAGCGGCTGCACCGGCATGGTGCTCCACTTCGCGAAGGATGAGACCGGTACCGCCTGGCCCGTGGAGGATCTCACATACAGGTTCCGCAGCGTGTCCACGTCCGACGCTGCCCCCGGCATCACCTCCAGGATCAGGTGATAGGAGTTTACCTGGCTGAAAAACTGGGTGATCTGCCGCTGCCCGAACGCATCGTAGATGGTGTCGTCGATCACCTGCGGCTGCACACCGAAACGCGCCGCTGCATCGCGGTCGATCACCAGTGTCACGGTCGTCCCGCCGACCTGCTGGTCGCTGGTCACGTCGCGGATCATCGGCAATGTCGACAGCTTCGCCAGGACCTTGGGCGCCCAACTGAAAAGCTCGTCGAAATTGGCGTCCTGCAGGGTGTACTGGAACTCCGTCTTGGTCAGCCGCCCGCCAACGCGGATGTCCTGGGCCGCCTGCAGAAACGCCATGCCGCCCGACACCTCGGCGAATTTCGGGCGCAGCCGGGCAATATATTGCTGCACCGTCCCGCCAACCCGCTCATCCCATGGCTTCAGCGCTATGTATATTCGCCCGTTGTTGCCGGTTTGCCCGCCAACGCCGGCGCCGACCGTTGCGCCATAGGACGCCGTATCAGGATCAGCCGCGACGATGGCATCCAGCTTCTGCTGGATCTCCGACATCTGCTTGAACGAGATGTCCTGCGCGCCCTCCGTCACCCCGAAAGCGACCCCAGTATCCTGCGCCGGGAAGAAACCTTTCGGGATGATAATATAAAGGTAGACCGTGAGCCCTGCCGTCGCCAGGAACACCAGCAGTGTGATGAAGCGAAAGCGCAGCGCGATATCCAGTGTGCGCCGGTAACCCCCAATCAGTGCGTCAAAAAAACCCTCGATCAACCGATACGCCCAGTTATGCCCGCCGCTGTGGTGCTTCAGGAAGCGCGAGCACATCATCGGCGTCAGCGTCAGCGAGATGAACGCTGACAGCAGCACCGCCACTGTGATCGTCATCGCGAACTCACGGAACAGCCGCCCGACGATCCCGCCCATCAGCAGCAGCGGAATAAACACCGCCACCAGCGAGAAGCTGATCGACACGATGGTGAACCCGATTTCCGCCGCGCCCTTCAGCGCCGCGTTCATTGGGTCCATCCCTTCCTCGATGTAGCGGAAGATATTCTCCAGCATGACGATCGCGTCGTCGACCACGAACCCGACTGCGATTGTCAGCGCCATCAGCGACAGGTTGTCGATGCTGAACCCCAGCAGGAACATCGCCGCGAACGTGCAGATCAGCGCCACCGGCACGGTGATGGACGGGATGATCGTCGCCCACATACTGCGCAGGAACAGGAAGATCACCATCACCACCAGCGCAATCGACAGGATCAACGTGAACTGCACGTCTGCCACTGACGCCCGGATCGTCTGCGTGCGATCCATGATGACGTCGACCTTGACCGACGGCGGGATCGAGGCCTCCAGGTGCGGAAGCGCCGCCTTGATACTATCCACCGTATCGATCACGTTGGCGCCCGGCTGCTTGAACACCACCAGGATGATGCCCCGCTTGCCATTCTGCCAACCGGCCAAAAGCCGGTTCTCCGGCCCATCCACAGCCTGGCCGATGTCCTTGATCCGCACCGCCGCCCCGTTGCGCCACGCGATGATCACGTCGTTATATTGCGAAGCCTTGGTCAACTGGTCGTTGTCGTAGATCGCAAATGATCTTGTCTCGCCGTCGACAATCCCCTTCGGCGCGTTGGTCGTCGCATTGGTCAGCACCGTGCGAACGTCTTCCATCGTCATGCCCATGGCCGCCAGCCTGGCCGGGTCGACCTGCACCCGCACCGCCCGCTTCTGCTCGCCGCCGATCAGCACCTGCGACACCCCGGCGATCTGCGATATCTGTTGCGACAGCACCACGTCGGCATAGTCATCGACGTTGATCAGCGGCATCTCATCGGAATAGACCGACAGGATCATGATCGGCGAGTCCGACGGGTTCACCTTCCGATAGGTCGGATTCGACGGCAGGTTCTTCGGCAACTGCCCGCTGGCCGCGTTGATCGCCGCCTGCACGTCGCCGGCCGCTGCGTCGATGTTTCGCTCCAGATCGAATTGCAAGATGATCTGCGACTGCCCGAGCACATTGACTGACGTCAACTGCGCCATCCCGGGTATCTGCGCGAATTGTTTCTCCAGCGGCTGCGCCACCGTCGCTGCCATGGTTTCCGGGCTGGCACCCGGGTAGCTCGCGCTCACGGAAATTGTGGGAAATTCAACCCGCGGCAGCGGCGCGACCGGCAGGAACGGATACGCCGCCAGCCCAACCAGGACCAGCGCCGCGGTCAGCAGCGAAGTTGCGACCGGGCGGCGGATGAAGGGGGTGGAAATGCTCATCGGCTGGACGTTCCCCTAGCTGCCAGACCTGCCTGCCGTTCCCGGGTCGGATTTAGCGGGTCCGGATCCGGCCGGCTCGGCTTTGGCCTGCTCGGATTTTGCCGCTTCGGATCTGCTCACGTCGGCCTTGGGCTCCAGCACCGTCACACGCGAACCAGCCTGCAACCGTGACTGCCCCGTAGCGACCACCGCGGCGCCCGACGCCAACCCAGCCGACACGATGGATATCCCGCCTTCCTCCCGCGCGACCGTGATCGGCTGCACCGACACCGTGTTGTTGGCGCCCATCTGGTAGACGAACAAACCGTTCGGGCCATGCTGCACCGCAGCCGAACTCACCGCCACGATGTTGGTCTGGGTACCGAGCTTCAGCCAGGCGTTGACGAACTGTCCCGGCCACAGGGCATTGTGTTCGTTCTGAAAGACCGCCTTCAACTTGATCGTGCCCGTTGCCGCATCGATCATGCTGTCCAGCGTCAGCAACACCCCCCGTTCCAGCTCGGTCTTGTTGTCGCCGGCATATACCACGACATCCAGCTTCTGCTTCGCCATCGCCGCGTTGATCGCGGGCAGGTTGTCCTGCGGCAGAGTGAACATGACCGAGATCGGACGGATCTGCGTTAAAGAGAAGATCGGCGTTGCTTCGCTCGAATGCACGATGTTCCCGGGGTCGACGTTACGCAGCCCGACCCGCCCATCGAATGGCGCGGTAATGTAACAGAAACTCAGGTTCAGTTGCGCCATCTCGATCTGCGAGTCGTCGCCTGCGATCGCCGCGGTGAACTGCTTCACCATCGCCTGCTGGGTATCAAGCTGCTGGCGCGACGCGAAATCCTTTTGCACCAGCGACGTATACCGGGCCATATCGGCCTGCGCGTTCGACAATTGCGCCTGATCCTGTTGCTTCTTGGCCAGTGCCGCGTCCAATGTCGCCTGGTATGGCCGCGGATCGATCACCGCCAGCAGGTCGCCCTTCTTGACGTCCTGCCCTTCGGTTACCGGCACCTGGGTCAACGTGCCGTCCACCCGGGGCCGCAACTGTACCGAATAATACGCCTGCACCGTGCCCAGCCCGCGCAGCCACATCGGCATGTCCCGGTTGATCGCGGTTGTAACGGTAACAGGAACCGGCGCGCTCTGCGCCAAGACCCGGCCAGACGCCCCCACGACCATCGCCAGGCCGGCGACGCAACACAGGAACCGCCGCGTGGAGTCGGCCGACGCCATCATTTGCAAGCTACCTCGTCACATGGACCGTACCGGACCCAAGCCCTACCCAAAAGTAAGCCATATCCAGAAGTGAGTCATACAACCGGCAGCCGGCCGGCCAGCGCCCATACAACGCTATCATTAATTAAAACAGAATTAAGCGCCAGAGATAAAAATGAAACAAAACGTATGCGTCAGGGCACTTTCCCCGGCGCTGCCGGCGCCGCCGCGGGCTTGTCGAAAATACTGAAAATGTCGCGCAGGAACCCCGGCGTCAGCGCACTGATCGGGTTGAGCGAAAGGCTGGGGTTATCGATCGATCCCTCCAGCCCGAACCGCGCGGCGAACACCCCGCCACCTTTCTCCGGGCTGAACAGCTTGCCCACCAGCGGCAACTGTCCCAGCATCGAGTTGAAAAAATACGCCGGCACGATTGTCCCGTTGATCGACAGCCGCCCCGATGCAAGGCCGATCCGGCCCTGTGCGGTCAACCCGAGGGACGGGTTCGCGGCCCGCGCATCGTTCAGCATCAGCTCAGCGCCATCATACCGATACGGGGCCACGATCCGCGCGAAGCGCATTCCCGGCCCACGCAACGCATCAACCAGCCCATACAGTGTAATCGCCTGCAGCAGCTTGCCCAGCACCGGCGAGTTGTGCACCACGACCTCGTCGATCACCGCGGTGCCTGCCACGTCGCGCAACCCGAACGGCCCATCGAAAACGCCGTCGATCCGCAACTGGCCACTCTCCATGCCGCGGATCGCATCGATCCCGCGCAGAAACCGCCCGGCATCCTTGGCCTCCACCGCCAGATGCCGCTTATGCCCCTGCGGCTCGTTATACCCCTGAGGCTCGATCCGGATCGAGAAGCCGCCGCCCCCCGGTATCGTGCCCAGCACGTCAAGCAGCCCGACCATCGCCCCCCCGCCGGTGGCATTCGCGAGCAGATCGTTGGCCATCTCCCCATTCGCCAGCAGCGCATGATCGAACCGCGCATCCAGCTTCCAGGCCGGCGTCGTCACCTGCGTCGACGGCTCTGGTGCAGCGCCCATCTTCTCGGCCAGCTTCGGCACCAGATCGAGCGTGCCGCCCTGCACCACCACGTCGATCACGTCGCCGATGTGGATCGTCCCATGGCCCTGCGTGCGCCCCAGCCGGATCTGGTCAAGCTGCACCGACCGCATACGCCCGTCGGTGAAATTCGCCGATCCGTTCACTGTCACCCCGTCACCCGCCACGACGATGCGATCGAGTTTGACCGGGCGGTCATGCGACATCATCAGCGTCGCCGTGGCATTGACGCTCAGCCCTGCCGGCTTGACCCAGGCCAATGTGGCGAATTCCATCCGCGCTTGGGTCAGGTCGCCAACCAACGCTACCGAACCATCCCCGCTCCGCCGCTCCACCAGCAGCGCCGACACCTGGATCGGCCCACTGACCACGTCCCCGATGGCCAACCCGGCGGCATCCAGTTGCGCCGCATCCGGCCGCCCAGCCACGGAGACTCGTTGCACGATCTGGTCCGGCAGCCCCTGGTTAAAGTCCAAGGTGCCGTCCAGGGTCACCGGAACCCGTGCCAAGACGCCGCGTCCGCGGAAACTCAGACCGTCCTTGTCGACGCTCAGGTCGAACGCTCCGTCGCCGAGGTCCTGGCCCGCCACCACCGCCGGCACCCGCACCCGGGTCAGACGCGCGGTGACATGGATCTGCACATCGTCGATCTGCAACTTGTTCTCGAGCGGGAACTGGAAATCCAGCGAAGCGGACCCTTCGCCAGCCACCGGCGCCAGCCCCAACGGATGCACCGACAGCAGATGCAGCCGCGGCTCGGACAGCAGCGCCAGCGTGCTGACCACTGGACCTTCCGCCTGGACGTGGATCTGCGCGATCTGGTCGCGCAGCGACAACCCGGTAATACGCATCGTCGCATCCCGGATCACCAGGTCGGCCGCGCGGTTCGCCACCCGTTGCCGCCCCGACAGCAGATGGATGTCGAGCGTGTCCGGGTCCGCCAGGTGCAGATGCACCGACGCCTGCTCGATCGGCGGCATGTCGTCGAGCCAGGTGAAGCTGGTGTTCGTCGTGTCCAGATCAGCGACCGCCTTGGTCAGCACCACGTTGCGCATGGCGGCATCGGCCTCCAGCACGAACGACCCCCTTCCGTTGGTTGCCGTCCCGCCCGTGATATGGCTGGTGATCCAGGATCGCGAGCCGCCACCCACACCGGCCGGCCAGAACCGCGGCAGGTTCGCGACATTCAATTTGTCAGCCGCAAGCGTCAGCGTGGCGGTCAGCCGATCCGCTGCCCGCGCGATCGACCCGCCAAGATCCAGGCTTTCCGCCGCACCCTCCGCAGTGCGCGCCAGCTCCAGATGCGCCTTGTTGATCGTGATCGCATCCGGCGTACCGGCGAGGGCAATCACCGCGCCGCGAAGCGGCACCGCACCCTGACCAATCCGCAACAATCCTGAACCGAAATTCGCCCCGACCTCCAGCCGAACCGGCTTTAACGCCGCATCGACGATCGCCGACGCGGTCAGGGCAACCGGTGCGTCCACCTGATTCAGGAACGCCAGGCTTGGTGGCAGTCCCGCAATCCCGGCTGGTCGAAACGGCGTCAGCCTCACCCGCAGCCGGCTCTCCCCGCGCGATGCCAGTTCAACGTCCGCCTCTACCGCCGCCTGCTCGCCGCCCATCGCCAGCCGCCCCTGGGCAAAACCGCGGATAATTCCCGAGGCGGCACGCACCAAATCGATATCCAGGCGCGCCGCCTTAATCGTGATGCCCGATTCGCGATCGTGGAACATCACCGCGGTGTCGCGGAAATGCGCCCGCCTGATCTGATCCAGCACACCATGGTGCGCGCCGTGATCGCCACTTGCCGGGTGCGCGATCTGTTGCCTCAGTTCCCCCAGCTCAAGACTCTCACCGTCACCCGGCTCCGGCTCTTTGGTGATGTCCTGGCCCCACCCCAGATTGATCTGTCCGGTCGCCTCCCGCGTCACCGTAACCTGGCCGCCGTCAGCTTCAATGTCCCGTGGCACCAGCCGTCCCAGCAGCAAACCCGCCAGCGACAGCGTTACATGGGCATCCGGCGCCACTAACAGGTTGCGCCCTTGGGCATCGGCGATCACCAGGTTCGATACCCGCAGGTCAAGGGGATGATCGACACCTTTTTCGAAACCTTCCCAGGCCAGCGCCAGCCGGTCGAAACTCACCCGATCGCCTGCGGCGTCATCGGTCAGGGCCGACCGCGCCCGGTCCGCCAGCCATCCCAGATCGATCGGCCCTTGCGCCAAACGCCAGGAGACACCCACGATCAGGCAACTCGTGACGACGAGGACCGCGACGCCAAGGAGCAACAGCCGATGGACCGCCTTCGACGTGTGGTGAATCGCCCACCCCGTGGACCGGACCACGGGGTGACGCCGGGTGCGATGAAACCAGCCCCCTTCTTGATGCCAGGTCATTGGCCAGCCCCCTACGACGAACCTGCCGCCGACCGGCTGGTCGAACGCTTCCGCGCCGTTGGACCGAATGAAGACCGCCTGCTGAACACCCGGGCGGTGTTAGCCATGTTGCGGTGCCTCGGCGGCAACAGCCCCTACCTCGCCGCGCTTGCCCTGCGCGAACCCGATGCGATCATCCGGCTGGCGACCGACGGACCCGACGCCGCCCGCACCCATTTCATGTCCGCCCTCAGCCATGTGTCCCCCACCGCCAAACGTTCGGAAGTCGCCGCCGCCATGCGCCGAACCAAGCGGACTATCGCCCTGACCGCCGCGATAGCGGATGTCGGCGGAATTTGGCCACTGGAAACTGTCACCGGCACCCTGTCCGACCTGGCCGAGGCCACCTTGCGCCTTGCCGTCCGCCATCTGCTGCGCACCGCCTACAATAGTGGCGACATCCGCCTCCAGGACCCCAACCGCCCCGATTTCAACTGCGGCTTCGTCGCGTTGGCCATGGGCAAGCTGGGCGCCGCGGAACTGAACTATTCGTCCGATATCGACCTCATCCTGATCTATGACGGCTCCATGCCTGTCTACGCGGGCGGACGCGCAGCCGATAGCATCGGCTCCTTCACGTCCCGGTTGGCCCGCGACCTGATCACGCTGATGGAGGCACGCGACGCCGACGGCTACGTGTTTCGCACCGATCTGCGGCTGCGCCCCGACCCGGCCGCTACGCCCCCCGCCGTCTCCCTCCATGCCGCCCTGACCTACTACGAAAGCCTCGGTCAGAACTGGGAGCGTGCCGCTATGATCAAGGCTCGCCCGATCGCCGGCGACCTGCCCCTTGGCCAGCGCTTCCTGGAAGCGATCCGACCGTTCGTCTGGCGCCGCGGCCTCGACTTCGCCGCCGTCGCCGACATCCACGCCATGAAACGCCGGATCGACGTGGTCCGTAACACCGCCCTCACGAAATCCGACAACCCCGCCGCCCGTATCGCCGGCCACAACGTCAAGCTCGGCGAAGGCGGCATCCGCGAGATCGAATTCCTGGTGCAGACCCTGCAAATGGTGTGGGGCGGTCGTGACCCCACGCTGCGCATAAAGCCGACCCTGCCTGCGCTGGCCCGCCTGGTCGACACCGGCCATCTGGAGGAGCAAGCACGCCAGCAACTGGAAACCGCCTACCGCTTCCATCGCCAGGTCGAGCACCGGCTGCAAATGGTCAACGACCGCCAGACCCACACGCTGCCAGAAAAACCGGCCGAGATGGACCACATCGCCCGGTTCTTGGGCTACCAGGGTACCTCAGCCTTCGTCAGCGCCTTCCTGCACCACGTCGCCGTCGTCCGCAGCAACTACCGCGCCGTATTCGAACATGTGCCGGAGCTGCCAGGAACGGAATCGATCCGGCCGGATCTGGACTTCCGCGGCGACGATCCCGAACCGGCAGCCACCGTCACCACCCTGCGTGGGATCGGCTACCACGATACCAAGCGCATCGTCGCCGCCGTCCGCTGCTGGCTGAACGGTCGCGTGCGTGCCTTGCGCTCCAGCAGGGCGCAGGACCTCATGACCACCATGGTGCCGGCGATCCTGGTCGCCTTAGGTCGCCAGGCCAGTCCGGATGAGGCCTTCAACCGGTTCGACCGCTTCATCACCGCCTTGCCCGCCGGCGTGCAATTGATGTCGCTGTTCCAGCGCAACCAGATGCTGCTGGATCGCATCGCCGCGGTGCTCGGTGCCGCCCCACTGCTCGCCGAACACCTCGCCCGCTATCCCAACGCGCTGGAAGGCCTGCTGTCGTCCGAGGACCTGATCGACTCCAGGCGCCTGCTGCGCGAGCGCATCAGCGGCACCGCCAGCCTGGAGGACGTGATCCAGATCGTCCGACGCACCGTCAAGGAACGCGACTTCTTTTTGTCTGTCGCAACCCTGGAAGGCCGGATGGATGTCGACACCGCCGGCCGCCAGCGCTCCGGGCTGGCCGAAGCCGCCTTGTCGGTCCTGGTGCCGCGCGTGCTCGTTGATTGCGCCCGCCGGCACGGCCGCGTTCCCGGCGGCGGCATGGTTGTCGTGGCCATGGGCAAGGCCGGCGGGCAGGAGATGATGGCCGGCTCCGACCTCGACCTCATGTTCATCTACGATCACCCTGGCGATGTCAGCGAAAGCCGTGGCGGCCGCAGCCTGCCCGCCAGTCAATGGTTCGTCCGCGCCGTCCAGGCCTGCATCGCCGCGCTCACCGCGCCCGGCCCCGAAGGCCAGATGTATGCCCTCGACATGCGGTTGCGCCCATCCGGCAACAAAGGCCCGATCGCCGTCTCATTGGAGTCATTCAAACGCTACCACGCCCAGGACGCCTGGACGTGGGAGCGCATGGCCCTGACCCGCGCCCGCGTCGTCGCCGGCCCGCCCGCCCTGCGCCGACGGGTGAACGACGCGATCGAGGCCGCCATAGCCCGTCCGCAGGACCCGGCGCAGATCCAAACCAACGCCGCCGCGATGCGCGCCCGCATGACCCGGGACCTGCGTCCACACGGGCCGTGGGACGTCAAGTTGCGTCCCGGCGGCTTGATCGACGTCGAGTTCATCGCCCAGGTCCAGCAACTGATTCACATTGGCAAGCCCGGTTTCCACCGCAGCCAGACCACCCACATCGCGCTGCAACGCCTGGCCAAGGCGGGCGCTGTGGCCAAACCGGACGCAGCACTGCTGATCGAAGCGGAACGCCTGTGGCGCACCATCCAAGGGATGCTGCGGATTACCGTTGGCCAGGTGAAGTCGTCCGAGCTGCCGGCGGCATCCTCGGCTCCGCTGCTGCATGTCACCGCCGGGAACGGCATCCAGGCAGTTGACACCGACGCGCTGTTGCATAAGTCGGACCTGATCGCGCAACAGGTAACAACGTTGTTTGAGCGCTATGTGGGGAAACCAGAAGCATGAGTCTCGCTGAGGGTGACGCGGCTCCCGATTTCCAGATGCCGGCGACCGGCGGCCGCACCGTCAGCCTCGACGGCTACAAGGGCAAACCTTTCATCCTGTATTTCTATCCAAAGGCCGACACGCCCGGCTGCACCAAACAGGCCTGCGCGTTCCAGGAAGCCCTGCCGAAATTCGGCGAGATCAGGCTCGACGTGATCGGCGTGTCGCCGGACAAGATCAAGCCGATCGAAAAATTCGCTGCCAAGTACAACCTGACATTCCCGCTCGCCTCCGACGAGGGTCACCCCGTCGCCGACCGCTACGGCACCTGGGTCGAGAAATCGATGTATGGCCGCAAGTATATGGGGATGGAACGCAGCACCTTCCTGGTCGGCCCCGACGGCAAGGTTCTGAAGGTGTGGCGCAAAGTCACCGTCCCCGGCCACGCGGATGAAGTCATGCAAGCAGCCCGGGCCGCAAAGCTGGCATAACGGCGGGCCCGATCGCGCCGCCGCTTCCCGGTCCACGCAAGACAGTCTCGGGATGCCGATATTTTGTCGGATTGTGTCCCCGGCCACATCGCGTCCTCATCGCCGGTGCGACTATCAGGCACCCGATGAGGAGCCGACCCCATGGCCTACATTTCCGCGATCGCAATTGAACGGACCCTGCGTTCACTCGAAGAAGCGCCGCCGGACGTCATCCGCGTCAACCATGCGACCGAAGCCGCCCATATCCTGCTGGCGACCTCGCGCCGGCATGCCGGCCGCTTCGCCCGCGCGATGCACAGCCGTGCCGCCCGCGGCCTGGATACCGATCTGATCCAGCACTGGGCTCAGGTCGTGATGGAAATCACCCGGCTTAACCCGACGCACTAAGGGGAATTGCCCGCTCAGACGACAGGGATGGTCACGGCCAAGGAACGTTCGCCGCGATGCGGCCATCCCGCCATGACCCTTGCCCCAAATCCCGCCCTGCGCTAAAGCCCCCGCGCGCTGGCACCCCTGGAGGCCGGCGTTTGTCATTCAGGAGCATACCATGGCCAACGTTGTTACAATCGAGGCCGAGGTTCGTGCGCGAAGCGGTAAGGGGGCGGCGCGGGCGACTCGGCGTGCAGGCAAGGTGCCTGCGGTTATCTATGGCGGCAAGCAGGAACCCAACCTCATCGCGCTAGACCCCCGCGATGTCGTTCGCGAACTTCACCGCGCCGGCTGGCAGTCCCGCCTCTACGAAATCAAGGCCGGTGAACAGCCGATCCGCGCCCTGATCCGCGGCGTGCAGTTCCACCCCGTTTCCGACAAGCCGGAACACGTCGATTTCCAGCGCCTCGTCGCCGGGCAGCGGATCAAGGTCGCCGTGCCAGTGCACTTCGAAAACGACGGCATCAGCCCCGGCATCAAGCGCGGCGCCGTGTTGAACGTCGTACGCCACGCCGTCGAGGTCTACTGTGACGCTGACCACATCCCGGAGCAGTTCACCGCCGACCTCGGCCCGCTGGACTTCAACGACAACGTCCGCTGGCACGACCTCAAGGGCACCGAGAACGTCAAGGCCGTGATCGACCGCGATTTTGTCGTAGCCACCGTTGTGCCGCCGACCAAGATCGAAGTCGTTGCCGAAGCCGGTGCTGCCGGCGCGCCATCCGCTGCCGCTGCCCCCGCCAAGGGCGGCACCAGGGCACCGGGCAAGGCGCCCGCCAAGAAGGGCTGACCATCATGACCCAGCTCTGGGTCGGCCTCGGCAATCCAGAGCCCGGAATGGCGGCCAACCGTCACAACATCGGCTTCATGGCAATCGATGTGATCGCGACCCGCCACGGCTTCTCGCCGTGGCGGCGCCGCTTCAAGGGCCTTACCGCCGAGGGCACCATCGCCGGCACCAAAATCCTGGCACTCAAGCCGCTGACCTACATGAACGCATCCGGCGACTCGGTGCAGGAAGCCGTGTCCTTCTACAAGCTGCCGACCGATGCGATCACTGCCTTTCACGATGAACTCGATCTCGCCCCCGGCAAGATGCGCGTCAAGAAAGGCGGCGGCGCCGCCGGCCACAACGGCCTGCGCAGCATGGACCGGATGTTGGGCACGCCCGACTACTGGCGCATTCGCCTGGGCATCGGCCACCCCGGCCACAAGGACCGTGTGCTCGGCTACGTCCTCGGCAACTTCGGCGCCGAGGATAAGCCCTGGCTGATCCCGCTGCTGGATGCGGTGGCCGATGAGGCCAGCCTGCTGGCGCAGGGCAAACATCCTGATTTCATGAGCAAAGTCGCCGCGCAAACACAGGACATACGTTAATGGGTTTCAATTGCGGCATCGTCGGCCTGCCCAATGTCGGCAAATCGACCCTGTTCAACGCGCTGACCGCCACCGCTGCGGCACAGGCAGCCAACTATCCGTTCTGCACCATCGAACCAAATGTCGGCCGCGTCGCGGTGCCCGACCAACGCCTCGACGTGCTGGCCGAGATCGGCAAATCCATCAAGATCGTTCCCACCAGCCTGGAATTTGTCGATATTGCCGGGCTGGTCCGCGGCGCCTCCAAGGGTGAAGGCCTCGGCAACCAGTTCCTCGCCAATATCCGCGAAGTCGACGCCATCATCCATGTCCTGCGCTGTTTCGAGGACGCCGACATCACCCACGTCGAGGGTTCCATCGACCCGCTGCGCGACATCGAGGTGGTGGAAACCGAACTGATGCTGTCCGACCTGGACAGCCTGGAGCGCCGCCTGGTCCAGGCCCAGAAACGCGCCAAGGGGGGCGACAAGGAAAGCCTCGCCGCCGTGGCAATCATGGAGCCTTTGGTTGCCGCCCTGCAGCAAGGGCGGCCCGCCCGCACCGCGATCCCTCAAGGTGAGGAAGAAGCAGTCAACCGCCTGCAACTGCTGACCTCCAAGCCCGTCCTTTACGTCTGCAATGTGGAAGAAGCCTCAGCCGCCACCGGCAACGCCTTCTCCGATCGCGTCCGCACCTGGGCCGCAACCCAGCACGCCCCAACCATCATCGTGTCCGCCGCCATCGAGGCCGAGGTCTCCCAGCTTCCCGAAGCCGATCGCCGTGACTTCCTGGAAACCCTTGGCCTGACCCAAAGCGGCCTCGATCAGGTGATCCGCGCCGGCTACGACCTGCTGGAGCTGGTGACCTATTTCACCTGTGGGCCGAAGGAAACCCGCGCCTGGACGATTACCAAGGGCACCAAGGCACCGCAGGCCGCCGCGGTGATCCATAAGGATTTCGAGCGTGGCTTCATTGCCTGCGAAACCATTGCCTACGACGATTACGTCGCCGGCCGCGGCGAACAGGGCGCCAAGGAAGCCGGCAAGATGCGGATAGAAGGCAAGGCCTATGTGGTGAAGGACGGCGACGTCCTGCTGTTCCGCTTCAACGTGTAGGGAAACAAGTTGGTGGGCCGGGGAGGAGTTGAACCATCCGACATCACGCTTATCAAGCGCGCGCTCTAACGCTGAGCTACCAGCCCTGAGACACAGGATGCGGTAAACCAGCGGCCGGCGAAACCCACAACTCCGTTACCGAATGGGTACGAAGTCACCACGTCGCGATCACGCCGCAACCCCTGCCATCTGGTGTTCGACCAGCCGCGCATAGAATCCGCCGAGCGCCAGCAGCGCCTCATGCGCACCTGATTCGATCACTCGTCCGTTCCGCAGCACCAGGATCAGGTCCGCCGCCCGGATCGTCGACAAACGGTGCGCTATAACAATCGTCGTGCGGTGCGCCATCAGCGTGTCCAGCGCCCCACGCACTGCCTGTTCGCTGATCGTATCCAGGTGCGACGTCGCCTCATCCAGGATCAGCACCGGCGCATCCTTCAGGAACGCGCGGGCGATGGCGATCCGCTGACGCTGCCCGCCTGACAGTGCCACACCCCGTTCCCCAACCCGGGTCGCCATACCATCCGGCAGCCCGGCCACGAACCCGGCCAGCGCCGCCCGCGACAGCGCCTGGGCCACTTGTTCGGCCGACGCATCCGGGCGCGCCAGCCGCACGTTCGCCTCCAGCGTGTCGTTGAACAGATAGGTGTCCTGCGCCACCAGCGCGATCCGCCCGCGCAGCCCCTCGAGTTTCAGGTCCCGCATATCGACCCCGCCCAGCCGGATCACCCCGTGGCCCGGATCCCAGAAGCGCAGCAGCAGATTCGCCACCGTCGACTTGCCGGCGCCCGACGGCCCAACGAGCGCCACGGTTGCCCCGGCCGGCACGCTGAACGACATGTCGCGCACCGCCGGCACCGCACGCCCGGGATAGGTGAAGTCAACATTCTCGAAGTCCATGTCGGACGCATCGCCGGGATCACGCGCCCCGTCGTTGATCAGCACCGGTTCGGCATGCACCACCGCCAGGCGCCGTGTCGAGGCGATCGTATCGGCGAGTTGCCGCCCGACCTGCGCGATCTCCGAGACCGGCAGGAAGGCCGCCACCGAGATTAGCACCAGCAAAGGCAGCATCGTCGCGTCGATCATCCCTTGCGCGACCAGCACCGCGCCAATCGCTGCCACCGCCAAACCACCCAGGCCGGTCAGCGCCTCCAGCACCACCGCTTGGAACGACAAATCCGCCAACAGCTTCAGACGCAGCCCTTGATAGGCCCGCACCGCGTCCATGAACCCGTCGCGCCGCCTGTCGGCCGCGCCGAACATCACCAGCTCCGCCAGGCCCTGGATCGTCTCCGTCGCATACGCCCCGATCAGCCCCAGCGCACCCCGCGCCGCCGATGCCAGCGTGTCGATCCGCTGCCGGCCAAGCAGCGGCGATGCGCCCGCATATGCCAGGATCGGTGCCAGAACCAGCGCCAGTGGCCAGGCAATCCAGCCCATCGCAACCAGCACGCTGACCGGCACCAGCACCGCCACAATTGCCGGCGCAATTGTATGAGCGAAGAAATACTCCACCGTCTCGACGTCCTGCGTCGCCAGCGCAACCAGATCGCCGGATCGCCGCCGTAGCAGATAGGCCGGCGCCAGCGCATCGAGTTTTCGGAACAGATCAACCCGCATATCGGCCAGCAGCGCGTAGGCCATCGCATGGGCGATCCACGATTCCAGCCAGTGCAGCAGCCCGGCCAGCGGCGCCGTAATCAACAGCGCCGCGATCAGCACCCCGGTCGGGGTTCCGTTGCGGACCGCGCCCAGCACCAGCGCCCCCAGCACACTGACGCCAATGAAGGCGACCACGCGACCAATGCCCGTGGCAACGGTAATCCCCAACTGGCCGCGGTATGGCCGCACTACACGCAACAGCGTGCGGATTGTGTCCGGCCAGCCGATCTGCGCGGCATCGGCCGACAGGCTTGCCACAACCGCTGAGGCGGCCGGCGCGTCGCCGCTGCTGGTTTCGACCGCAGGCGGCGACGCCAACACGCCATCCCGCGCCGCCAATTGCGGCCTCATCAGGTCGCGATACGACCCCTCCTGCTGGATCAGCACCCGGTGCGTGCCAGATTGCACCACCGCCCCGTCGCCCAGCACCAGGATCCGGTCGGCGCCGATCACGCTGGACAGGCGATGCGCGAGAATCAGCGTGGTTCGACCGACCATCAGCCGGTCCAGCGCCTGCTGGATGATCGCCTCATTCTCGGTGTCAACCGATGACAGCGCCTCGTCCAGCACCAGGATCGGTGAGTCCCTTAGCAATGCCCGAGCGATTGCCAACCGCTGGCGCTGGCCGCCGGACAATTGCGTGCCGCGCTCGCCGATAATCGTGTGGTAGCCGTCAGGCAACGCGGCGATGAAGCCGTGGGCATTCGAAGCGGTTGCCGCGGCAATCAGCTCAGCCTCGGTCGCGTCAGGCCGACCCAGTCGAAGATTTTCCTCGACCGATCCGTGGAACAAATAGGTGTCCTGCGACACCACGGCGATCATGCCGCGCAGCTGCGCCGGATCCAACCCTCGCAGATCATGCCCGCCCAGCCGGATCGTGCCGGATTGCGGCTCATGCAGCCGTAACAACAACCGGACGATGGTCGACTTGCCTGATCCGCTCGGGCCTACAATGCCCACCCGCTCACCCGCGCCAATTTGCAACGACAGCCCCGCATGAGCCGCACCGCGGCCACCGGGATAGGCGAAGGTCACGCCATCGAAGACGATCTCCGGCGTCAGAGCCTCCGTCACCACCCCGCTCGGCGCGGCCACCGACGTGTCCAGCAGCGCATTGATCCCACTTGCCGCCGCCTGCCCGTTCAACCCCTGGTGCAGCACCCCGCGTAAGTCGCGCAGCGGACGAAAGATCTCAGTCCCCGCCATCAGCACGATCAGCAACGCCTCCAGGCTCATCTCTCCGTGCCGCACGCGCCAGGCCCCCAGCGCCAGAGCCAGTGCCGACCCCAGAGCGGTGCCCAGGTCGGTGAAGCCGCGGGTCAGCACGTTCAGCGCAAGCACCCAGAATGTGCTGTCTGAAAGGGCCCGCGCCTTCGCGGCCAGCATCTGCCCATAAGCAGCGCTCTGACCGAACGCCTTCAAGGTCGGTAGGCCTTGAACGGCATCGAGGAACTCCTCGCCGAACGACTTGAACGCCGACTGCCGCGTGCGTGACGCCTTCTCGGTCTTGCGGTGCACGGTCGCCGGCAACACCAGGGTAAACAGCGCCGCCGTCAGCATGACCATCGCCACCGGCACATCCCACCAGGCAATGAACACGAAAATCGCCACCGGGGCACAAATCGCGATCGTCACCTGCGGCAAGTACTGGCCGAAGAACGACTGCAACTGCTCCACCCCATCGACCATCGACAGCATCACGCCACCGGTGTGTTCGGCCCCGAACCAGCCGGGGCCCAGCGCGATGATCTTGTCGAACAGGCGGCCCCGCAACGCCTCCTGCACCCGCGCGGCCGTGCGATGGGCGATCATCGTCCGGTGATGGTCAAGCCAGGCCCGCAGCAGGATTGCAACCGCAGCGCCCACCAGCGGCAACACCGGGATCACGCCACGGAACACCCCGGCGAGGAACTGCCCAAGAAAGGCGAAGCGGGCGATGCCCACCGCGAGCGCCAGCAGGCCCAGCCCGGCCGACAGGGCAATGCGGTCCCGAAAGCCGGAGGTCATGCGCCACAATTTCAGGTCGAAATGCATGAATCCGATGCTGCCCCAGTCAGCGTCAGCCGTCGATGGTAACGCCTGCGTCAGCGTGGCCTCGAATTTGCAGAACCCACATCCGCGACCTGACTGTGGACTGAACTTTGTATGGGGGCGGGATGAGGATCGAAGCGGAACCATACGAATACAGTCTCGACCTCAGGTTGGCAGCGTTGCTGATCATCGACATGCAGCGCGACTTCCTGGAACCCGGCGGCTTCGGCGAAATGCTGGGCAATGACGTGTCGCAGCTTCGCCGCACCATCGCACCCAACAAGGCGTTGCTGAACGCCTGGCGCGCCGCCGGCGGTCTGGTGATCCATACCCGCGAGGGCCATCGCCCCGACCTCACCGACCTGCCGCCTGCCAAGAAGATCCGTGGCCGCAGCCCAATCACCATCGGCGATCCTGGCCCGATGGGCCGCATTCTGGTCCGCGGCGAGGCCGGCCACGACATCATCGCCGAACTCGGTCCGGCGCCGGGCGAGCCAGTGATCGATAAACCCGGCAAGGGCGCATTCTTTGCCACCGACCTGCATGCCATCCTGCAGAACCGGGGCATTCAGCAGCTTGTGGTTACAGGTGTCACAACAGAAGTCTGCGTCAACACAACCGTTCGGGAAGCGAACGACCGGGGCTATGACTGCCTGGTCGTTTCTGATTGCTGCGGTTCCTACTTTGCCGAATTCCATGCGGTGGGATTGAAGATGATCACAGCCCAGGGCGGTATTTTTGGCTGGGTCGCGCCTTCAGCCAGCGTCATCAACGCGCTTATTGGCATCGAAATGGTGAAGGGAGCGGCAGAGTGAGCAGAAATAGAGCATAGATCATCATCCAGGACGCCACGCTGCGTCACCGGGCCACGCGCCCGCGCCCGGAGCCCTTTACCGAATGGAGGTTGGGGCAACCTGGCCGATCGCACCGCAGAAATCAGCGACCGTTGAAACCCAGCCAAAGAATTTCTCGATGTTGAACAGCGCCGCCTGCTGCACGAAAGCCGGCCCCGCATGGTGCGTCGCGTCTTCCAACACCACCGCGAAATACTCCAGATGGAATGCGTCCCGCAATGAAGACTCAACGCACACGTTTGTCGCAATTCCGGTAAAGACAAGGTTCCGGATGCCACGCGCCCGTAGCACGCTGTCGATGTTGGTATTGAAGAACCCGCTGTAGCGGGTCTTCGGGATTACGATATCGCCCGGCTGGGGCGTCAGTTCATCGACAATCGCGTAATCCCATGTGCCTTTCGCCAGCAGCGTTCCCTGCAGTTCCGGGCGGGCCCGCATCGTCTTCAGCGCATTGGATTTGTGCCAGTTAGGCGACCCGATAGTCCCCGCCTCGACATAATCCTTGTCCCAGCCGTTCTGGAAGAAGATCACGGTCAGGCCGGCCTTCCGAGCCGCCTCCAGCACGATCTTGGTTTTCGCGATCGCGGCTGGCGCGCCCGATATGTCAAAACCGGCGATATCGATGTAGCCGCCCGGCGACGCGTAGGCATTCTGAATATCCACGACGATAACCGCGGTCTCGCTGGGCTTCAGTCGCAGCGGTTCCGGTCTCGCCGGCAACGTCACGCTATCGATCCGAGAATTCGGCGCGGCATATCCGGTCGGAACAGGTGCAATCATCAGGCAGTCTCCAATGTTTCCAGCACATGTTGGCGTGACTTCATCAAAAGCTGGATGTGCGCCGCAAAATCCTCGGTTCCTTTGATGAAGTCGCCGAAGGTCAGCCAGACGTTGGTCATTACTGCGGCTGATCCCAAGATCAGCCAGCCGTGGTTGCCGATGGAATCAAAGCGCCGACTTCATTCGTTCCTTGAAAGTTCGTCGGCAAGGACCTGGAATCCCCAACTATCCGAAGTGAGAGAAATCCGGTATGCGCTTCTCTACGAATGCTGCAAACGCCTCAGCCGCCTCCGGCGAGCGCAGCCGTTCCCGGAACAGCACCAGTTCCTCGGCGATCCGTCCCGGCACATCCTGCTGCCCGTTCTTGATCAGGTTCTTGGTCTGGCGCACCGCCGCCGGTGGCAGCGCCGCCAGCCGCCCGGCAAGGGCTCGGGCAGCCATCATCAGCTCCGAATCGGCAACCACCCGGTAAACCAAGCCCCAGTCCAGTGCGGTTTCGGCATCCAGTGGCTCGCCCAGGAGCAGCAGCGCATTGGCACGCTGGTGACCGACGAGGCGGGGAAACAGCAGCGAACTCGCCGCCTCCGGCACAAGGCCCAGGCTGGTGAACGGCATCACGAACCGCGCCGACCGGGCAGCGATTACCAGGTCTGCGTGCGCCAGCATGGTTGTGCCGACACCGATCGCCGCACCGTTTACCGCCGCGACCAGTGGCGTCGCCAGCGACGACAATGCGTCCAGGAACGGCGAGGCATGCGTTGCCTCATTGGTCGCCGCCCGTGACTGGAAATCCTTGATGTCGTTCCCCGAGGTGAATGTGTCGCCGGTGCCGGTCAGCAGCACGGCACGGATCGACGCATCTGCATCGGCGCGGCGAAAAGCATCCACGACAGCAGCATACATGGCCCCAGTCAGCGCGTTCTTTTTCTCCGGGCGGTTGAACGCCACTTCCAGCACGCCGCCCGCCTGGGTAATCAGCACGTCGCTCATTGCATTCCCAACTCCCCGAACCCCGCCTCTACCCGATCAGGTCATGCACCTGCAGCGTCATCGCCACCACCAGGTCGGAAATCTGTTGCTGCACCATCGAGAATTGCGGCAGCCGTTCGATCCGCGCCTCATTCATGTAGAGCGCTCTGGCAATCTCAATCTGCAGAACATGCACATCGTCCGCTGGCCGGCCGTAATGCCTGGTAATGAAACCGCCGGCATAGGGGTCATTGCGCCGCACCAGATAACCCTTCCCGGTCAACAGCGCCTCAGCCGCCCGGGTCACACGCGACGCACAGGCCGAACCGTGCAGATCGCCCAATACGAAATCGACCGCACGGCTGCCCGCCCGCTTACCCTGCCCGTTGGATGGCATGGAGTGGCAATCGATCACCAGGCAATAACCGAAGCGAGACCGGATGTCCTGGATCAGCTTCGCCAACGTATCGTGGAACGGCCGCCAGTACGACGTGATCCGCCGCTCCGCCTCAGCGAAGGGCAACTTTGCGGAGTAGATCGCCTCTCCCGAGGCAACGACCCTGGCGATCGTCCCCAGGCCAGCGCTTACCCGCGAACTGGTGGTGTTGACCCAGTCTGGCAGCCGGTCAGTGAACATCCCCGGGTCCAATTCCCAAGCCTCACGATTCGCATCGCAAAGGGCTCTAGGGAAATTTGCCGCCAGCAGCGGCGCGCCATTGGCCGGCGCAGCACTGAACAGCTCATCGACAAAGCTGTCCTCGCTTCGACGAAGATTGAGTGCGCACAGGCGAACCCCCGTCAGCAGGTCTGGTGAATAGGCACGTCCCGAATGCGCGGACGTGAATATCACCGGTGCAAACGGCCGTTCCGGCGCGAGCAGGCGGAACGGTCCGATCTCGTCAGCTTCAGTCAAGGTTGCGGGCCCGTCCATCGGCCTATCAAAGACGGTGTGGACCGAAATGTCACTATACTGTTTGCGCCGCGTCGGCCCAAATCGCAGCGGCGAAATGCCACTTGCCACGGCCCGCGCTTTCCGCCGACAAACGCTCATGGCAACGCATTATTACACTGTCACCTGGGACCAGCTCCATCGCGATGCCCGCGCGCTGGCCTGGCGTCTGATGGGGCTGGGTCCATACGAGGGGATCGTTGCGATCAGCCGGGGGGGATTGATCCCGGCGGCAATCATTGCCCGCGAGCTTGATCTGCGTCTGGTCGAAAGCGTCTGCGTCGTTACCTACCAGGATGAGAGCCGGGGCGAACCGATCGTCACCAAGCCGGCCCCAGCCGCCGGAGATGGAACCGGCTTCCTGATCGTCGACGATCTGGTCGATACCGGTGCCACAGCGCGCGTGGTCCGCAGCCTGCTGCCCAAAGCCCATCTCGCCTGCGTCTACGCCAAGCCGGAGGGCCGGCCAACCGTGGACAGCTTCGTCACCGAGGTATCGCAGGACACCTGGATCCTGTTCCCATGGGACACCGAACCCCAGTTCATCGAACCGCTGGCCCGCCGCAATACGAAGTAGTCCCGCTTATCATAGCAAGTGCCGCCGCCCCAAGGTGGGGCGGGGAAGTTGCAACCCGGCTACGCCCGACCGTAGGTATCCTGCAGTCGAACGATATCGTCCTCCCCAAGATAAGCCCCAGACTGCACCTCGATCAGCGTCAGCGGGATGCGCCCGGGATTTTCCAGCCGATGGACACACCCCAGCGGTAGGTAGACACTTTCATTCTCCCGCACGATCAGGATCTCCTCATCGCGGGTCACCCGGGCCGTGCCGTTCACCACGACCCAGTGTTCGGCACGATGGAAATGGCTCTGCAGTGACAGTTGACGCCCCGGCGTCACCACGATCCGTTTGACCTGGAACCGATCGCCCTGGATCAGGCTCTCATAATAGCCCCAAGGCCGGTACATCCGGTTATGCGCCACGGCTTCCGGCCGCCCCTTCGCCTTCAGCCGCTCCACAATCTTCTTCACGTCCTGGGCATCGTTACGGTGCATGGCCAGAACAGCGTCCTCGGTCACCACCACGACCGCGTCCTTCAGCCCAACCACCGCCGCCAACATGCCGTCGCTGCGGACGTAGCAGTTCTCCGCCCCCTCCAGCACCACGTCGCCCAGCGCCACGTTACCGGCCGCATCCTTGTCGCCCAGTTCCCACAGCGCGCTCCAGCTCCCGACGTCCGACCAGCCCAGATCGGCCGGAACCACCGCCGCCCTGCTGGTCCGTTCCGCCACCGCGTAGTCGATGCTGATCGATGGACAAGCCGTGAAGCCTTCAACGCCAAGGCGGATAAAGTCGAGGTCCGCGGTCCGTTCCGTCACCGCCTGCGCCACCGGGGGCAGCACGTCGGGGGCGTGGCGCTCCAGTTCCTCGAGCAACGTTCGTGCCGTAAACACGAACATGCCGGAGTTCCACAGATGCCGTCCGTCCGCGACAAAACGGGCGGCGGTGGCAGGGTCCGGCTTTTCCAGGAACCGGGCAACGGCGTGGACACTGCCGGATCCGGCGATCGTGGCGCCGATCTCAATGTAGCCGTAGCCGGTTTCCGGCGCCGTGGGCTTCATGCCGAAGGTCACGATATAGCCGGCGCGGGCAGCCTCGGCGGCAGCCTGGACCGCACCCTGCAACGCCACCTCGTCGGCGATCGAGGAGTCCGCGGCCATGATCCACAGCACCGCGTCGGGATCCTGTTCGGCCACCAGCATCGCCGCAGCCGCAATCGCCGGCGCGCTGTTGCGGCCCACCGGCTCCAGCACGATGCGGGCGTCGTTGATGCCGACAGCACGAAGTTGTTCGGCGATCAGGAAACGATGCTCGTTGTTGCACACCACCAACGGCGAAGCGAACGCCGGCGAGCCCGCTCGCAGCGCCGTTTCCTGCATCATCGTGCGCTCTGAAACCAGCGGCCAAAGCTGTTTGGGAAAACTTTCGCGCGACACCGGCCATAGCCGTGTGCCGGAGCCGCCGGATAGGATAACGGGGACGATACGGGTTTCGGTCATTGCCAGTTCCAGAGATTGCGCCTTTTCTGGCGCAATCTCTGGGTCATTGCCAAGCTGTATGCGTGGCCGATCATTAACAAAATAGTAATCGCACATTTGCCGGAAGCTCGCGGTTCTGGCATACGCCGCGGCCACGGCGCCTCGCAGCCTGAATCGGCGGGCCGGTCTCGCCGGAACGAAACGACTAGGAGGGGAACAACCCGAATGAGTGCGGCACAATTGCTGATCATAGTCTGCGGCCTGGCGGCGCTGGTCTATGGTCTCATCACCAGCCGGCAAGTTCTTGCCGCTGACGCCGGGACCAGCCGGATGCAGGAAATATCAGCAGCCGTCCAGGAGGGTGCGCGCGCCTACCTGAACCGGCAGTACACCACGATCGGCATCGTCGGCGTCGTCATCCTGATCCTGCTGCTGCTCGTCCTGGGGATACATACCGCGATCGGCTTTGCGATCGGCGCCATCCTGTCGGCTGCCGCCGGCTACATCGGCATGAACGTCTCCGTTCGGGCCAACGTTCGTACCGCGCAGGCATCCCGCCGCGGCCTCGCCGCCGGCCTCGATGTCGCCTTCAAGGCCGGCGCCATCACCGGCATGCTCGTGGTCGGCTTGGGTCTCCTGGGTGTGGCTGGGTATTATTTCGTGCTTCGTGGCAGCATCAGCGGTCCGATCACCGACGACCAGTTGCGTAAGGTGCTGGAGGCGATGGTCGCTTTGGGCTTCGGCGGCTCGTTGATCTCCATCTTTGCCCGGCTTGGCGGCGGCATCTTCACCAAGGGCGCCGACGTCGGCGCCGACCTGGTGGGCAAGGTCGAGGCCGGCATCCCCGAGGATGACCCCCGCAACCCCGCGGTCATCGCCGACAATGTCGGTGACAACGTCGGCGATTGCGCCGGCATGGCCGCCGACTTGTTTGAAACCTACGCTGTCACGATCGTCGCCACCATGCTGCTCGCCGGAATCTTCTTCACCGGCGCGGTGCGCGACGCCCTTCTGATGCTACCGCTCGGTATCTGCGCGATCTGCATCCTGACCTCCATCGTCGGCACCTATTTCGTCAAGCTCGGTGCGGACAACGGGATCATGAAGGCGCTCTATCGCGGCCTGATTGTCACCGGCGCCCTGTCCGTCGTCGGCATCGCGATCATCATCCTGCTGACCTGCGGCTTCACGGCGCCCCTCACCATGGTCGATGGCACATCGGTCAATGGCTGGGACCTGTTCGTCTGCGCCCTGGCCGGCCTGGTCGTTACCGGGCTGATCGTTGTGATTACCGAGTATTACACCGCCACTGAATATCGGCCGGTGAAGTCAATCGCGCAAAGCTCGACCACCGGTCACGGCACCAACGTGATCCAGGGTCTGGCGATCTCGATGGAAGCGACGGCGCTGCCGGTGGTCGTGATCAGCATCGGTATCATCTTCACCTTCATGGTCGCCGGACTGTTCGGCATTGCGGTAGCGGCAACGACGATGCTGTCACTCGCCGGCATGATCGTGGCACTGGACGCCTACGGCCCGGTGACCGACAACGCCGGCGGCATCGCCGAAATGGCCGACCTGCCGAAGGAAGTCCGGATTACCACCGACGCGCTGGACGCGGTGGGCAACACCACCAAGGCCGTCACCAAGGGCTATGCCATCGGCTCCGCCGGCCTTGCCTCCCTCGTGCTGTTCGCCGCCTACACCCAGGACCTGACGCACTACTTCCCGACCCTGAAGGTCGACTTCGCCCTGCAAAACCCGTTCGTCGTGGTCGGGTTGTTCATCGGTGGCATGCTGCCCTACCTGTTCGGTGCGATGGGCATGACCGCCGTGGGACGAGCGGCCGGATCGGTCGTGGTGGAAGTCCGCCGGCAGTTCCGGGAAATCCCCGGGATCATGGAGGGCACGGCCAAGCCGGAATATGGCAAGGCCGTCGACATGCTGACCAAGGCGGCGATCAAGGAAATGCTGATCCCGTCTTTGCTGCCGATCGGCGCGCCGATCCTGCTGTGGATCGTCATCGATATCATCGCCGGGCGTGCAGCCGCGTTCGCCTCCCTGGGCGCGATGCTGCTGGGCACGATCGTCACCGGCCTGTTCGTCGCGATCTCGATGACCTCGGGCGGCGGCGCCTGGGACAACGCAAAGAAGTATATCGAGGAGGGCAACCACGGCGGCAAGGGCTCCGAGGCGCACAAGGCAGCAGTGACCGGCGACACCGTTGGTGACCCGTACAAGGACACTGCCGGCCCGGCGGTGAACCCGATGATCAAGATCACCAACATCGTCGCCCTGCTGATGCTGGCCATCCTGGCGGGCTGGCTGAAGTAGAGCTTTTAATCGACCCTGTCATGGCCCCGGGGGTGACTCCGGGGCCTTTTTTCTGCCACGGCCGGTATTATGCGGCCTGCCGTGCCTGGAGGAAGCGCGCCACCGGCGCGTCATGCTCGATCATGTGCCGCTTGAACCAAGTGGAGATGACGTCGAAGAACTCGCCGGGATTGATCAGGGTGCCTGCCTCCAACGCTTGGGTGAACGCCTTGAAGCGTTCGGGAAACACCTGGTGCGACTGCCGATGCGCGGCCAGATCGGGGTAGTTGTAACGCTGCATCAGTGCTTCCTCTTTGAGGAAATGGCCTCCGATCGATTGACCAGCCAGCCGGGCGAAGGTTTATGGTCCGAAACTCCGCTATGCCAGCTGTCTTGCGGGCTTCAAGACCACGACACGGCAACGCGGCAAATACAAAGCAACGGGTGGAATGCCAATGACAAAAGGTCCCCTGCACGGCATGCGCGTGGTTGACTTCACCACCACGATCGCAGGTCCATACTGCACCCGAATGATGGCCGACCTCGGCGCGCAGGTGATCAAGATCGAGACCGCGGAGGGCGACATGATGCGGTCTCGCATGCCGCTTCGGGACGGTGCCTCGACATCCTTCGGCCAGCTCAACGCCGGCAAGCAAAGCATCGCACTCGATCTGAAACACCCCACAGGACAGGACGTTGTGCGGCGCCTGTTGCACCAGGCCCACTTTCTGGTGGAAAATTTTCGACCCGGCGTCATGAAGCGCTTCGGCCTCGATTATGAGACCGTGGCGCAGGCTCACCCGCAACTGATCTACTGCTCGATCTCCGGCTACGGCCAGACCGGCCCATCCTCCACCCTGCCAGCCTATGCACCCGCGATCCACGCCGCATCCGGCTTCGACTTGGCGCACATCGCCTACCAGCCGGGCCGCGATCGGCCGGACAATTGTGGCATCTACATCGCCGACATCGTCAGCGGCACGTATGCGTTCGGCGCCATCATGGCCGCCCTGACGCAGCGACAGGCGCTGGGTCACGGCCAGCATGTCGACGTCTCGATGCTGGAGACGATGCTGACGCTAATGGTGGGCGAGGTTCAGGCCGCGCAGTTTCCAACCCCGCCTGCGGGCCGGCCAATGTTCGGGCCGGTACGCACGAAGGACGGCTACATCATGCCGGCTGTCGCCAGCGAGAAGACGTTCCAAAGCCTATGCCAGGCTGCGGGTCACCCGGCCTGGATCACCGACCCGCGTTTCGCCATCTACACGGATCGGCGAAACAACTGGGGCGCTTTCATAGACGAGCTTGAGGGCTGGTCGACGACACTGACCACGCGCGAATGCCAGGCCGCTTTCGACGCAGCCGGGGTGCCAGCCTCACCCTACCGCACGGTGCAGGAGGCGATGGCCGATCCACAACTGAAGCATCGTGGTGCATTCGCCGAAGTCCAGGACAAGGGCGGTGCCTTCAAGGTGCTGAACCCGCCGTTCCGCCTTTCCGCCGCCCGTGTCCAGGTCGCCGACTTTGCCGCCGACCTCAGCGAACATGCCCGCGATGTCCTCTCGCTCGCCGGCTACACCGACGATGAGATCGACGGGATGGCCGCTGACGGGGTCGTTTGGCTGAAGTAAACGCGCAACCGGGTTTACAACGTCGCACCGCCGTCGATGGCGATTTCGGCGCCGGTGATATAGCGACTTTCGTCGGACAGCAGGAACAGCGCGAGGTCGGCGACCTCCTCCGGTGTGCCGCGACGCTTCATCGGCACCGCCTCCAGCCGGCGGACATTCTGTTCCTCCGTACGCACATCCAGCATCGGCGTGTCGATCGGTCCCGGATGAATTGAGTTCACCCGGATTCCCCGCGACGCCAGGTCGACTGCCGCGGCCTTGGTCATGCCCCGCACTGCCCACTTCGTCGCGCTGTAGGCGATCGCGCCAGGTGAGCCGCGCAATCCGGCAACCGAGGAGATATTGACGATCGCACCCCCGCCGGACCGCTCCATCAGCGGAACCACCGCCTTCATTCCAAGGAACACGCCAAGCTGATTGATCCGCATATGGCGCTCGAACAGCGCCGTATCGGTCTCCATCAACGTAGCCGGCTGATAGATGCCCGCATTGTTCATCAGCCCATGCAGCCCGCCAAACGCTGCCGCCGTGTCGAGCGCCTTTTGCCAGTCCGTCTCCGAGGAGACATCATGATGAACGAACACCGCGTTGTCCTGCCCCAGTTCGCGGGCAAGCTGCGCGCCCGGCGCATCCAGCACGTCGGTAATAATGACCCGCGCACCCTCGCGCACGAACAGCCGTGCCTCCGCCGCCCCCTGGCCACGAGCGCCGCCGGTGATAATGATGATCTTGTTCTGTAAACGGGGCATCGACGCCTCCTCCTGGTTTGGCATCAGCAGAGGCGGCCTCGGGCCGGCTTGTCAAATTTAGCCTTCGCGGAAACCGCCCTAGTCCGCCGTCCATCCCCCATCCACCACCAGCGCCGTCCCTGTGATCAGAGCCGCCGCATCGCTCGCCAGGAACACCACCGCGCCCATCAGGTCCTCCACCGTTCCCAGCCGGCCCAGCTTGATCTTGCGCAGCACGTCCTCCCGGAACGCCACATTCTCGAAGAACGGCCGCGTCAACGGCGTTTCGATAAAGGTGGGTCCGATCGAGTTCACCCGGATCCCCAGCGGCGCCAGGTCGATCGCCATCGCCTTGGTCAGTCCTTCCAGACCATGCTTCGTCATGCAGTAGACCGTACGGTTCTGTCCGCCGACATGGCCCATCTGGGAGGAGATGTGGATGATCGACCCGCCTTTCCCCGCCGCCGCCATCTTCTGCGCCACCGCCTGTGCGACAAAATATGCCGCCCGCAGGTTCAGCCCGGCGATCACGTCGTAATCGTCCTCGGTCACCTCCAGAAAGGTCCGGGGCCGATTGGTGCCGGCGTTATTGACCAGGATGTCGAACGGCTCCACGCCCTCGATCGCGGCACGCACCGCCGCTTGATCGGTAACGTCCAGCACCAGAACAGCCGCCTGGCCGCCACCATCACGAATCTCCGCCGCCACCGCGCTGATCTCACTCACGGTGCGGGCAACCAGGGTGACATGGGCGCCGACTTCGGCCAGGGCGGCGGCGGCCGCCAGCCCGATACCCCGGCCCGCGCCGGTAACAAGAGCCCTGCGGCCGTTCAGGCGCATGGAAGGAAGGCGAGGAAGGGTCATGAAATCCAGCTCTGCAGTGGGTAGCGGGGCATAATGTGTGCCAATCGCCGCCTGCCGGACAAGTCGCGACCCGCCATCGCCAACCGCTCAGACCGGCAGCAGGTCCTCCAGTTTCCATTCATCGGCCGACGCGCCTGCAAGCGCCTGGATGCGTGCCTCATCCGCGCGCAATTCCGCCGCCGGCCCGGAATAAACCATCTGGCCGTTTTCCAGCACATACGCATGGTCGGAGATCTCCAGGCTCATGCGTACATTCTGTTCCACCAGCAGCACCGAGATCCCCTCAGCCCGCAACTGCGCAACGATCCGGAACACCTCCTTCACGATCAGCGGCGCCAGTCCCTGGCTGGGCTCGTCCAGGATCAGCAGGCGCGGATTCAGCAACAACGCCCGTCCGATCGACAGCATCTCCTGCTCGCCGCCGGACAATTGTCGCCCCAGGTTTGTCTTACGCTCCCCCAATCGCGGAAACAGTTTGTACACGTGCTGCAGATCATACGGCCCCGGCCGCTCCAGCGGCACCCGCAGGTTCTCGTCTACGGTCAGGTTGGCGAACACCTTGCGCCCTTCCGGCACGAATCCCACGCCGGACGCGGCTATCCGATATGGCGGCTGGCCCGTGATGTCCTTGCCGAACAACGTCACCCGGCCTGACCGCGGCGGCGTCAATCCGACCAGGCTGCGCAGTGTCGTCGACTTGCCCGCCCCGTTTCTGCCCAACAACGTCGTGATCTGCCCCTCGGCAACGGCCATCCCGACATCGTGCAGAATATGGCTCTTGCCATAATAGGTGTTCAGCCCTTCAGCCGTCAGCGCGTTCATTCGGCTTTCCCCAGATAGGCTTCCTGCACAACCGGATTCTTTGAGATTTCGTCCGGCGAGCCTTCGGCCAGCATCTTGCCCTCGCCGAGCACCGTGATCCGGTCGGCCAGGTTGAAGACCACTCGCATATCGTGCTCGATCAGCACAATTGTATAGGCACTGTTCCTGTGCAGCCGGCGAATCAGGTTGGCGACCGCATAAGTCTCGTGTTCCCCCATGCCCGCGGTCGGTTCGTCCAGCAGCAGCAGCCGCGGCTTCAAGGTCAGTGCCGTGGCGATCTCCGCCGCCCTCTGGTCACCATGCGACAACTCGCCCACCAGTCGATCCGCCTTGCCCGTCAGCCCCACCTGAGTCAGTGCTTCATCAATACCCCGCTCCACCTCGATGGTATGACGCCGCCCCAGCCAGAACCGCTGGCGCAAGCCCTGCGCACTTTCGACGCCAATGCGGATGTTCTCACGCACTGTCAGTTCCGGAAAAATCTCCGTAATCTGGAACGTCCGCGCCATGCCTTTCGTCACCCTCTGGGCCACCGCCATCTTGGTAACCGTTTCGCCGTCAAATACGATTTCTCCCTCGGTCGGCGCGAAGAAACCCGAAATCATGTTGAAGAACGTCGTCTTCCCGGCCCCGTTCGGCCCGATGATGGCTCGCAGTTCCCCCGCCGCCACCTGCATCGACACGTTGCTGACCGCGACCAGGCTGCCGAATTTCTTGGTAACACCACGGATGTCCAGCATGATCATCTCTCGGCCCCCCGCTGCAGCATGCCCAGAAGCCCGCGTGGGAAGAACAGCACCACCAGCACGAAGATCAGGCCAACGAACGACATCCAGTTCGTCGTCATCGATGAGATATAGTCCTGCAACACCACGAACAGCGCCGCTCCGACCAGCGGGCCCCAAAACGCGCGCATGCCGCCCATGACGGTCATGATCACAATCTCTCCCGACAGCGAGTAATGCAGCCCCATCGGATCGGCAAAATTGTTGAGCAATGCGTACATTGCCCCGGCAAGCGCTGTGAAGATGCACGAAATGGAGAACGACAACCAGATATGCCGCTCGATCGGAATACCCAGAAACCGCGCCCGCCGCTCATTCTCTCGGATCGCCACCAGCGTGCGCCCGAAAGGCGACGCCAGCAGCAGCCCCTGCAATCCCGTCGCGATCCCAAATATTGCCAGCAGGAAGTAATAGAAAGTCGTATCGTGCCTAGCAATATCGATGGTGCCGAACCCGAAGTCCAGCGGCGCCCTGGAAAATCCGCGCAATCCGTCGTAGCCGCCCGTCAGATCATTCCAACTATAGGCCACATAGAACGCGATCTGCCCAAAAGCCACGGTGACCATTGCGAAGTAAACGCCGCGCCGCTTCGCGATCAATAATCCAAACAATGTGCCTGCCAGCCCGCCCAGCAGCACGCCTGCCAGAAGTGCCAGAGGTGTGCTCGCAGCCACATATTTCAGCGTCAGCCCGGCACCATATGCACCCAGCCCAAAATAAGCCGCGTGGCCGAAGCTCATGACGCCGGTGAACCCAAGCAGCAGGTTGAACGACATCGCCGCAAGGCCAAGCACCAGCACACGGCCGGCCAGCGCGTTGTAGCCGCCCAGCATCGGTAACCAGATCGGCACCGTCAGCAGCAGCGCCCAGATGATTCCTGCGGTTAGCCATGAGCGTGACCGAGCGGTTGCCGCGACCACAGGCGCGGTCGTGGCGCTCATGACATGATCCCTTCTTCGCCCATCAACCCGCGGGGTCGTAGGATCAGGACAACGAGCATGATGACGTAGATCACCGCTTCACTGGCGGCCGGCCAGAACACTGTGGTCAACGCTGCAGCCACACCGATCAGCAGCCCGCCCAGCAGCGTGCCGGTCAGGCTGCCGACACCGCCCACGATGATGGCAATGAAGCTGGGCATCAGCAGGTCGTCGCCCATGTTTGGATTGAGGCCGATCTGCCCGGCAGCCAGCACCCCCGCCAGCCCGGCCAGCAAGGATCCGACTGCGAAGTTGAACGACCGCAGCATGCCGACGTTCACCCCCAGCGCTGCAACGGTATCCAGATCCAGCGTCCCCGCCCGGATCCGAATGCCAACCCTGGTGAAGCGCAGGAACGCAAACAGACCCACGACTGCCGCGATCACGATCACGACCATGAAGATTCGGTACCAGGTGATGAAGAACAGGTCCGCCGAAAGCGGCGTCGACAGCACATCCGGAATCGTCATCGGCAGCCCGTTCGGTCCCCAGACGTAGCGACAGAAATCCTGCACGATGAACGCCAGGCCGAATGTCAGCAGTAAACTGTAGACCGGGTCGCGCGAATACACCCGCCGGATCATCAATCGCTCGATGATGAAACCGAAGATCGCGGTCAGGATGGGGGACACCAGAAGCGCCCCCCAGAACCCGATATACGGAGTCAACACGAACGCCATGTATCCGCCCAAAGCGAGAAAGTTGCCGTGGGCGAAATTGATCACGTTGGACAAGTTGAGGATAAGTGAAAGACCCAACGCCATCAGCACGTAGAACGCGCCAATGATCAGACCGTTCGTGACGTTGAACAGTACAAGCTGCAACATGTGCTGCGCGCCGGTGCTAGGAAGGATGCACCATTTTACAGCCGGTATCCGCAACCGACCCGGCCGCCTTCTCGCCAGGCACTACACTTGTGACCGTGAACACGTCATCAGGGCCGGTCTTTGGTGGATGCACGTCACCGACAAAGATGTCGCACATCAGCTCATGGTCGCCGGCGCGGTAGAAAGCGCGCCCACCTTGCAGCGCGACTTCCGGCGGCAATTCCAGGCCTTCCATCGCCAGCGACATTTTCGGCCCTTCCAGCGACTTGGCCTTTTCGGCGCCTAGCCGGACCGACTCGACGGCGACCAGGCCGAACCAGTGCCGCGCTGACGGTGTCTTGCCGGTTGCCTGGCGGAAGTCGGCAACGAACTTCACCACGTCCGGCACGTTGGGCTGGTTCCACCACCACTCCATCACCCAGGAACCGGTCTGCGCATCCGCCGGCACCGCCTTCACCGTTTCCAGTTCGAACAGGCCACCGCCCAGCGCCATCTCCTTCTGCATGCCGAACTGAGTAAACTGTTTCATGCAATTGATCTGCGCCAGGCCGCCCATGTTGTTCAGCAGCACATTGGGCTTGTAGGCCTTGGCCTTGATCAGGGTCGCGCTGAACTCCGACGTGTTGATCGGCAATACCTCCGCCTGGTACTCGCCACCCAGCGCTTTCAGGTTCTTTATGAAATTGTCCTGCAGCGTGTGGCCATACGCATAATCAGGTGTAATAAAGAAGAACTTCTTGCCAAACCGCCGCACCAGATCTCCGGTCACCGCAGCCGCGTCCATGGATGTTGTGTTACAGATACGAAACACGTTCCACTTGCAGTCGGCACCGGTGATCGGGTCGGTATGACCACCCGGCACGATATGAAACACTTTCAGCTCGCTGGTTACCTGCGACATGGCATACGCGATGCCGGAGTTCACGTCGCCAAAGATCACATCCACCTTGTCGCGCTCGATCAACTTGCGCGTCTTTTGTACGCCGGTGCCAACATCATTGGCCGAGTCTTCAACCAGCAGCTCCACCTGCCGGCCGAGAATCCCATTCTTCTTGTTCAGGCGTTGGACCGCATACTTTGCGCCCTCGACTTCGCTGGCCGCCAATGCCGACAGAATCCCGGTCAGTGGATCAACCATGCCAATACGTACGGGAACTTCGCCGCGCGCGCTGATAATCGGTGGTGCGCCCAGGGCCGCGACTGCCAGCCCGGTCTTCAGCAGAGTACGTCGACCTGTCCCAGCAGGAATAATCGTTTGCATCCAGACATCTCCCTGTGACGAGCTATCGTGCCCGTTTGTTCCCTGTGCCCAAGCGCGGACAATGGCCTATACTATCCGCGCTACCGTCCGTCGAGTGTAATTACGTTGAACACATCACTATCCTTAGAGCTCACGAACGCCCTCGGTTCGGCGAATATTGCTGCAGCTACACCATCCAGGGTTGTGTGCGTTTTCGTCCTTAAATTCGCGTTCGGACACCGCCCGTTGTCTGGTCCAAAAGCGTGCCAATCCAACTTGCACAATGTAAGCTCGCCCGCTGTTTCAGCGAAACATAAGCGATGCTTAACTTTCGCTGGAGTTCCTGCACTGACTACAGTGCTGTCTGAGTCGCATCTCTTCGATTTTTGGCAGAACGGATGCGAGTTAAATACAATGTTTCCTCAGTAGAAGAGCCGCGATATTTCTTGGATGTCATCGCAGGAGGCTTGGCGACAGAGCAGTCCCATAGGAATCCCAGGACCGCCGGATCGCTTCACCTGCACTGCGTTTCGACAATCATACTAATCCACACCGGTCATGAGTTGGCTTGGTTTGTGGCCGGCTGGCTCCACCGATGATCATGCAGCGCCATCAGCCGATCGCGTGCTTCGACGGCCATGAGGTGGTCACAGCCGCCCCGATCGTCACGGCATCACCGCAACGTCGACCGGACCGGCCCCAGCGCGCTCCCCGTCGCCGGCTTCGGCGAACAAACCTCTCGCTACCCTCCGGCCCCAAGGCGCGTTAGAACCCCATCCAAACAGCGAAGCGATGGATCATGGCAAGCTACCAGTACGTCTATGTGATGAAAGACCTGACCAAGGCCTTCCCCGGCGGGCGAGAGGTCTTCAAGGGAATAACCCTGTCCTTCCTGCCCGGCGTGAAGATCGGCGTGCTCGGCGTAAACGGCGCCGGTAAGTCCACGCTGATGAAGATCATGGCCGGGATTGAGACCGAATATGGTGGCGAGGCGTGGGCCGCGCCCGGATCCACCGTCGGCTATCTGGCCCAGGAACCACCGCTCGATCCTACCAAGACCGTCGGCGAAAACGTCGAGGAAGCCTTCGCCGACCTGAAGGCCGCCCTTAACCGCTTCAACGAGATCTCCGCCTTGTTCGCCGAACCCATGAGCGACGACGAGATGAACAAGCTCCTTGTTGAACAAGGCGACCTGCAGGAGACGATTGACGCGCAGGACGGGTGGGAACTCGACCGCAAGGTCGACATCGCGCTCGATGCCCTGCGCTGCCCGCCGGCTGAATCCCCGGTCACCATGCTGTCGGGCGGCGAGAAGCGTCGCGTGGCGCTGTGCAAGCTGCTGCTGGAAAAGCCCGACCTGCTGCTGCTGGATGAGCCGACCAACCATCTGGACGCCGAAAGCGTCGCCTGGCTGGAGCATACGCTACACGATTACGCCGGCACGGTCATGGTCGTCACCCACGACCGCTACTTCCTCGACAACGTCACCGGCTGGATGCTGGAACTTGAGCGCGGCCGGGGCTACCCGTTCGAAGGCAATTATTCCTCGTGGCTACAGCAGAAGCGCAAGCGCCTGCAGCAGGAGGAAAAGGAAGAGTCTGCCCGCCAACGCGCTTTGGCCGCCGAATCCGAATGGATCGCCGCCTCCCCCCGCGCCCGCCAGACCAAAAGCCGCGCCCGTATCGCCAAATATGAGGAGATGCTGCAGAAGTCGCAGGAACTCAGCACCGGCGTCGCCGAAATCGTCATTCCGCCCGGCCCGCGCCTTGGCAACATCGTCATCGAGGCCGAGGATCTGCGTAAGGGCTACGGCAACAACGTCCTGATCGAGGGGCTGAACTTCAAGCTGCCGCCCGGCGGCATCGTCGGCGTCATCGGCCCGAACGGCGCCGGCAAAACCACGCTGTTCCGTATGATCACCGGTCAGGAGCAGCCCGACGCCGGATCCCTGCGCATCGGTGACACCGTCAAGCTGGGCTATGTCGATCAGTCGCGCGACAGCCTCGATCCGGACAAGACCGTCTGGCAGGAGGTCTCTGGTGGCGAGGAAGTCATTTACCTGGGCAAGCGTGCCATCCAGTCCCGCGCCTACACCGCCGCTTTCAACTTCAAGGGCTCCGACCAGCAAAAGAAGGTCGGCATCCTGTCGGGCGGTGAACGCAACCGCGTCCATCTCGCCAAGATGCTCAAGATCGAACACAACGTGCTGCTGCTGGACGAGCCGACCAACGACCTCGATGTCGATACGCTGCGCGCGCTGGAAGAGGCACTGGCCGAATTTGCTGGCTGCGCCGTCATCATCAGCCATGACCGCTGGTTCCTCGATCGTCTGGCAACCCATATCCTGGCGTTCGAAGGCGACAGCCACGTGGAATGGTTTGAAGGCAACTTCCAGGCATACGAAGAGGACAAGCGCCGCCGGCTCGGCGCCGATGCCACCGAACCCCACCGCATCAAGTACCGCCCCCTGGCGCGTTGAACCCCACCATCGCTTTGCCCTTGGGATAATAACAACCGCGGCGACAGGGCGATCCGAAGCCGGAGCACATCATCCTGACTGATTAGAGCAACATCACCCTGACCGGAATGGTCAGGGTGATAAAGTTGCTCGCCCAAACAACGAGATAGAGAGCGCCGACTGTTTACGGTCAGGCTGACGACGCTCCAGGCAGGGTGATGTTGCCTGCTCAACAACACGATAGAAGACGTTTCCAAGCGCTCCATTGTATCGGTTCGTGTTCGCCATCGCCGAGACGCTCCCATGACTTGAGGTATTCACCGGACTGCCATCCGTCCGTCATCGGGCTCGGGCTACTGCCGGATTGAACCTTAAGGGAGAATCCGGATGCTTCGTAGACACGCCATGGCGCTCGGCGCCGCCACGCTTGCAATGGGCCTGACCGGCGCTCGCGCCCAGACGCTGAAGGAATTTCGTATCGGCATCCTCGGCGGCGAGAACACCCAGGACCGCCTTGCCCGCTACGACGACTTCCAGAAGCTGCTGGAAGCCCACTTGAAAATGCCGGTGAAGCTATTCCCGGCCGCAGACTACGCCGGCGTCATGCAGGGCATCGCCGCCGGCCAGCTGGAAGCCGCGGAGTTTGGAGCTTCAGGCTTCGCTGGCGCCTGGCTCGACTGCAAATGCATTGAGCCGGTGGTGGTACCGCAGGAGAAGGACGGCTCCACCTACTACTACTCGGTGATGGTCGTCCGCGCCGATTCCGGCATCACGTCCCTTGCCGACATGAAGGGCCACTCGCTGGCCTGGGCCGACCCGAACTCGACCTCGGGCTACCTGATTCCCAGTGCAACCCTGAAGTCCAAGGGCATCGACCTCAGCGACGGTGCCTATTTCACCAAGACCGGCTTCTCCGGAGGCCATGAGCAGGGCGTCGTCGCCGTGCTGAACAAGCAGTATGACGCCGCCGTTACCTGGACCTCCGGCCAGGGGGAGAAGTCCGAGGGCTACACCCGCGGCAACCTCCGCTCCATGGTCGACCGCAAGCTGCTGAAAATGTCGGATGTCAACATCATCTGGCAATCCGGCAAGATCCCCAACGGTCCATGGGCAGTCCGCAACGCCCTGCCGGCCGCATTGAAGGCGTCGTTCACCGATTTCCTGCTCGAACTGCCGAAGTCGAACCGCAAGGTTTACGACGATGTCGAGCAAGGCTCCGGCGTCGGCTATGCCCCAGCCAACATGGACCTGTACCAGGACATCATCGATCTGCGCCTCGCCGAACGCGGCGCCAACAGAGCCTGATTCAGGCCCACTTAACTTCGGGCGGCAGGCTCATCAGGATCGCGTCGACGTTGCCGCCCGTCTTCAGGCCGAACAACGTCCCGCGGTCATGGATCAGGTTGAATTCCACATAGCGGCCGCGGCGGATCAACTGGTGCTCACGATCCGCCGCCGTCCAGGTCTCATTCATCCGCCGACGGATGATCCGCGGATAAACCGCCAGCAGCGCCTCCCCCACATCCCGCACGAAGCCGAAATCCGCATCGGCATTGCCCGTGGCATGGTGATCGAAGAAGATCCCGCCGGCCCCGCGCGGCTCGTTTCGGTGCGGCAGGTAGAAGTATCGGTCGCACCAGGCCTTGAAGTCGGGATAATAGGCGGGATCGTGCCGATCGCACGCAGCCCGAAAGGCAGCATGGAAATCCGCCGCATCCGCCTTCGCCTCCGCACTCTCCAGCCACATCGGCGTCAGGTCCCCGCCGCCGCCAAACCATCCCTTCGTGGTTACCAGCATGCGGGTATTGAAGTGCGCTGCCGGCACCAACGGGCTCTGCATGTGCGCGACCAGGCTGATACCGCTCGCCCAGAACCGCGGATCCTCCGCCGCCCCGGGGATCTGGGCGCGGAAATCCGGACTGAACTCGCCCCAGACGGTGGACACATTGACGCCCACCTTTTCAAACACCCGCCCCTTCATCACGCTCATCACACCACCGCCACCGTCGCGGCTATCCTCGGTGGGTCGCTGCCAGGCCGAACGCACGAAGCGTCCCGCCGACCGTTCGGCCAAAGGGCCCTGGCTACCCTCATCTTCAATGGCCTCAAAGGCCGCGCAGATACGATCACGCAGCGCCTCGAACCACGCCCGCGCGGCAGGCTTCAGTGCTTCATGCGCCACGGTGGGCTGATTTTCAGACATCGGGGGCTTGTTCCTGGGTGACAGTCGGGATAACCCCATCCCGTCAGCTTGTTGCAGAAGGCGAGGCCAGTGCCTAAGACTGCGCCAGACGCCACGACCGGGGCAACCCGGCGTGTCGACAAGACGATGTTTCGGGCCGGCCGTGCGGCTGGCTCGCGGTCAGACGCGCCCGTGGCCTGGCTGAAACGGTAACTCGAGGGAAACCATGGCTGACTCGCCCGCCGCCAACCACCACGCCCCATCCGGCGATGTGACCAGGCGCGATCTGCTCCAACTTGTCGCCCTTTCCGGTGCGGCGATCGGTGCCGGTGCCATCGCTTGGCCGCTGATCGACTCGATGAACCCGTCCAAGGACGTGCTTGCACTGTCATCGGTCGAGGTCGATCTCACCCCGATCGTCGAAGGCCAGGGCATCGTCGTCTCCTGGCAGGGCAAGCCGATTTTCGTACGCCATCGCACCGCCGCGGAGATCAAGGAGGCCCAGGACGTCAAGCTGAGCGACCTGATTGAACCACAGACCGACGCCGCCCGTATTAAGGCTGGCCACGATCAGTGGATTGTGCTGATCGGCATCTGCACCCATCTTGGCTGCATCCCGCTGGGCAACAAACCTTCCGACCCTCGCGGCGACTGGGGCGGGTGGTTCTGCCCCTGCCACGGCAGCCAGTACGACACTTCCGGGCGCGTGCGCCATGGGCCGGCACCGCTGAACCTCTATCTGCCGCCATACGCGTTCGAGTCCGATACCAAGATCAAGGTCGGCTGATTCTGTTGCACACCTCGACCTTCGCCCTCTGAACCCGCCCCCCGGAATCGATTGGGAACCAACCATGGCCGGCCTGCACAAGAGCGATTTCCCCAATCCGGTGATCAACTGGATCGACACCCGTCTGCCCATCTTCACGATGATGCAGAAGGAATATGCTGTCTTTCCGACACCGAAGAATTTCAACTACTTCTGGAATTTCGGCGCGCTGGCCGTGGTCACCCTGTTGATCATGATCATCACCGGCATCTTCCTGGCCATGAATTACCAGCCGAACACGGAGCTGGCGTTCAATTCGGTCCAGCACATCATGCGCGACGTGAACTATGGCTGGCTGCTGCGCTATGTTCACCAAAATGGCGCCTCGATGTTCTTTATCGTGACGTATGTCCACATCTTCCGCGGCTTGTACTACGGGTCCTACAAAACCCCACGGGAACTGCTGTGGATGCTGGGCGTGGTCATCCTGCTGTTGATGATGGCAACCGCGTTCATGGGCTATGTGCTGCCCTGGGGCCAGATGTCCTACTGGGGCGCCACCGTCATCACCAACCTGTTCTCCGCCTTCCCGATCGTCGGCGCGAAGATCGTCACCCTGCTCTGGGGCGGCTTCAGCGTTGATAACCCGACCCTGAACCGGTTCTTCGCGCTGCACTACCTGTTGCCGTTCGTTCTGGTCGGCGTCGTCTTCCTGCACGTCGTCGCACTGCACATCACCGGGTCCAACAACCCGCTCGGCATCGACGTGAAGTCGCCGCAGGATACCCTGCCGTTCCACCCTTACTACACCATCAAGGACAGCGTCGGCATCTGCGTCTTCCTGTTGGTCTGGGCGGCGTTCGTCTTCTTCGCCCCCAACGTGCTGGGCGATCCGAACAACTTCATCCCGGCCAATCCGCTGCAGACTCCAGCGGACATCGTGCCTGAATGGTACTTCCTGCCGTACTACGCCATTCTGCGCTCGGTCCCGAACAAGCTGCTCGGCGTCTGCATGATGTTTGCCTCGATCCTGGTGCTGTTCGTGCTGCCCTGGCTCGACACCTCACGGGTCCGCAGCGCCAAGTTCCGTCCGATCTACCGTCAGTTGATCTGGGTCTGGCTGGCTGCGGTGATCGTCCTCGGCGTCTGTGGTGCCCACAAGCCCGAAGGCATCTGGGTGGTGCTGAGCCGCGTCTGCACCCTGTACTATTTCCTGCACTTCCTGGTGATCCTGCCGATCCTTGGTAAGCTGGAGCGGCCGTTGCCGCTGCCCGAGAGCATCAGCCAGCCAGTCCTCGGCACCCGCGGGGGCGGGGGAGGCGGGCCCTTGCCGGGCAGCGCCGCGGCCAAGCCGATGGAGAAAGCGTGATGGCCAAGCTGCGTTCCCTTCTGGCGGGCCTGTTCGCCACCGGCCTGCTAGCGGCACCCGCCGTCGCCCAGGAAGCCGACATGCCGAACGAACATTGGAGCTTCAGCAGCGTCTTCGGAACATTTGATCTCGCCTCCGCGCAGCGCGGCTTTGAGATCTATTCCAACGTCTGCGCCAACTGTCATTCGATGAAGCTGCTGCACTATCGCGACCTGAGCGGCATCGGACTGAACGCGGGCGAGATCAAGGCGATCGCTGCCAACGTCACTGTCCCCTCCGGCCTGGACGATCAGGGCAACCCGAAGGATGGCCCCGCCACCCCGGCGAGCCAGTTCAAGTCCCCCTTCGCCAATGACCTGGCCGCTCGCGCCGCCAACGGGGGCGCCCTGCCGCCCGACCTGTCGCTGATCGTCAACGCTCGAGAGGGCGGTCCAAACTACATCTATGGCATTCTGACCGGCTTTGCCGATCCGCCCGCCGGCTTCAAGATGCAGGATGGTATGCATTACAACCGGATGTACCCCGGCCATCAAATCGCCATGCCGCAGCCGCTGCAGGACGGGACCGTGGAGTATACCGACGGGACGCCTACCAACGTGGGCCAGGAATCTCGTGACGTCGTCACGTTCCTCGCCTGGGCCGCGAACCCCGAAATGGTGGAGCGGAAGCAGATCGGTGTGAAGGTCATCCTGTTCCTGGTGTTCATGACCGGCCTCACCTACGCCGTGAAGCGCAAAGTCTGGTCGAACGTCCATCACTAAGGGCGCAGACATGACCTTCCAGCCTGTCATCGGCATTATCGGCGGCTCAGGCCTGTACGATATTGACGGGCTGGAGGACAAAGTCTGGCGCCGGGTTGAAACACCGTGGGGCGATCCGTCCGACGAACTGCTATTCGGACGCCTCGCAGGCATTGAGTGCGTGTTCCTGCCGCGCCACGGCCGCGGCCATCCAACTTCCCCGACCCACCTGAACTACCGGGCCAACATCGACGCGCTGAAGCGCTCCGGCGTCACCGATGTGCTGTCCCTGTCCGCAGGTCGGCAGCCTCAAGGAACAGTTGCCGCCCGGCCACTTCGTCATCGTCGACCAGTTCATCGACCGAAGCTTTGCCCGCGAGAAAAGCTTCTTTGGCGAGGGGATCGTCGCCCACGTCTCGATGGCCCATCCTGTCTGCACGCGTCTTGGCGATGCTCTTCATGCAGCAGCCACGTCACTCGCGCTGCCGGTTACCCGCGGTGGCACGTATCTGGTAATGGAGGGTCCGCAGTTTTCCACCAAGGCCGAAAGCGAACTCTATCGGTCGTGGGGCTGCAGCGTGATTGGCATGACCAACATGCCGGAGGCGAAACTCGCCCGTGAGGCCGAACTTTGCTACGCCACCGTGGCGATGGTGACCGATTTTGACTGCTGGCACCCGGACCATGACCACGTCACCGTCGAAGCCGTCGTCCGCGTCCTGCTCAGCAACGCCGACCATGCCCGGAACCTGGTACGGGCAATCGTTCCGTCGCTCGGCGCCACCCGGGATGCTTGCCCCTGCGGTTGTGACCGCGCCCTGGACAATGCCATCATCACCGCCGTCGACCGTCGCGACCCGGCCCTGACGGCTAAGCTACAAGCCATCGCAGGCCGGGTACTTTAGGCGGCATCACCCGGCCGAAACAAGCCGAGGCGCAGTTCTCTCGCGAACGCGAGGAGATGGGAGCCTTGGTCGCGCTTTACGCCGGAGGGTCAGACGCCAGAGGGTCCGACAACGCAGGGTCAGCTGGCACCCATAATCTCTCGACCAGGCTCCGACGTTACTTTTCAGCCGTTTCCGCGTTCCCTGATCCAGTGAGCTCCTTGGTCGTCCGTACCGCCTGCTGCACCTCTCGCGGGCTCGCTTCGGCCGCACCTGCCCCAAGTTTCACGCCGCCATCCGGCTGCGGCAGGGTGATCGGCTTCACTTCGACTGACGCAACGCCCTTGTGCTTAATGTCGATCTGATCCGCGACCTTAGGCGCCAGGTCCACCACGCGGCCGGCCACATACGGGCCGCGATCTTCGATCTTAACCGTGGCGGTTTTCCCGTTCTCCAGATTGGTCACCTTGGCCACGCTTCCTAGCGGCAGGCTTTTGCTTGCAGCGACGTTGGAGTCCGGATTCATGCGCCGGCCGTCGGCCATCTTCCGATGGGCGAAGCGATTAGCGTAATATGACGCGCCGCCTTTTTGTTTCCGCCCGGACTGATCGACGTGTACGGTCTTCGCAGGGCCAACGGCTGGCAGGTCATTCAGGCGCTCCGCCGCCTGCTTCGCACCAGGCACATCGACCGGCAGCGGCTCCGTCGCCATCGCGGGAGTCATTCCGCCTATCATTACCGCTAGACCCACAAGCCGCCACTTTCTCATCCCTTTTACCCCTGATCGATACGAAAAAAGATCGTAATCCCTGTTGCCGAGACTACAGTCAGGGATCGAACGTTGGGGCGGTACCGCCGGTAGCATCACAAAATCGGTGAGACAAGACTTCGTGACACGTAGGGTGGGAACCAATTATAGCGTCTTCGACACGGTTCGCGCCGATGTGGCGCCGCCCCTGGGGGTTCGTATGCTCGATCTGACCGGAATCATGTTTAGTTCGGTACTAATGTTGATCGTCATCGTGCAGGCGGTCCGTCGCGACCGGATCCAGCCTTGGTTTCAGCCACTTAAGCCAAAGGCTAAATCTGCCGAAGAGCGTAAGCGGGCGTGGCGTCGGCGCGCCTGAAACCTGATCCGGGGCGCCCGGCGTGCTTCGCAGTATCTGGCTGCTGTTCCTCTACGTATCATTCCTCGGACTAAGCACTGCTGCGCCCTTTGTCGCGACCCTCGGCTATGTCTGGGTGGATACGTTCACCCCACAAAACGTTGCCTATATCGTCCTGAATCAATTGCCGGTTGCGATGATTATGGGCGTGACCGCACTTGCCGGCTATCTCCTGCTGGACCGCCGCTCGCCGCCGCCACTGTTGGCCGAAAGCATGCTGATGGTGGCGATGACGATCTGGGTCAACGCCACCATGGTGTGGGCGGTATCGCCCGAAGGCGCCTGGGAGAAGTGGGACTGGGCGGCCAAGACCTTGGCTTTCTCAACATTCATACCACTGGTCATCCGATCCAGGGTGCAGATTGAGGCGTTCGCCCAGACCTACGTGTTCTCGCTGGCGGCCAACTTCGTGCCGTTTGGTCTCAAGGTCATGATCTCAGGCGGCGGCTACGGGCAGAACCTGGGCCTATCGGGCAACGGCGCGAATACCGGCCTTGGCGAAGGCGGGCTGCTGTCGACCGCCTGCCTGATGGCGGTGCCGCTGGCGCTGCATCTGGCTCGGCACAGTCAGCTAATCCCGCGCATGAGGTTTCTGCCCCTGCCATACTGGATCGTGGCCGGCCTCGCGGTGATTACCGCAATCGGCACCTACGAACGTAGCGCCCTTATCGGCATTGTCATCCTCGTCGCTTATATGTGGGTGCGCAGCCGGCACAAAGTGGCGTTCGGCGTTCTCGCGCTGGTCGTCGGCCTGCTGATCACCTACACGACATCAAGTGCATGGAACGCGCGCGTCTCGACGATTGCGGATTATGCTCAGGAGAATTCCGCCCTAACGCGCCTTCTGGTCTGGCGATGGACGTTACAATTCAGCGAAACCCATCCGCTTGGCGGCGGGTTTCAGTCGTATCAGGTCAACCACATTGAATTTCCAGCCGCGGATGGGCTACCCCCCGTGGTTCAGTTTGGGCGTGCATTCCATAGCATTTACTTCGAGATGCTGGGGGAACAAGGCTTCCCAGGCGTTGGCATGTTGCTCCTGCTCGTCGCCATCACGCTCTACAGGCTCCGCGGCGTTGCCAGGGAAGCTCGGACATACGCCGACATGGAATGGGTCTCCAGCCTGTCGGACGCCTTGCAAAGCGGCATCGTCGTCTTTTTGGCCTGCGGCGCCTTCGTCGGGATCATGTTTCAGCCGATGTTTTGGTACTTCATCGCCATGAGCATCAGTCTGAACGCCTATATGTGGCGTGCCCGACGACAGGAGGTCAAGCCAGCCGCAGGTTGGCGCGAGAAGGCGGCCTTGGCCACCAGTTTTGCACCCGACCAGCCAAGCGTCCCAGCATGGCGGACCGCCTCAGCCGGCCCAGGTGTCACGCCAGCAACCCCGCCCCGTTGAGGCTGCCCGCCCGCGGCCGCCGGCAGCCCGTCAGCCGCCCTGGGCCAGATACTTGGCGAACAAGTCGGTTGTCCGCTTCTGCGCCAGCTCGTAGTCCGGCTTGCTGAAGCTTCCGCGCTCATCACAGCCGAAGCCGTGCTGCGCCCCTTGATAGACGAAAACCTCCACCTTGGGCTGGGCGGCGCGAACGGCATCGACATCGGTCATGGGAATGGATGCATCTTTCTCACCGAAGTGCATCTGCACCGGACAGTGCGCACGCTCGTTCTTCGTGCCGGGAATGCCGCCACCGTACCAGCAGGATGCCGCCGAGAACTTCGTGCTCCGCGTCGCTCCCCACCATGCGACGGTGCCGCCGAAGCAGTAGCCGACGATGCCCAGCTTCTTGCCGGCCAGGTGATCCGCGGCAGCTTCGATGTCCTTCATCAGGTCCGCATCGGATAGCTTCATCCGCACTTCACGACCTTTGGCGATGTCGTCCTGCGTATAGCCGACCTCAAATCCCGGCTGAACCCGATCGTACACAGCCGGTGCGACCACTGCGTAGCCAAGTGCCGCAAAACGATCGGCCACGTCACGGATGTGGTGGTTGACGCCAAAAATCTCCTGCACCACGACCACGCCCTTGGTAGCGTCCGCGGGCCCGGCGACATAAGCCGAGAAGCTGAAGCCGTCGGCCGACTTCAGCTTGATTGTTTCACCCATCTGATCCCCTCCATCCAATCCGGTATCTTGCGCCACAGAATGGCGAGAACCGCCGTGCCGTCAACCGCGGCAGGCACCTTTTCGCTGAACGGTCAGGGCATCAGCACCGTGCTGCCGGTAGTCTTGCGGTTCTCCAGCGCGGTGTGCGCCGCGCCGGCATCTTTCAAGCTGAACGTCTGGTTGACCTGGATCTTCACAGCCCCGCTGCCGACCACTTCGAACAGATCCTCGGCGGCACGTTCCAGGTCCGCGCGCTTGGCCGTGTAGGTCACCAGGGTCGGCCGGGTCAGATACAGGCTGCCCTTTGCCGCAAGCAGGCTAAGTTCGATTGGCGGCACGGGTCCCGAAGCATTGCCGTAGCTGACCATAAGCCCCAGTGGGGCAAGGGAGTCGATGCTCGCGCCAAAGGTATCCTTGCCGACACTGTCATAAACAACCGGCGCCATCGCGCCGCCGGTGATGCGCTTGACCTCGGCCGCCAGCGCCGCATGACCGATTACCGTGTGGGCCGCGCCGTTCGCCCGCGCCAGCGCCGCTTTTTCTTCGTTCGAGACGACGCCGATGACAGTGGCCCCAAGATGCTTGGCCCACTGGCACATGATCAGCCCGACACCGCCGGCCGCGGCATGCACGACGACCGTCTCCCCCGCCTTCACCGCGTGCGTGCGCCGCAGCAGGAATTGCGCCGTCATGCCTTGCAGCATCATTGCCGCGCCGGTCTGGAAGCTGATGGCGTCCGGCAACTTCACCAACCGGTCGGCCGGGATCACCCGTTCCGTCGCATAACCACCCAGCGGGCCGGCATAGGCGACCCGATCGCCCGCCGCGACATAGGTGACGTTGGCTCCCACCGCCAGCACCGTTCCCGAACCCTCCTGGCCGATGATCAGCGGCATGTTCGGCGCCTTGTAGAGCCCGGTGCGGAAATACACGTCGATGAAATTCAGGCCGATCGCTTCATGCTTGATCAACGCCTCGTTCGGGCCTGGTTCTGGGGTCGGGATGTCCTCCCACTGCATCACCTCGGGTCCACCGTTGGTATGAATCCGGATTGCCTTCGTCATGTCGTCTCTCCATGCGGCCCAGGGATGGGATCGAGGGATGGAAGCCAGATAGTCATCGTTCAAACAATCACAGCAACGTTCGGTTGGGATTTTCCAGCGTCAGCAACCAGCGTTTCGTCGGCAGCCCCTCCCCGCCGGAGTAACCGCCGATATGCGTGGTGGCGACGACCCGGTGGCACGGAATAATCAGCGGGATGGGGTTTCGCCCGTTCGCTTGACCGACCGAACGCGGACTGCCACCGATGCAGCGCGCAATTTCCAGGTAGCTGCGCGTTTCGCCGTAGGGAATGTCACGCAACGCCTGCCAGACGGACCGCCGGTATGCGGTGCCGGCCGGCGCCAGCTTCAGGTCGAACGCGACCAGCTCGCCATCGAAGTAGGCATCAAGCTGTTCCCGGGCACGTTCCAGCCCCGGCGAAGGAACTTGTTGCGGCACCCAGCCCCAGTCCAGCGACACGATCGCTCCGTCGTCCTCGAAGACGGTGATGTCCCCCACCGGCGTGTGTAGCGAAAGCTGCGGCACGGACAACGCTTCCAGATAATCCGGGACGGATGCCAAACCGGCCCGGCGGCGGCTGTCAAGGGCGGCGGGTCAGGACCGGTTGGCGCCGGGCACCCACAGCACGTCCGCGGCGGCATTTTCATTGAGCAAACGCGCCAGAACAAACAGATGATCCGACAGTCGGTTGAGGTAGCGCTGAACCATCGGACTGGCTTCCCCAAGCACCACCACGCTGCGCTCTGCGCGCCTGGCAGCGACCCGCGCCATATGCCCGAACGACGCCGCTTCCGTGCCGCCAGGCAGAATGAAGCTCGTCAAATTCGGCAACGATTTGTTCATGGCCTCCACCTCCGCCTCCAGCCGTAGCACGGCGGCATCAGTCACCCGCAAGCGATCCCTACCGGAACCGGGAACACACAGATCGGCACCGACGTCGAACAGATCATTCTGGATCCGCCCCAGCATCGCGTCCTCCAGCGGTCGCGTCCGGGTGTGGATACGCAACACACCGATCGCGGCATTCGCCTCATCGACCGCCCCGACCGCCTCGATCCGCGGATCGGCCTTCGACACACGCGAACCATCGCCGAGCGATGTATTCCCGCCGTCGCCGCCGCGTGTCACTACCCGATCGATACGCACCATGCCGCACCTCCTAATTGGCTTCGAACACGAAGCGGAACGGCATGTCGAACGGCACCGCCTCGCCCTCTCGCAACGCAGGATGGAACCGCCATTTCCGAACCGCTGCAATCGCCGCCTGATCAAGCGAGGCCACGCCGGAACTCCTGATCACATCAACGCCCGTTGCCACACCCGCTTGCGAGACGTGGATCAGCAACACCACTGACCCATGCTCACCGCGCGTTGCCGCTTCTTCCGGGTAGATCGGTGGCCGGTTGCGAAACCGGTTGTCGGGACTCGCCGGCAGGATGTGTCCCCCCAGCACCTCGGCGTTGGACTCGCTCTCGGTGCCCGCCAGATCGAACACCGGGGCCTCCGCCGGTTTCGGTGGCGGCCCCGGTGGCGGCCCCGATGGCGGCGCTGGTGGCGACGGCGGCGGCGTATTCGGTTTGGCTTCAGCCTTGGCTTCCTGCTGCTGCATCGGCACCGCGGCGGGCGGCACCGGCTCACCCCCGGCCTCCGCAGCCGGCGGGGCAGGCGACGCCTGCGCCTCCGGCTTTGGCGTTTCCTGCTTTGCCGCCTCGTCCTGTTTCGGCCGCTGCGGTGGCGCCGGCGAACTGTCCTGCGTGGTGGCCGGAGCCTTGGGTTCGGCGCCCTTTTTCTCCACCATCAGCAGTTCGACGGTCCCCTGCTCCGGCGGTCGGGCCTCGCGCGGCAGTATCCGCGGCAGCAAAACGATCACCAGGGCCGCCGCGACATGCACTGCCACGGACAGCGCCATCGCGATGAATAAAAACCGCCGTCGCGTCGACACCCGGCCGCCACGAGAACGCTCGTCCTGCACCCTCAGCGTTGAAATCGTTCCTTGTCCCATTACGCCGCCATGCTGTCCGGCATCATGTAGCGATGGCATCTGCATTTTGATACTCGCAGCGAGACGGTTTCGCATCTCCGGCAAGCGCAGTAGCGTGTCAGCAGAATGGAAACGCCCCCGGCCGACATCCTGGACGCGCTCGATCGCATGAACCTGCTGTCCGGAGCCCACCCGTCGGGTGAGCGCCTGACCGGCGGCGTATCATCCGATATCTGGCGAGTCGACCTCCCGACCGGCCCGATCTGCGTCAAGCGGGCGCTGCCCAAGCTGCGCGTGGCTGCCGATTGGCAGGCACCGGTCGAACGCAACACGTATGAGGCACGCTGGATGCGCGTTGCCGCCGCCGCCGTGCCACACGTTACCCCGGAATTGCTCGGGCAGGACGAAGCGACCGGCGCCTTGACAATGGAATACCTGCCGGCGGACCGCTACAGGCTGTGGAAGGCAATGCTGCGCGACGGGATCGTAGACCCGGCGTTCGCCGGCAGCGTCGCCAAAGCTCTCGGTCACATCCATGCAGCCACCGCCGCCCAACCGGCGCTGGCGGCGGAGTTTCCGACCGACGCAATCTTCTTTGACATAAGGCTGGACCCCTATCTCGGTCAGGTTGGCCGCACCCATCCCGATCTGGCCGAACGAATGCGGACGCTGATCGCCACCACGCAGCAGCACCAGCACGCTCTGGTCCACGGTGACGTCAGCCCGAAGAACATACTTTGCGGTCCTCACGGCCCGGTGTTCCTCGATGCCGAATGTGCCTGGTGGGGCGACCCGGCTTTCGACCTGGCGTTCTGCCTCAACCACCTGATGCTCAAATGCCTGTGGGTGCCATCCGTTCAGCCAGCGCTGTTTGAAAGCTTTACCGCAATGGCGGCCGAGTACCTGCCGTTGGTGGCTTGGGAACCAGCCGCCAGCCTGGAAGCCCGCGCGGCACACCTATTGCCGGCCTTGTTTCTGGCACGAGTCGATGGCAAGTCGCCAGTCGAGTACATCACTGAGGATGACCAGCGCAACGCCGTTCGTCGGGTCGCGCGTCGCCTGCTGATGCAACCGCCCGATCGCCTGGCCGATGTAGCTCAGACCTGGAAAGAGGAAGTCGTCGCATGACCGAGACCACAATCGCTTATGTCCATGCCCGCCGGGTTTGGGACAGCCGCGGTCGTCCGACGGTGGAGGCCGATGTGCTGCTGGAGGGCGGAGCCGTCGGACGTGCCATCGCACCGGCTGGGGCGTCCACCGGTTCCGGGGAGGCGCTGGATCTGCGCGATGGGGGCACCGCATTCGGCGGCTATGACGTCACCAAAGCGGTCGCCAACGTCAACGACACGATCGCCCACGGTGTCGCCGGGCTGGACGCCTCCGACCAGGAAGCCGTCGACGAGCGCCTGATCGAACTGGACGGCACGCGAAACAAGACGCGTCTGGGCGCCAATGCCCTGCTGTCGGTGTCGATGGCCACCGCGCACGCCGCCGCCGCCGCCACGGGCCAGCCTCTCTACCGCTTCCTCGGCGGCCCAGATGCCGCACTTGTTCCGCTGCCGCAGATCCAGATCTTCGGCGGCGGGGCACACGCCGGCCGACGCGTCGATATCCAGGACTTCATGGTGATGTGCCCGCAGGCCGAAAGCTTTGCCCAGGCGCTGGACTGGACCGCCGAGGTCTACCGCGCCGCCGGCCAGTTGATGGAAGCAGCCGGCGCGCTCGCCGGGGTCGCCGACGAGGGTGGCTGGTGGCCGGCTTTCGCCACCAACGAGCAGGCGCTCGACACGCTGGTGGCCGCGATCGAAAAGGCCGGCTTCCGCCCCGGTGAGCAGGTCGGTATCGCGCTGGACGTCGCTGCCTCTGAATTCCGCAGCAATGGTCGCTATCGGATGGCGCTTGATGGCGTAGAACACACGACCGAGGAAATGATCGGGATGTTGGTCGGCTGGATAGGCCGCTATCCAATCCTGTCGATTGAGGATCCGCTTGCCGAGGATGATCACGCAGGCTTCGCCGCGTTTTCCCAGGCGGTCGGCGACAAGGTACAGATCGTCGGCGATGACTTCCTGGTAAGCGATGCGGACCGGCTGCGCGATGCCGCCACGAGCAAAGCCGCCAATACCGTATTGTTGAAACCCAATCAGCGCGGAACCCTGACTGAAACCTTGGATACCAGGCGGGTTGCAGCCGAATGCAACTACGCCACGATCGTCTCGGCCCGCTCTGGCGAAACTGAGGACGTGACCATCGCGCACCTCGCCGTCGGGTGGGGCGCCGGGCAACTGAAGGTCGGCAGCTTCACCCGCAGCGAACGCATGGCGAAATGGAACGAGATGCTGCGCATCGAGGAAGCCCTCGGCGGCAGAGCGAAATTTGCTGGCGGATCCGTGCTCGGCCGTTCCCACCCATAAAGACGGTGTTCCAGGCCGCAGCCGGCCCGATCCAGCTGCGGCAGTTTGACAAAGTCTCCAGACCTGCCGTCCACCATAGCAAAAGCTTGACCGCGAACGCGTTGTTGGCCATTTTCCGCCCCTTGTCGGGCGCCTGACTAGTACGCGCCCCCTTTAGGGATCAGGCTGATGGCCAAATCAAACACCGTTCAGATCAAGCTCGTTTCCACCGCGGATACCGGGTTCTTTTACGTGACGAAAAAGAATGCGCGGGCGCAGACCAACAAGCTTGAACTCAGCAAGTACGACCCGGTCGTGCGGAAGCATGTGCCGTTCAAGGAAGCCAAAATTAAATAACCGGCGCTTCTCGCGCGATCTCCACCCGATTACGGCCGTTGCGCTTGGCGTCATAAAGCGCCGCATCGGCCGCATGCAGCAGCTGTTCCGGCGAACCGTCGACAGTGAGCGCGCATGCAATCCCAACGCTCACCGTCAGCGGGATCACTTCGTTGTCCAGCGAGGCAAGATCAATTGCCTCCACAGCTGACCGCAGTCGCTCCGCCGCTGCGGTTGCCTCATCGGCACTGGTGCCGGGCATGACGATGACAAATTCCTCACCGCCGTAACGCGCCACTGAATCAAACACCCGCGTGTTGCTCCGCAGCGTGTCAGCGATCAGCCGCAGCGCGCGATCACCCGACGCATGTCCGAAGCGGTCATTTACCGATTTGAAATGGTCCACATCCACCATCAGGACGGCCAGGTGTCGCCCTTGACCGCTCTCCATCAGGCCGCTCAGGTGCCGACGCAGATAGCGCTGGTTGTATAATCCGGTCAGCGGATCGGTCAGCGCCATCTCCAGAGCCGTGCCGAGATCGGAGCGCAGCCGGTCCTGGTAGAACTTGCGTCGAATCTGATTGCGCGCCCGCGCGCGTAACTCGTGCGGATCGATCGGCTGCACCAGCCAGTCGTTCGCCCCCAGCTCAAATCCCCGCAGGATCCGATCCTTCTCACTCGACTCGCCCACCAGCAGCATTGGCGTCTCATGCGTCGCGTCGGAAGCCCGCAGAACCGACACAAGCTTCAGCGGGTCCTCATCGGCAATCGACAGGTTCACGACCAGCAGGTCAAAGTTTACGGTGGCCGCCATCGCAATGGCCTCACCGCCGCCGCGTGCGCACACCGACATCACCCCGTCTTCCCGCAGTGCATCCTGAATGCACTCCGCGCTCTTGTCCCAGTCGTCGACTACAAGAATGCGCGCACCGGCAATCGACGGGATCAACACCCGATCAGTGCTCAGCCCAAGCGCTCGGGCCGTATCGCCGCGGACGCGCCATTCGTCCAGCAACCGCTTCAGCCGTACCAGGCTGCGAACCCGCACCATCAGGGTGTCGTAGTCGACCGGCTTGGTCAGGAAGTCGTCGGCACCAGCCTCAAGGCCACGCAGTCGCTCGCCGGATTCCCCCAGTGCGGTGACCATCACCACAGGAATGTGGAGCGTCGCGGTCTCTTCCTTCAACTGGCGGCAACATTCGTAGCCGTCCATACCGGGCATCATGACGTCCAGCAGGATAAGATCTGGCTGCCAGTCGCGCGCCGCGGTCAAAGCCTCAAAACCGTCCCGCGCAGTTCCCACCTGATAGTATTCCGCGGCCAGCTTCGCCCCAAGCAGGCGCGTGTTGGCCGGTACGTCGTCTACGATCAGAATACGAGCGGTCATTCGATGCCCGAACTTGCCCCTGTTTTTATGCTGCCCGCATTATCGCTTGATCGGTTCAGTTTATAACCGACCAGCCGAAGAGATCAAAGCATTCCCCATGAGTAGACCGGCCTACCGATGCTCATGTCACTCACCATGCCCGTTGCATGAATACAGCCGTCACAAAAACCCTGGCCGCCCCCTCATAATCAGGGGCAGGCAGGTAAGCGGTTGGGCTGAAACGTACCTTTTGATACGCATTCAGCCTCTAAATCTTGATTGTCGAGACTTGATAAATAGCGCCACGCTCTCGATCGTTGGCTAGCGCGGCTGGAATTGTGTCTTGCCGAACATGATTTCGCGTTCCTCGTCCGTCATCAGGCCATGGCGTTGCTTTTCCGAGAGCACCTCAAGCCCACGCTGGACCGCGGGACGGGCAGCAACTTCATCATGCCACCGCTCCACATGCGGATATTCTGACAAATCGATGTTTCGCCGGTCTGGATTTCGGATCCAAGGGAACGTAATGATATCAGCCATCGAATACTCCGGCCCGGCGAGATAATCCGCCTCCGAAAGCCGTTTCTCCAGGACGCGGTGCAGCCGCCTCACCTCATTCGAGTAACGCTCGATCGCGTAAGGGATTTTCTGCACCGCGTAGTTGGCGAAGTGGTTGTATTGGCCGAACATCGGCCCCACTCCACCCATTTGAAACATCATCCATTCCAGGCACCGGTAGCGCCCTTCCGGATCGCTGGGGATCAACTTGCCGCCCGTCTTATCCGACAGGTAAATCATGATCGCAGCCGACTCGAACAACTTCAGCGGCTTGCCGCCGGGCCCATCGGGATCAACGATCGCAGGAATGCGATGATTAGGTGTAATTGCAAGGAATTCCGGCTTGAACTGGTCGCCCTTGCCGATATTGATCGGAACGACCTTGTACGGAAGCGCAAGCTCCTCAAGCGCAATATGCACCTTGTGGCCATTGGGCGTAGGCCAAGTCCAAACCTCAATCATTTTGCCGCTCCCCGGTTGCCGTGTTTGCGGCAACCATCGCGCGTCAGGAGGATAACGTCAAAGCCCTACGGAACATCAGTCTCTTCTGACCAAGCGCTCAGTTTTGACGTTCGGCAATCAGCTGCTTAATCGTACCAATCGCCTTTGCCGGGTTCAATCCCTTCGGACAAGTATCAGTGCAATTCATGATAGTGTGGCAGCGATACAACTTGAACGGGTCTTCCAACTCATCAAGGCGCTCTCCGGTTGCTTCATCACGCGAGTCTGCAATCCATCGATACGCCTGCAACAACACCGCCGGACCCAGATAGCGATCGCCGTTCCACCAGTAACTGGGGCAGGATGTTGAGCAGCAGAAGCACAGGATACACTCCCACATGCCATCCAACTTGGAGCGCTCGGCTTTACTCTGCAGCCGCTCCCCATCCGGCGGGGGAGGTGTCTCGGACTGCATCCAGGGCTTCACCGACCTAAGCTGGGCATAGGCCAGCGACAGGTCGGGAATAAGATCCTTGACCACCGGCATATGCGGCAATGGATTGATCTTGATGGCGCCCTTCACATCCTCGATCGGCTTCAAGCAGGCCAGCGTGTTGTTGCCGTCGATGTTCATCGCGCAGGATCCGCAGATCCCTTCGCGGCAGGATCGCCGAAAGGTCAGCGTCGAATCGACCTCGTTCTTGATCTTGATCAGTGCGTCCAACACCATCGGCCCACAGGCATCAAGATCGAGCTGGTAGGTGTCCATGCGGGGGTTTTGCCCGTCATCAGGGTTCCAGCGGTAGATCTTGAAGTCCCGCACGCGCTTGGCGCCCGCCGGCGCCTTGAAGGTCTGTCCCGTGCCTATGCGGCTGTTCTTCGGGAGGGCAAATTCAACCATGGATTCGGATCCTAGGAAAAAACGCGACGATGGACCTAGTAAACCCGCTTTCTTGGCGGGAACACGGACACTTCGTTCGTCAGCGTCTGCATCTTCACCGGACGATAACCCAGCTCTACGCTGCCGTTTTCATCGCACCACGCCAATGTGTGCTTCATCCAGTTCACGTCATCACGGTCCGGATAGTCGTCATGCGCATGTGCGCCACGGCTCTCGGTTCGGGCTTCGGCACCTACCATCGTGGTCATCGCATTGCCCATCAGGTTGTGCAGCTCCAGCGCCTCCATGAGGTCGCTGTTCCACACCAGGCTTCGGTCAGACACCGACATGTCGGTCATCCCGCTCCAGACCTTCTTTATCTTCTCGACACCCTCGATCATGCTCTTGGAGGTGCGGAAGACCGCCGCGTGCCCCTGCATCGAGCGCTGCATATCCATTCTGAGATCAGCTACGCGCGTGCCGCCCTTGGCGTGCCGTGTCCGGTCGAACCGGTCCAGCGACGCCTCGCCGGCTTTCGCCGGCAACGGAGCCTGGCTAGCCCCCGGCCTGATCGTCTCTGCGGCCCGATGGGCCGCGGCACGGCCGAACACCACCAGATCCAACAGTGAATTGGTGCCCAAGCGGTTGGCGCCATGCACCGACACGCACGCTGCCTCACCTACTGCCATCAAACCACGGACTGTTGCATCCGGATCGTCCTTGGTCGGGCGCAATACCTCGGTATGCACATTCGTCGGAACGCCGCCCATATTATAATGTACGGTTGGCAGCACGGGGATCGGTTCCTTGGTCACCTCGACTCCGGCAAACACCTTCGCGGTCTCTGAGATGCCCGGCAGCCGCTCATGCAGCAATGCCGCACCCAGATGCTCCAGGTGCAGCATGATGTGATCCTTGTTCGGACCACAACCGCGTCCATCATTGATTTCCATCGTCATCGACCGGGACACCACATCGCGGCTCGCCAGGTCCTTCGCAGTTGGCGCGTACCGCTCCATGAACCGCTCACCCTCGGCGTTGGTCAGATAGCCACCCTCGCCCCGGGCACCTTCCGTGATCAGGCACCCGGCCGGGAAAATCCCGGTTGGGTGGAACTGCACGAACTCCATATCCTGAGCCGGCAGCCCGGCGCGCAGCACCATGCCTGTGCCGTCGCCGGTACAGGTATGCGCCGAGGTGCAGGACAGATAGGCCCGTCCGTAACCACCCGTCGCCAAAACCACCGTCTGCGCCCTGAAGCGATGAATGCTGCCGTCTTCCAGGTTCCAGGCCATCACACCACGGCAGGCGCCTTCCTCATCCATGATCAGGTCCAGCGCGAAATACTCTATGAAGAATTCCGCGTTGTGCTTCAGGCTCTGCTGATACAGCGTATGGAGGATGGCATGACCGGTGCGGTCCGCCGCCGCACAGGCCCGCATGGCGGGTTCCTTACCGTACTCCTTCATATGGCCGCCGAACGGACGCTGGTAGATACGACCATCCTCCGTCCGGCTGAATGGAACGCCATAGTGTTCCAGCTCATAAACCGCCGGAATCGCCTCGCGGCACATGTATTCGATGGCGTCCTGGTCGCCCAGCCAGTCCGAACCCTTTACGGTGTCGTACATGTGCCAGCGCCAGTCGTCCTCGCCCATGTTGCCGAGCGCCGCACCGATGCCGCCCTGCGCTGCGACGGTATGGCTGCGGGTCGGGAACACTTTGGTGATGCAGGCCGTCTTGAGGCCGGATGCACCCATTCCGAACGTTGCTCGCAGTCCGGACCCGCCGGCACCCACGACCACCACATCGTAGGTGTGGTCTATGATGTTGTAGGCTCGTGACGAGGGCATCGTGATCGCATTCATCGCGTTCTTCCTCTGGGCCTAAAGCCCGATCCTCAGCACCGACACGATACACAGCAGTGCCAGCACCAGACATGCACCCTTTACGGCGAAAATCGACCACATCTTGGCAGTCGGCTGGTGGACATAGTCATCCAGAACCGATTGCACACCCAGGCTGAGGTGATGAAACGTCGCGACGATCAACAGAAGCATCAACACCATGGACAATGGTGACGACAGCCAGTCGATAACCGCCTGATGCGACGCTCCGACCAGGTGCAACAACGCGAAGATGAACCAGATCGTCAGCGGTACCAGGGCCACCGCCTCGACCCGCTCGACCCACCAGTGGTGGTAGCCGGCATGGGCGGAGCCTAAGCCCCGCGCGCGCCCGAGTGGCGAGCGAAGAACATCGACTTCAGGTGTTTCCGGCATCGATCGCTCCTACCAAACCCACAGACCAACCACCCAGATCAGCACCGAACTGGCGGCAGTTGCGATCAGCACGACCCAGGAAGAAACCATATATTCCTGCTTCTCGAACCCGATGCCGACATCCCAGCCCAAATGGCGGATGCCATTGAAGAAGTGGTACATCAGCGCCACCGTCCAGCCGAACAGGCAAAACAGCCCAATCGCTGAACCAATGAACCACTGCGCGGTGTCGAACGCCTGGTCGGACGTCGCCGCCGCCACCAGCCACCAGGTCAGCAACAATGTGCCTACTCCGACCGCGCACCCGGTTACCCGATGCAGGATCGAAGTCGCCATGGTGATTGGCCAGCGATAAATCTGCAGGTGCGGCGACATAGGCCGACGCACCAGTTTTCCGTCTGAGTTACGCGCTACCATCAGCGCGTCGCGAACGTCTCTCACGCCTCGCTCCAGTTCTATCGGCGCCCTTGTTGAGCCTAACGGCGGCGCCGCGCCGTCGGCGGTGATTAGCCTTCCATTATTGGCCGGTCAACGCGGCAACTACATCGATCCGAAACATCGCCGCGCGGTTCGAACTAACGAACCAGCGCCGCGGCAATACGCTCGCGGGTCAGCGGCATCTCGCGGATTCGTACGCCCAGCGCGTGGGCAACCGCATTGCCGATGGCGGCGGCTGTCGGGCCAAACGTGCATTCGCCCATTCCAAGCGTCGGTTGATCCGGATTATGTACAATGATCGCCTCGATTTCCGGGACTTCGGAGAATTTCAGGATCGGGTAATGGTCCCAGTCCAATGAGGTTATCCCGTCGCCGTCCAGGGTCACCTGTTCCTTCAGCGTCATGCTGGCGGCGTGGATGATGCCACCCTCCAGCTGGTTGCGCGCACCATCGGGGTTGATCACCAGCCCCGCGTCAGCCGCGCACCAGACCCGGCGCAGGGTAATATCCTGATCGACACACAGTTCGACCGCGACACAGGCGTAGGCTGCCTTGTTCTTGTAGCGACTCCACGCCAGGCCGAGACCACGCCCGCTGCCTGCAGGCCCACGCGAGGCCCAGCCGCAGCGTTCAGCCACATTCTCCACCAGATATCGGGCTCGTGGATCGGACAGCAGCGAAAGACGGTACGCCACCGGATCCACCCCGGCCCGGTCCGCCAGCTCGTCCATGAAGCACTCAAGCGCGAATACATTCGGTAGAGCCCCAAGCCCACGCAGCGACGACGTCCGCACCGGCGTCGCGAGGGCCAGGTGATGGATAACGCGCTTGGCGGCAATGTCATACATCGGGAAGCCGTTGCGCGTACCGCCACCACCATTGGCCTCGGTCGGATCATTGGGCTTGGCCGGTGGCGGTTTGTTTGGCAGCGCCTCGTGCGCCAGCATCGTGCCGCCGAACACCGGCCGCTGCACGTGCGATCCTGCCCATACCTCCACGGTCCAGTCGATCGGCCTGCCGGCATCGTCCAGCACCGCCTGGATACGGGTCATGTGCGCGGTGCTGACCGGCTCGAAGCCGAACTCCTCCTCCCGCCGCCATTGTATTCGAATGCAATGTCCGGGGATCTGCAGCGCGATGATCGCGGCGTCCAACGCCGCATCGTCCGCACCGTTATGGCCGTAGCAACCTGCCCCATGGGCGTGCCGGACGGTTACCCGATCGCGCGACAGGCCCAGGATATCCGCCAGGCTGTTGCGCAGCGGATAAACGCCCTGGGTGTGCGACCAGACCGACAGGTGCTCATCACGATATTCCGCCAACGCGCAGGATGGCGCCAGCGCGGCATGGGCGACGAACGGGCGCGCATAGGTTTCGCTCACTACGGTGCCGGTCGGCGCTGCCGGTAACGGATCGCCAATGTGCCGGTCATCGGCCGGCTGGTCCCGAAACCAGGCAGCCTCCTGCTGCAACGGACTGAGCTGGCGCACGCCCGTCCACTGCGCATGTGAAGGGGCGGCGACCGCGGCCCGCTGCACGGCGGTTTCGTCCGGTCCCACGAACGCCACAAAATCGCCGACACGCACTATTCGAATCGGACCACCCGCGGCCTTGCACACCGCTGCCTCGTCAAGGCTTGCCAGTTGGGCATCACGAGACGGCTGTCGCAGGGTCCGCGCATGGAGCAGATCAGGCCGGACCATGTCCTGGATGAATGCAGCGCCACTCACCTTGGCAACCAGGTCGCGTCGTGGCACCGGCCGTCCAACCACCCGGTAGGCCGACGGCGCCTTGGGCTGTGCGCTGCCGGTGATTTCCTGAACGAAATCCTCAGCGCCGGAAAAGCTCCAGTAGTCGTGCCCCGTCGGATTGCCGTCCTGCAGAAACACACCGTCCTCGATGGACAGGTCCGTCGCCGCGCAATTCAGCCGCTGCGCCAGCCGGGTCAGCACCCGCGCCCTCAGCTCTGCGCTGATCAGCCGCACCGACCGGCCCGACATTTCGATCGATTGGCTGGAGCTCGTTGACCCCTCGTCGGGAGCATCGGCGGTGTCACCGGACAGGATGTCGATCCGATCAAGCGCTACATCCAGTTCCTCAGCCGCGATCTGGGTAAGAGCGGTCAGCACACCCTGGCCGATCTCCACCTTGCCGACAGCAAGCTTCACCCTGCGACCCGGCCGAAATTGCAGCCATTTGTCCAACCGGCGGTTGTTCTGAATGCTGAGGGGCAGGGTGTCGGTAATTCCAGTGCCGCCCATGCCGGTGCCGCTCATGCCGGTGCCGCTCATGCCGGTGCCGCTCATGCCGTGGCTCCCATCCGGGCCGCTTTTTGCACGGCGCAGATAATTCTTGTGTGGGTGCCGCAGCGGCATAGATGCTTGTCGAGTGCCGCTACGATGTCAGGCCGGGTCGGGCTGGGATTGCGGTCAAGCAGCGCTTTCGCGCTTATGATGATGCCGGAAAGACAATACCCGCATTGTCCGGCCTGCTCCTCCAGGAATGCTTGTTGGATCGGGTGCAGCTTCTCCGGCGTGCCCAGCCCCTCGATCGTTGTCACCGCGCGCCCGGCAACCGTTCCAACTTCGCGGCTACAGGCACATTCGGGGGCCCCGTCGATCAGCACCATGCATGCCCCGCACTGTTCCAACCCGCAGCCGTACCGTGAGCCCTTCAGGTCGAGGTGGTTGCGCAGCACGTCCAGCAGCGGCGTATCGGGACGCGCATCGATTTCGCTGGCTTCACCATTGACGAAAAATTTGATGGTCATGCGCGCTCCCTGGCTGTCGCTGGCTGGTATCGTAAGCACGGAACAAGGCCGGACAACAGCCGGCCACATGCTGGGCTCGCAAACCCTATCGCATTGCTTCGGACATCCAGGGCAACCCCCAAAGTTCCGGATTGCAGAGCTTGTCCGCCAGCGCCGAGGCAATCGCTTCGAACAACGCCTCGCCCTTCTCCGGCGTTGCGGCCTCCGGATTTCCGATGACGCCCGATCCCGACCGGCTGCCGATGCTCCGCCACATATAGACGCCGCCGCCGGCCACATCGACGACATCGGGCGTCGTGTTCGACCGGGCGAGAGGGATCCGCTCCACTGCCACCAGGTCAGGACGCACCGCCATCATCATTGCCGTCTCTGCCTCACAGGCATGTTGCAGGCCGCCTTGGGTTTCAAGGATCTTCGCGATCGCGACCGCCGCTGCATACCAGTAGGTGAATTGCACGATCGGCACCCCCAGTTTCGGGGTCAGATCATCCGTGATGCTGCGCAGTGCATTCTCGTTGCCGCCATGGGCGTTCAGCAGCACCACGCGGCGGAACCCATGCCGCAGCACTGACCGCACAACGCCCTCGATCAACGCGGCAAACGTTGCATTATCCAGCGTTATGGTCCCGCCGAAACTCATGTGGTGTTCCGATAGCCCGGTCCAGATCACCGGCAGCACCAGCGCCGGCTGACCTTTCGCCAGCGCCTTCTGCGCTGTGCGGACCGCGACGGTCTCGCCGAGGATCGAGTCCACCTCAACCGGCAGATGCGGTCCGTGCTGTTCCAGCGAAGCAATCGGCAGGATGACGATCGCATCCTGTTGTGCCTGCTCGCGCAGCTCATCCGCGCGCAACATGCGCCATTCATGATGCATCAAACCCCTCCTGCGATGAAGGCGCCCATGAAGGCATACAGTCACGCCGGCAGGAAGACAGCTATCGCATGGAATGGAACATCAAGTCCTGAGCGCCATCCGCCAGCCTGAGCGAGCGATCTTACTGCCCGACCTGTTCCAGTCCGGGTGATATCGCCCTAATCGGTCAACGCCGGCATTTTTGGGCGCAGTCGCGCCAGCGCGATCGACCGAAGTCCCGCGACATCCAACACAATGACAGTGACCGCGTAGATCATGGCGCCAAGCGCGATCGCCTCGAACAGACCCAACCAGTTGAGCTGAAACCGGACCAACACCAACGCGATGGACATCGGCACGATCGCCAGCACGCTGGCAATCACCTGGCCGATCGGCAACCAGACCGGAAACAGGGAGGTTCCCAGGAACCAGCCCACCACAACGGTCGAACCCTGACACGCCAGCGCCGTCCACGCCGCGCCCATCATGCCATAGTGTGGCACGGCATACAGATTCAGCGCGATGTTGGCTATCGTGGCGGGGCCGTAGGTCCATAGCATCAGCAGCGGACGACCGGACAGATGGAACGCGTGATCGATGAAATGTGCCCGTATCCCACGCGCCAGCGCGGTCAAGCTCATGATCGGCAGCAGCGCCGCAACCCCCGCTCGGAACTCCGGCCCTACCAGGGTGGCCGCGATATAATCGGCCGTCAGCGCAAGGCCGGCACAGGCTGGCAACGTCACCAACAACAAGGCGATCCCGTTGCGGCCCGCCTGCAGCCTCGCCGCTTCGCGTCCCTGGTTCTCCAATACCTGAACAACCAAAGGAAATGTGGCGGTCGAGATGGAGGAGCAGATCAGGGTCGTCGGCCGCTCCACCAGATTGTAGGCAACCGCAAAAATTCCCAGCACGCCCGTACCTGCCAGCGACCCCAGCAGGAACCGATCACTGTTCTGCAGGATGACCGATGTTGCCGCCACCGCGACCAGCGGCCACGCATACTCAACCAGCCGCACCAGTTCGGCCCGATCAAGCTCCCCGGCATTCCGGCGGAACGGCGACGTCAGCAACCGCACATCAATCGATGAGCAGATGAGCGCAGCCAGCATCAGGCCAAGAATAATGGCCTCCGGCCCATGTCCCACGATATACAGCGCAGCCAACCCAAACCCGAAACCCAAGACGGCGTGCATACACTCGATGGTGTTGTAGCGCGCCATCTGGTTACCCGAACGGTTCACTGCCTGATTAAGCTGCACCAGCGAGCGAAACAGCAGCATCGGGACTGCCAGCCAGGCCGCGATGCGATATTCCGCCGGCAAAGGCAGCAGCATCTCCAGCACGACGCCCGCCAGGACGATCAGGGCGGATAACCCATAGAAAACGAGATAGGCTTCTTTCAGCAGACCGCCTCGTCGCCCGTCCCGGTCAGCCCCCGGGAAAAACCGCATAACGGCGATCGGCAATGCGTAGAACAGCGACGTCTGCAGCACCAGCACAGCTGAGAATACGTAACTGTAGCTACCGAACGCCTCCGGCGAGAGCAGTCTCGTGTACGCATAGACCATAAGGACCGAAACGATCGCCGGAACCACGTTGGAAGGGATGTAGCCAAAAATCTGGCGGTACACGCAGGGGTGCCTCGCTGGTAACGTGCTGGAACTGACCTAATCCCGAATCCCGAATGACCAAGCTATGTGCATGCCCCACTGGACATGAACGCGCGGTGCCGGAAATCGAGCGCCTAACCGACGATCGAAACGTGCCGACCTGACCATCCAATCATGGCTTACCGCTCGGAATGAAACCAAATCACGTTGGCATGACGGCTTTGGTTCAACCTGACTGTCGCCGAATTGAGAAACCGGTAGGGGGTTGGGATGCAGTCTTATTATATCGCGCTGACAACGCCGATGGGCCAGGTTCGCCGGGATGAACTCGGTGCCGTCGCAGCGGCATTGCAAGCCCAGGTGACGCGGGATTTCCTGCCCGAGTGGGGCGTGAATGCCCTCGTCGTCGCCACGGCCTTCAACGCGATGCCCGCCGGTTGCGTGCCAATTATTGTCCGCGACGATCTCGATCACCCTGCAGCCTTCGGATTCCACCGCACACGCGACGACGACACACCTTATATCGTGGTCGCATACGGACCAAACTGGTCACTTGCCGCGAGTCACCTGCTGCTGCGCATGCTTGCCAATCCATCAGGATCGGCACGCGACCCAGGCCCATCGCCCATGCCCGGCCAAGCGACCGTCGAGTATCTAAGAGACGTATGCGGCCCGTGCCAGGGCGCTGCCTCCACCTACACGATTGAGGGCGTGGCCGTGGCCGATTTCTGCAACCGCGGATTCTTTTCAGGCGGGGCAGCCGGCAGCTTTTCAGGCTCCGTCCGCCAAGCCTTCGAACCAGCCGCCAATGGCATCGTGACCTGGCTTGCCGACGACCGCCTGCTTTACCAGGCACGTGCCGATGCGGGCGGCGTCGTGCGGACACATGGCGGCTTTTCAGCGATCAGCCGCGGTCGCGCCTCCCTGGGGGAAGCGATCGACGCGCTAACCCCCCACCGACTGCGCGCCTTGTCCGACACGCCCCTGACCTCGGCCCAACTGGAGGTTCGGCAGAGCGCGCGTCGCGCCCATCTGGCCAACCTCGCGCGGTTCCACGACGACATCGCGTGGCGCTTCGGCCCATCTCCGGTCGACACCAACATGATCGAGCCGGCTCGCCCGCGGCGGCGGGTGACCCCCAAAGCGCCCCTTGTTCGCGTTGAGCCCGCGATCTGCAGCGTTGGCGATCCCGAGGTGACGACGCGCGACCCCTATTGATCCGCTTCGCGCCGTTGCGAAACACCTCAACTCCGTGTTCGATCCCGCCCTTGCAACGGGAGAGATCGCCATGAGCTTCGACTTCACCGGCCGAAAGGTCGTCATTTGCGGTGGCAGCCGCGGCATCGGTCGGGCTATCGCGCTGGGCATGGCCGCAGCGGGTGCGGCGGTTTCGATCTGCGCCCGCGGGGCGGAAACCCTGCAAGACACCCGCCAGGAGATTGCGGCGTTCGGCAAGACGGTCCACGCCGCTTCGGTCGACCTGGGCAACCAGGATGCGATCAAAACCTATATCGCTGAAGCCGCCGCAACCCTGGGCGGCATCGATGTGCTGGTGAACAACGCATCAGCTTTCGGATCTGCCGATGACGAGGCCTCTTGGATGGCCAGCCTGGCGATCGACATGCTGGCCATCGTCCACGCGACCCAATCCGCCCTGCCATTCCTGCAGGAATCGAAGGGCTGCGTCGTCAACACCTCCTCGATTTCCGCCCTTCGTTCTGCCGCTCGGCAGCCGCCATACGGCGCGATCAAGGCGGCGGCTATCCACTACACCAATACCCAGGCAGCGATGTACGCGCGGCATGGGATCAGGGTGAATGGGATTGCCCCTGGCTCGATCGAATTTCCCGGCGGGGTCTGGGACCGGCGTAAGACCGACAATCCCAAGCTATATGGTGCCGTGCTGAACTCGATCCCGTTCGGCCGACTGGGCAAGCCCGAGGAAGTTGCCAATGTCGTGATGTTCCTGGCCTCCCCACTGGCGTCCTGGGTCACCGGCCAGACAATCGTCGTCGATGGCGGCCAATTGCTCTGACACAGACGGCCGCAGGCTGGAACGCAAACCGCACCCACGCACGCAACCGGTTTTACCGCCAGACAACGCTGGACTGCGTGCAATCTTGACGCTGGCCGGGGCGGGTGTAACCGTGGTCCGCAGGGAGAATGTCCATGAAATTCGGTGTTTTCTATGAGCATCAACTGCCGCGCCCGTGGACCACGGACAGCGAATATCAGCTGTTCCAAAACTCGCTCACGCAGGTCGAACTCGCTGATCGCCTAGGCTACGATTACATGTGGGAGGTGGAACATCACTTCCTGGAAGAATATTCCCATTCGTCCGCTCCCGAGGTTTTCCTCGCTGCCGCCAGCCAGCGCACCAAGCACATACGGTTGGGCCACGGCATCATCCAGCTGACTACCAACCAACCCCATCGGGTAGCCGAACGCGTCTCGACACTTGACCTGATCTCCGGCGGGCGGGTTGAACTCGGTATGGGTGAGGGCGCTGGTCCGGCCGAACTGCACCCATTCAGCGTACGCGTGCGCGACAAGCGCGACCGCTGGGAAGAAGCCGTGCAGGCCATCGTTCCGATGTTCACCCAGGACAGCTGGGAGTTCCACGGGAAATACCACGACTTTCCGGCCCGCAACGTTGTGCCGAAGCCATATCAGAAACCGCATCCGCCGCTCTGGGTCGCCTGCTCCAACATCCGCACCATCGGGGAGGCCGGTCAGTGGGGCATGGGCGCGCTGGGATTTAGTTTTGTCTCACCGGATGCCGCCCGAGCATGGGTGCATAAGTATTACAATATGTATTTACACCAGCCACGTCGGCTGACCGACTATGCGACCAATCCCAACGTCGCCATCGTCAATGGTTTCATGTGCGCCCCAACGGACGAGGAAGCGCTGGAAAAAGCGGCCGGCTGGACCTTTTTCATCTTCGCCCTCGGCTATTACGGCCGCAAGGGTGTCGATGCCCCCGGCAAGGGCGATCTTTGGCGCGAATATCAGGATTGGCGCCACACCGAAAAAGCGCAGGCTGCGTTACGCAACGGCCTGATCGGATCGCCTCAAACCATCCGCAAGCGGCTTCGCCAGTTCGAGGAGGCCCACGTCGACCAGGTCATCCTGCTGAACCAGGCCGGCAAGACCAGCCACCAGGATATCTGCGAAAGTCTCGACCTGTTCGCGCGCGAGGTGATGCCCGAATTCCACGGCCGTCAGGCAATCCAGGATGCCTGGAAGCAGGACGTGCTGGCCGGTCGGATCAAGCTGGAGGATCTGGATACCGAACGATACGATCTCTATGCGCATCAGAACGAGGACATCGTCCGGATGACGCCGGAACAACTGAAGCAGCGGATGGCGGAAAAGGAACACCTGACCGCCGCCGGTTGAAGGAGGATTTCGCCATGATGACCTCCAGACGCGCGTCGCTATTGGCCTTTCAAGGCCGCCGGCCCCAAGGACCCGACACCTTGCGGCTTATCGCCGACGGCTCTGTGCGTAGTGTTGGCGTGACGCTGCGCGCGAACCTCGGCCTGCCGATCCCATATGGAGCTTCATTATGAAACTAGGTCTCTCGATCGGCTATTCGAAGGCACACATGGACCTGCCGGTCGCGCTCGTTCAACGCGCCGAGGAACTCGGTTACGACTCGGTCTGGAGTGCCGAGGCCTACGGTTCCGACGCAATCACCCCACTGGCCTTCCTCGCCGCTGTCACGAAAAAAATCCGCCTCGGCACCGGGATCATGCAATTGGCCGCTCGCACTCCGGCCAATGCCGCGATGTGCGCGGGAACGATCGACGCCCTTGCCGGCGGCGGCCGATTCATCGCCGGCCTTGGCGTCTCGGGTCCGCAGATCGTCGAGGGCTGGTATGGCCAGCCATGGGGACGGCCGTACTACCGGCTGAAGGATTACGTCGCCATCATGCGCAAAATCTTTAAGCGCCAGGAGCCCGTGACGCACGACGGCCGGGAAATCAGCCTGCCCTACATCGGCGAGGGCGCTGCCGGCGTAGGCAAGCCGTTGAAATCCATCCTGCACATGAACCCCGACATCCCGATCTACCTGGCTACCGGCAGTGAAACGACCGTGAAGCTGACCGCGGAGGTTGCTGACGGCTGGCTGCCAATGGGCTTCGTCCCCGGTTGCATGGAGGAGTATGGGCCCTGGCTGCAGGAGGGTTTCCGCCGCGCCGGCAACGGCAAGAGCCTGAAGGATTTTGAGATCCAGGCATCAATCCACGTTGAAGTCGCCAACGACGTCAAAGCCGCCCTGGCAAAGCTGAAGCCCGAGGTTGCACTCTATGTCGGCGGCATGGGTCACAAGGACAAAAATTTTCACAAGGAACAAATGATCCGCCGTGGCTTCGCCGAGGCCGCCAATCGTATCCAGGAACTCTACCTCGCCCATCGCAAGGAAGAAGCCACCGCCGCCGTTCCGGACGAATGGGTCGATTTGAAGTCGCTGGTCGGCCCGGCGGATCGCATTCGGAAACGCTTCCGCGCCTGGGAAGAATCCGGCGCGACCAGCATCACTGTCCGGTCCCGCCAGCCCGAGGCGGTTGAGGTCATGGCCCAGGCCGCCCGGCTGAACTGAGCAGGACGCCAAAAATGCGTTTCGACAATAAAGTTGCCTTGATCACCGCGGCCGCCAACGGCATCGGCCGAGCAACCGCGGCGATCATGGCGAGGGAAGGCGCCATCGTCATTTGCGTCGACAATCACGCTGAACGACTTGATTCACTCGTCGCCACGCTGGGTCCCACAGCCCATCCACGCCTGTGCGACGCCCTTGACCAAAGCCAGGTCGACGCGGTTGTGGAGAGTGTGGCACGGGAGTTCGGACGTATAGACATCCTGGTAAATGCAGTCGGCGGCAGCACGATCATTTCGAAGCCATCTGGTAACGTTGAGGAACACTCACTCGACGACTGGCAACGCGTGATCAACTTCAATCTGAACGGCACGTTTCTGTTCACCCACGCCGTCGTGCCGTTGATGAAACAGCAGATGGCCGGCAAGATCGTCAACCTGGCCTCGATCGCCGGCCGCGGCACCAGCGTGGCCAGCGGTTCGGCCTATGCCGCCGCCAAGGGCGGCATCATCGCATTTACCCGAAAGCTGTCCTTCGAACTCGGACCGTTCGGCATCAATATCAATGCCATTGCGCCAAGCCTGACCCTGACTGAGCGGATCACGCCACATTGGAATCAGCGTTCGCCGGAGGCCCAGGCGGCGCAGATCACGTCGACGCCCCTGCGTCGTGTTGCCGAAGCATCCGATCAAGCCAAGGTCATTTGTTTCCTCGCCTCCTCCGACGCCGACTTCGTCACCGGCCTGACGATCGACGTCACCGGGGGCCTATAACCCGAATCGCGGCAGGTGCGCCGCGAGCCCGTCATACGCTTCATCATCCGTTCGGTCGTATCGCAGCGGGGTCACGACGATCTTTCCAGCCCTCATCGCACTATAATCGCTTTCCGGCCCTTGCCGAATGTCGCCTCGCTTGAAGTTCAGCCAGTAGTACGACATCCCCCGAGGATCAACGCGCGTATCAACATGCATGCCGGCCACAGCCCCCTCGCCCTGGCGCGCCAGTGTCATCGGCCCCGCCTCCTCCGCTGGCACAGGTGGAAAATTGATGTTCAAAACGGCACTCTTTCCCCAGCCCATGGCCCAAAGCCGGCGGATGGTTTCAGCACCCAGCGTCCGGGCCGTGTCCCATGGCACAGCATCACGCCGAACAAATGCCTGGCTCAGCGCCAGCGCCGGGACGCCCAGCATCATTGCCGTCATTGCGCCACCGACAGTACCGGAAAATACCGTCTCCATCCCTAGGTTCAGCCCTCGGTTGACCCCCGACAGCACCAGTTGAGGTGGCGCATCCTTCATGATGTGGCAAAGGCCCATCGCCGCGCAGTCCCCCGGTGTGCCGGTGACACCAAACCGACGTACGCCCCGTTCGCTGACCCGCAAGGCATGATGCAAGCTAATAGCATGCGACTGGCCGCTTTGATCATGTTCCGGCGCAACGACCCACACCTCGTTGGCAATCTGCGCGGCAATCTCCTCAAGCACCTGCATGCCGGGCGCATCGATCCCGTCGTCGTTTGTCAGCATGACCCGATCCAGCACCGCTTACACTCCCAGTTGCAGACTCTGTTTGCCCCCGTTGCATCTCGCGCGGCAAGAGGCAAGCATTGCCGAAAATAACGGGAGCCGCGGCCAGGTTGATCATCGCTGCGCAGGTCCATCTGGGGCAGCGGCCAGCCAAGTAACCATCACCGCCAGCCATGGTCGGACACTGGACAGGAACTCATATTACAAGATCAAAATACTCTGAACCGATGCGGTTGCTTTTGGGGCTGTCTCCTGCTTCGGCCGCAACTCGTATGCTGCCCGTTCCCTCATCGCCGCAACCTCCGGCGCAGCGTCCTCCGACAAGCTGCTTGGCTAAAGCGAGGATAGCACTGCAGCGCGATTGCTGAGCACTGGTTCAAACCGCCGCACCTCTGGCGACAGGGGTCGCGGCGGCCCAAATCATCCAACCATGGCTGGATTCAGGGTAGAGGTCCCCTGCGTCGCCCCAGAAAGTTCATGATGATCACAACAAGGAATATGACGAGGAACACATAGAATAGAATTTGCGCAATCCCCGCCGCCGTGCCGGCAATGCCGCCGAACCCAAGAAAAGCCGCGATAAGAGCGATGACAAGAGCAACGAGAGCGTAATAGAGCAAATTGCCTGCGGGCATGGATCCTCCTGGCGGCCGACGCCGCATCTCAGACACCATTACGCTGGGAAATAGAATAGGTTTGGTCGGTGTAGATCACGTTTCAGAGTTTTTGCGGGATAACATCACGATTCAAGCTATTCACTGACACGGTATTGCATCCTGCTGCGAAAAGCGCAGCTGTCTTCGGTTCATTTTGAACCGAAAATCGCAATTGCCAGCGCTCCGCGATGAAGCCGGGAATGCGTATCTCAAAGCCGTGGCGAGCCCATTGCTGCGCCGCTGATTATGACGCATGAGACGGAGGTCCCAAATGCAGCAGACACGATGAGGGTCGACCATACCAGTCAGTGCCGCCGCGAGGCCTGATCGCGACGGAGCGCCGAATTAGGCGGGTTCTGTGCTATTGGAACAACAAGGAAGGAGACCCTTTTGCCCTGGATTACTGGCCTGTTCGGGGTCGCCTTGGTGCTCATTGTCCTGCAAGACGCTTTCGAGGTCATGTTGCTGCCACGTCGCGTCCATCGCCACGTTCGGCTGACCCGCTTCTATTTCGACCACGCTTGGAAAGGGTGGAGCATCCTGGCAAGTCGCCTGCCGCCAGGCATGCGACGCGAGCGTTTCCTAAGCGTGTTCGGCGCGCTGTCGATGGTCGTGCTGTTCGCAATCTGGGCTTTGACATTGATCTGCGGATTCGGACTGCTGGAGTGGGCACTGCAGGGCAATACCGCCATCTCGCCGGTTGGCGAGCAGATTTACATGAGCGGCGTGACCTTCTTCACGCTGGGCTACGGTGACGTCGTACCGCGCGCCGGTGCGGCTCGGGTCGTGACGGTTATCGAGGCCGGCACCGGTATCGGGTTTATCGCCGTCGTGATTGGCTATCTGCCAGTCCTGTATCAACTATTCTCCCGTCGGGAGGCACATGTGATCCAGCTCGATGCTCGTGCCGGATCACCGCCAACGGCGACTACAATGCTAATCCGCCATGCTGAGTCTGGCGGGCTGGACAAGCTGGAAGACCTGCTGCGGGAGTGGGAAATTTGGTGTTCGGAGTTGCTCGAAAGTCATCTGTCCTATCCGATGCTGGTTTATTATCGCTCGCAGCACGACAACCAATCCTGGTTGGGGGCCCTGACCTCGGTCATGGATAGTTGCGCGCTGATCTTGGTGGGCGTCGAGGATTTGCAGCCCCTGCAGGCTCGGATGACCTTTGCCATGGCGCGGCAGGTCATCGTGGAGATGGCCCGGTCGTTCAGCATTGGCCCGTCGCGCTACACAGGAACCGATCGTCTGCCACATGCAACCTTTGAGCGTATGGAGGCGGGCCTCCTGGAAGCAGGCATAACCTGGAAAGCTGGTTTGGGAACCGAGGAAACACTTGCGGCACTGCGGGCCACCTACGAGCCACTGCTTGACGGCTTGGCGACAGCGCTGCTGCTGCCTCTGCCGGGGTGGATAGCGAAGGCGGATGCCGCGGATCATTGGCAGCGGGGACATCGAGGACTGATCGCCGCACGACTCATCGAGCAACTTTCGGAGCGGGGCAGCAATGCGGGTCTTCCAGATGCGGAACATAAGAATTTCGCGCAACGGCTCCGTACTCGGCTGAGCCGGGAATAAGGGGGGATGTCATGTCCGCCGTCAGGAATATTGAGGCGGCGAGCGGAATAGCAAAGTACATCCACAGGGGCCGGCAAAGCCGGCTAATGTAGTTAGGAGCCATGGTGCGGGAAGCGCTTTTCAAAGCGATTGTTACAGACTTAGGGACGCTTCTCAGCGCCTATTCAAGGATTGGTCTGCTGACCGACGACGGTCAGGGCTTGCTGGCTCCTACCCTGCTGGGCAGTGACGAGGCAGCCGACCGTTTCCGTCGCGACACGCTGTTGGTGGATGCTGTTGTCCGAAACCGCGTCGCTCGACTTGTGTTCGACCGCCATGGCCCACGCCACGTCGTGGTGTTCGGCGGCAACAACGTCGGCAAAAGCACTGTGGTGAATATTCTCGCCGCGGCCTCGATCACTGATACCAGCCCCGAAGGTGGTCATACCCGTCAGGCCCATGCCTTTAGCACCACAGCCCCACCCTTGTTTTCATGGAATCCTTACGCTTTCAATCGATTCACCGAAGTGGCGGCGGACCAATCGCTTCCCGAGACATTCGATTACTACACCATCCGGCAGATCCAGACGGACGTCCTTCCAACCGGCATTGTACTGTGGGATTCGCCGGACTGCGACGCCGTCGGCTCAACCCGCTATCTGGCCGCCGTTGTTGAGGCGGCCGCTGTCGCCGATCTCGTTGTCTATGTTACCAGCGTTGAGAAATACGCTGTTGCCGACCTCGTGGAGTGGCTGTTTCATCTGTCGGAGGCCGGTATCCCGATCATCGGGTGCCTGAACAAAACGCCGAAAAAAGATCGCCTCGCGATCATGCGCAAACAGACGGACGATGTCTTTCCTGCCGTTGCGCAGAGGCTCGGTCTTCCGTCACCGACAATGCAGATGACCGCGCTCCGATACCTCGCCGATGGCGAGGAAGCCGATCTATGGGGCGCTGATCACCCTGAAGCCGCGATGTTGCGAGCGGCTGTGCTTACAAGCCTGCCAGCACAGGACACAATGAGCCAAGCCTATGCGGCCTTAAGGTTCGTTTGTAACCGGATCGACCAGGTTCTGGAACCGGCGCGCATGGAACTTGCTTTCCAGAACACCTGGAAGGCTACGGTGGATGCCGGGGTCGCCACCTTCGTTACGACCTACGAAAACGAATATCTCACCGGGCCGACGGTTATTGATCCGTTTAAGCAATTGAATGTCGCGTTGCTCGAACTTTTGAACCCCGATATCCCTCAGTTGCGCATAGCCATCCGCACTTTGCGCACCGTCCAGCGCATACCTGTCGACCTCCTGAAAGGGGCGTGGCGCCTGGTTTCTGACCAAGGGGTGGCGGCGAAAGATGCCAATCTGGCGCCGGAGCCAAAAGCCTATGCAACCGCCCATCGTGCACTCTTGCGTGCGATCCAACAACGAATAGATACGGAGCGGCGGAATCCCCGCCACCATCCATTTTGGGACCGGCTTGCCGAAGAATGGGATCACGGTGCTTCACGGCTGGCCGATGATTTCAACCAAGCCACCATGGCGCACATAATTCAAAGCGATGCCGACATCAAAGCGGCGGCTCGTGATATTCTGCAAGCCCTGAAACGAAGGCCCGGTGTACTCAACCTGCTGCGAGCCGCCCGCGTTTCCACCGACGTTGGGGGATTGCTTATCGGTTTCCTCATTCCCGGCCATGGCCATGTTGGCCACGACCTGCTGGATCAGATTGTGATCGCACCGTTGATGCTGGGCGCAACCGGCGTTGCCGCGGAATCCGCCGTCGAAGGATACGTGGCACAGCGTCGAAGCCTTATTGTGGACAAGCTGCGTGCCGACGCACGAGAAATTGCGGCGAAGCTTTACTCTACGCCTCTAAACGACCTCGGACATGCGGTGATGGCTCGGGTGGGATCACTGGATATCCAGCACGACCTGCTGGATCGCGTCCAAGCCAATCTGTTGCACCTGCAACGAATTACTGAACATGCCGCAGGAGCACACTCACCATGACCAAACCGGATCCTTCCCAGATCCTGGCGCGAGCAGCGCGGTGGGTCGAAGAGTTGCGCGAGCGTGAACAGATTGAAGAAGCCGCGGCGATAGAGTTCAATGATATTCTCGCCGCCTCGCGTGGTGAGCGGCTCGACCGTCCGGACGACCCGCTTCTGGTAGTCATGCTGTGCGGCCCAACTGCGGTCGGCAAGTCGAGCCTCATTAACGCTCTGGCCGGCGCCGATATATCCCCACCAGGGCTTGGGGCAACAACCCGAGCCGCGGTTCTGTATGTGCACGAACAGGACGATCCGGCCCGGCTGCTCGAGTACAGTCTCATGCTGGGCAACCGTGACCAGCAGGAAACCGAACTCGTGCGCCATCGCCGCGACGAACTTCGGCACAAGGTTCTGGTTGATACGCCGGACATCGATAGCGTCAGGCTGCAACACGAGGATCTGACGACGCGTCTTGTGCATGCCGCCGACCTGGTCCTGTTCGTGACCTCACCGGAAAAGTATAAAGTGATGCGATCCGCGCGCTGGATCCTTGACCAGCGGCAACAGCGAGCCATGGCGTTTGTGTTGAACAAGTGGGATCGCGAAGCGCTCGGTTTGCACCGCGATCGTCGCCGGGAGCTGGAAATTGATTTTCGCGATGTTCTGATAACGGAAGGGTTTTCCGATGCACTGATCTTCAAGGTCTCCGCCTTGCCAATTGCCTCAGACATCGAGAACGAGCTTCCGGTACTACGCGACTGGCTGGAAAGGGGCATCAGCCAATCGACCGCGGCGACGATCCGCCACCGCCGCCTACGTGCCGCATGGGGACGTTTGGCCGCCGCGATAAAACACGCAGCGCCACGTGCCCTGTCGAGCCATCCGCTACTGCCGGAGGTGGTTGAACGCCTCGTCAGCCGCGGCGAGACGGCCCAGCAAGGCGTTGGGGTAGACGCCTCCATCATCGACCCAATCGGCATCGAGGCCGGCTCGTGGCCCGCCATACCGGGGCTGCTGGGATTATTGACGAGAACGCGCCATCGCGTTGCTTCGGCCACGGGATCGTTGCGGGCGGGACTGCTCATGCTGAACGGATCCCGTCCTACGGACCATGGGTCTGCCTCGTCCCTCACCAGCTATGCGTTCGGCACCAGAAGTATCACCCTGTTGAAGGATACCTTTGAACAGATCATAAGCGACGCGTCGGGAGCCCGCTTGGCACTTGCATCGGTGAGGACGCCTTGGACAGACGGAATCGCTCAACTTGAACGCCAGCTGGCCGAGCTGCCGCTCAACGTTGCCGCTGAACTTGCGAGCCGGGCCGACCGTCCCACATTTCGTCGTCTGGCTGGCATAGCCAGCATGTGTGTGGTTGAGGCCCTCGTCGTCGCAATTTTGATCATCGCGGTTGGCCGTATCGGACTGGACTTCTTGAATGGACATTATGAGCCTGCCGGTCTGTTTCTGACAGTTATTGAACTCGTTTCTATCTTGCTTGCTATAGGCTATGTAATTGCCAGCATGTTCTTCCCACCACTGCGCCAACAAGTTCGCCGAACGGTTGCGTCGCGCGCCAAGTCGCATCTCAAGGCAGCGGTGGACCGGGCACAAGGTGTTCTGCGGGACCATGTAGAAGCGGTCGATCGTCTTGCACGTGAGGGCAGCGACCTCTTGCTCCTGATCGACCAAACCGCGCTTGGTCTTGCCGCCGCGGCGAATGAAAAAGCAAGTGTTGACCAACTGTTTGGACAAACGCCGCAGCTTAGTGCTGCCCAGGAAACGACAATGCTCTTGCCGGCGCCAGGGCACGAGGATCAGGCACCCAACCGGCGACGGCCCACGTTCGATTGAACCCGATACGGGACGGTTTCCTTGCCCTGCCATGCTCGCCCAATGTGCAGTTATTACAACACCAAGGGTTGGCGGGTGTTATCGGCCAAAGCGGGCGTCATCGCATCTTGCAAAATCTCGAGCGCTGGTATCAGCCGCTGATAGGCCTGCGGGATAAGACGCGGCTATACGGGATCGCCTCACGGGCCGGCTATGAACGACAAGCCGCCTCCACACAGGAGCATGTTCGTCTTCTTGGTTTCATCGCTTCATCAGGGCGACAGGAGGAGGACGCGGCTGGTCTCCTGCGCTGGCACATCCGCTCCTGGGAGCCGATCTTCGCCGCCGCCATAACGCCCACGGTTCGCAGTGCCATGCGGGAGCCTCTTGCACGCTAAGCTGTCGCGGCACAGCTCAGACAACCGGTTGCTGACTGCTCAATACGCTGGCGACTGGATTGCTTTGGAACTACCCGCCTGGACAGAGATCGGCGACGAGCAGTGCGATGTGAAGCCCGCCAGGCCGTCGGTTGGCCGATGTCGGAACTTCATTCATTTTCGCCAAGGAAATTCGCATAGGTCTTCGCTAGCTCCTGGATCGACGTATCATAAAACCGTTGCCCCTTTTCGGGCGTCGCCAGGCCCGGATTGGATCCGATCCGTCCGTCCGGGAAACGCCGTCGGTAGTCCGCCGGCCCATGGAAGCGACCCGTTGGCGCCCGCGGCGGATCAATCAGGGCGTGCTTGATTGTTGTCGGCTCCACGAATTGGGTGACCGACACTTCACTTGCCGTTGCGTGGCTCCCCTCATCGTCCCCGAATAACTCCTTGCCGAGGTCGTGCATCACCTTGCCGTCCCACCAGTTCGCCAGCCGACAACGAAGCTCCTCGTCACGGCGAATTCCAATCGCACCCTCGAATGCAGCATAGATCTCGGAGAATCCGGCCTGAACGGTGGCGATGTTACCGCCATGACCGTTGATAAAAAAGAATCGCCGGAAGCCGTGGCGCGCTAGTGACAGCACGTAATCATGCATAATTGCGATCAAGGTCGATGGCCGCACCGTCATCGTGCCTGCAAAACCCATGTGATGCACCGCGATCCCGACGCCGATCGTCGGGCCGACCATCGCATTGGCGGCCTCACCAACCCCGCGGGCGATGACTTCGGCGCAGATGGCATCCGTTCCGATTAATCCGTTTGGACCGTGTTGCTCGGTTGACCCGATGGGCAAGATAATCGCTTTCGAACGTACCAAGTAAGTTTCGACTTCTTGCCAAGTTTGATGTTGCAAAAGCATGCTGAAATCCTCCTGAGCGGGAAGCCTAGCCCCATCGCGGCGTCCGGGATACCGCCCGGGTAAACCCATACTGAAGACAAACGGAAACCGGCAGAGGTTCGGCTGGGTTCGAACGCATCAAGTCCCCGGGGTCCAGGTCATGGCAAACAAGCCATGGCCAGAAACGCCCCCGGGGCGAACGGACACTCACCAGGTTCCCAGAAGCAGCAACCAGCGGCTGAACCGCTGGTTGCCGGATTGACAGCTACTTCACGCGTCCCATGGCGCGCAGCTTGTCGACAACGTTGCCCATCATACCGAAATAGGGCTTCACGTTGGAAAGATCTCGGATCGAGCCGAGGGAGTCGCGGACCATTTCGATGCTGACCGGTTCGGCCGGATCGAATTGAACGCCCTCAGTCACGAAATACTGGACGCGGGCATATCCGCCTGCGGAGGCAGCCATGATCTCGCCGTTCTGATCACATTCTTCGCTGCACAGCCAGGCAACCATGGGTGACACCAGTTCGGGCTTCATCCAGGGCGCCATATCGGGCGGCAGCAAAGATTCCGTCATCCGCGTGTAGGCCGAGGGAGAGATTGCGTTCAGCCGGATGTTATATTTGGCACCTTCGTGGCGTAATACGTTGATCAGGCCGTTCACTGCCATCTTGGCCGCCCCGTAATTGGCTTGGCCAAAATTACCGACGGTGCCGGACCCCGACGTCGTCACCACGACGCGGCCATAGGACTGCTTGCGCATCAACGGCCAGGCCGCTTTGACACAATACGCCGTGCCGAAATGATGTACTTGGTTGACAAACTCGTAGTCCGCCATGTCCATATTATTGAAGGCTTTGTCGCGCAGAATGCCCGCATTGCAAACCAGGATATCGATCCGACCCCAGGTATTGACGGCTGTATCGATGATCGTCTGGGCGCTCGCGAACTCGGCGACTGAGGCGTAGCTGGCAACAGCCTGACCGCCGGCCTGCTTGATTTCTGCAACCACCTTGTCGGCAGCAGCGTGGGCGCCACCGGTACCGTCGACGGCACCACCCGGGTCATTTACCACCACCTTGGCACCGCGAGAAGCCAGCAGCAGTGCGTGCTCGCGCCCTAATCCCGCACCAGCCCCGGTGACGACAGCGACCCGGTCATCAAAACGAACGTCCATACTTATTGCCCTTTCAATGTATCGCGAACAAATATTCCACCCGCCTCAATGGCTCGTCTACCGGCCGCCAGCATCGGAAAAAAGATGTGCCAGATGTGGATCATTTCAGGCCAGATCTGCAAAGTGACCGGCACCTCGGCAATGCCGGCCTTGCGCGCGAGCTGGATCGAGTCGTCAAGCAAAGTTTCGACTGAACCGACCTGGATCAGCAACGGTGGCAGCCCACGCAAGTCGCCATAAAGCGGCGCCGCGTGGGGATGACGCGGATCGGCTCCACCCAGATACCATTGCGCCATCATCTGGATCGTCGCTTTCTGCACCGTGGGATCAGTCTCCGCCCGGTCGGCGAACGAGTGCCCAAGCGCCTCCATGTCCACCCAGGGGGAGATACACCATCCGCAGGCCGGCAACGGCAATCCGGCTTCACGAAGCGCCAACATGGCGCCAATGACCAGACCGCCTCCCGCACTGTCCCCGGCAAAGGCGATTCGGTCTGGTTTCAGACCGCTGTCGAGAAGGAATCGATAGGCGGCCACGGTGTCCTCAACGGGCGCAGGAAAGGGATGCTCCGGCGCCAGGCGGTAATCGATCGCCAGGCTGCGCGTACCAGCGGACCGTCCGACTTCCGCCATCAGGTGGCGATGGCTCTCAAGAGAACCGATGACGTAACCACCTCCGTGAAGATAGAGGATGGCGCTGTTAGGATCCGCATTCGGCGTGACGGTCCACTCGGCAGGCACACCGTTGGCGCTAACCGAGGTCACCTTGACATCAGAGGGCAACGGAAACGCCTTGGAGCGCGCATCGGAATCAGTCCGCATCTGTGCGATTTCTGTGGCCCGCGGACGTGCCGCAATCATTTCACGTATCTTAGCGATTTCATGATCGGCCATGACGTGGTCCTTTCAATGGATCGCCTGAGCGTGTTTGCCGGTGATTTGGTTGGTTGGGCCTTCGGCGCCCTTTTTCTGGCGGTCAAGGCGTGTTTCGCGTGACCAGGTGCGCTTCAGATCGTCACGAATATTGAAGCGCAGGCGTCCGAGGCCTTGCGTTTCCAATTCGACCACATCGCCGTTCATAAAGCTGGAGAGGCCACGATGGTTGGTCCCGGTGGCCAGGATGTCGCCAGGCTCCAGCGTATGGATCGATGTTACCCATTCGATGCAGCGAGCGATATTATGCGCCATGTCATCCGTGTTGAACGACTGTTTAAGCTCGCCGTTGACCCAAAGCTTGATCGGCAGCTTTTGCGGATCGGCGATCTCGTCCTTGGTGACAAGATAGGGGCCGATCGGGGCAAAGGTATCGCGCGACTTCATTTGGAAGAACACGTTGCCAGCCGGTGGCAGACCACGGGCGGAGCCATCGATGAAGTTGATATAGCCGAAGATGTAATCCATTGCCTCGGCGGCAGGCACCCGTGAAGCACGCTTGCCGATGACCAAGGCCATTTCGGCCTCACCTTCAAAGATGGTGGCTGGTACGTCTGGCAGCACCATCGTGTCGCCGGGGCCGATGATTGCAGTGGAGGCTTTGTGGAACGCATTTATCGGGGCTGGCTTCGCCAGCGTACCATCCTCCATATAGTTTACCGCCATACAGACGATGTTGCCGGGCTTCGGCAGCGGCGGACGAATGCGAACATCGGCAAGAGGGATTCCAGCACCGGTCACAGCGGCACTCAGTGCGGCTCGATAATCGGCAAACCGCGCAATGAGGCCACTGATCAGGTCCCCGGGTCCGACATGGGGAATGTCGCGCACGACAGACGATACATCGTGGATGGCGCCGTCCTGGACCACACCAAGCTTGAAGTCGTCGAAAAATGCCAGCTTCATAACGATCCCTCCCGAGGGCTGCTTGTTATGATTCCAAGCTAGCCCAAGGTTGCGGCTACGGCCACTCCCGGCCAAGCTGGCGACGAAAACATCACGGAGAACGTCCATGCCTGACCTGCTCGAGTCCGTTGAAGACGGCATCGCCACCCTGACACTCAACCGACCCGAGAACCTGAACGCATTATCGGACGAAATCCGCTCGGGCATGGTTGAAGCGCTAACCAGACTGGGCGCCGATCCGATGATCGGCTGCATTGTGCTGACAGGATCTGGGCGGGGATTCTGTGCTGGAGGTGACGTGAAGACGATGGGCAACCGCGCGGTGAAGGTCTTCGAGGAACGGGCGGCAGGGATCATGCGGTCGGGACGGGTGGCGGCGGAGATGCATCAATCGCCGAAGCCGATCATCGGTATGATCAATGGCGTTGCAGTTGGCGCCGGGCTTGGGATGGCTGGAGCGTGCGATATCCGGATCGCCGGAAAATCGGCTCGGTTTGGTGCCGGATTCATCAAGATCGGATTATCAGGTGACTGGGGCACCACTTGGTCACTGACGCAATTGGTAGGCACAGCAAAGGCACGTGAGCTGATGTTCACCGGCGACATGATTGACGCGGATGAGGCGCTGCGGATCGGCTTGGTCAATAAAGTAGTTGAGGATGCCGAGTTGCTGACGACGACGATGGCGATGGCGCGCCGGATTGCCGGAATGCCCCATCTGGCGCTGGGCTACACCAAACGGAATCTGACGGTTGCGGAGACTGGGGATCTTGCGGATTCATTGGAAATGGAGGCGTTTAACCAGGCGCGTTGCTCGCAGATGGAAGACCACCATGAGGCGTTGCGGGCTTTTAAGGAAAAGCGCAAGCCAGTGTTTAAAGGGCACTGACCAATGCGGGTTCTTAACACATTGCCGCAGGGCGATCTGCGTCTGACGGCGGCGTCGGCGATCGCGTCCGAGGCGGCGGGCTATGACGGTCTGCTGACAATGGAGAACAAGCACGATCCTTTCCTGGCGCATGCCATCGCGGCAGTGAATACTAACCGAGTCGAACTGGGAACGTCAGTGGCCATCGCGTTCCCGCGCAGCCCGATGGTAGTGGCAAATGCCTGTTGGGATTTGCAAAATGCATCGCAGGGTCGCTTCGTGTTGGGGATTGGTCCACAGATCAGACCGCACAACGAACGCCGATTTAGCGTGCCCTGGACGGCGCCGGCGCCGCGATTGCGAGAATACGTGCAGGCGCTGCGGGCAATCTGGGGCACGTGGGAAAATGGGGAGAAACTGGATTTTCGCGGCAAGCATTACACGTTCACACTGATGCCGCCGTATTTCATGCCGCCCTCAACCAAGCAGAAGATGGTTCCAATCACGTTGGCGGCAGTAGGCGAACACTCGTTGCGGCTGGCTGGCGAGGTGGCTGACGGAGTGCGGCTGCACGGGTTCTGTACACGTCGGTATATTGAGGAACAGATCGTGCCGCGCGTGCAGGAAGGGATGGCTCGCACCGGCCGAGTGCGCGAGCATTTCGAGATTACAGGCGGGGGGTTCGTGGCCACCGGAAAAGACGCGGACGCAACCGCCAAGGCATTTGAAGTCGTGCGCGGGCGAGTGGCATTTTACGGCTCGACGCCTGGATATTGGGGCGTCCTCGAATTGCACGGGCTGGGCGATCTGGGCCGTGAGTTGAACGCCATGTCGAAGGCTGGAAAGTGGGAGGAAATGGCGCACTGTGTATCAGATGACGTTGTGCATCTGTTTGCTGCTGTCGGCACGCACAAGGACATCGCGGGCCAGATTGCCGAACGGTTTGGGGGGGTCAGCGACGCGCTGAATCTACGGGCTGACTCCTCATCGGCGGGGGGTGATGTGCCGCCGGACGTAATCCAGGAGATCAAGCGCATCGCGACACCGTTCATCGATTACAAAACGGCGTGGTGAATTTGGTCATGTATATGACCTGGACGTGGTTCGGGCTTGCGGGGACATCTTGCGGAAGGGGGATACGCAATTCCGACATTGGCGGGTCTGCAGACGGACCTCTGTGCTGGTCGCATGATCAGCGTCGACTAACCAAGATCAACGCTTAGGTGACGAGCACCTTCCGGAGGTGCGCGTGACCATTCTGACCAACCCTGTCAAAACCTCGTTCTCATCAAGGTGCGAGTCACGGCGGCGGTTGTTACGACCGGGTTGCAGCGATCTTGCGATTACCCGGTTCTGAACGAACTGCCAAAACACGCCAGCATAAAGCACGTCGCACATTGGTCTATGCTGCTCGTCAGTCAGAACGCACTCTTTGGGCCGATACATTCTCCTCAGGTCGACGCGGTCTGGCTCCGCAAGGGGTGCGCACGGTGCCTGTGCCCGCACAGGTTGGGCAAATTACGCGCTTTCCGCCGACGATCTCGACGCCGGGCTGGTCCGCGTGCAGGTAGTAGACGTGGCGCTTGCCACGACATTTCGGGCAGCTTTCCTCAGTGCCAGGCCACGCCAGGCTTGCCTGTCGCAACGGCGTGGCTGTCGAGGCGGTGTCAACTGACATCGGCCGGGAATAACGAACTACACCCATTCAACACTCCCTTGATCGCGTACGCGCAACGTATGCTTTGCTATCTGGACGCCGCCATTGATCGCAACTGCCGGTCACACAACGGTGGAATTTCTAACTGGCACGTTCAGTTTGCCTGTTGGACGGTATAGGTGTTGCAACAGGTTGACTGAAATCGACAATGCAACGCGTCAGCTCAATTCCGTTTCCAGCATCATTTAGCCGCCGCACTGCTTGCATCCAATCCCAACGTCTCTCCTCTGCGTGCCGTCGGCATAACCTCAACCAGACCAACCGCGAACACGTCAGGAACATGATGCGGATTTCGCATCAAAAAGCAACACCATCCGATGAGGTTTCGACTTGCATACCGTGATCTGCACCATCATCACATAAACCGTGGAATAAAAGCCTTTGCGCGAATGGTGCCACGGCATAGCCTCGTTCATACCGGTAAGACGATCTGCATGGAGGCCGCGATATGTGCCGCCAGCCATCAATGGTTTGACTCTCAACGCGCAGCAGCCCGCAGATCACATCGCGACGGAAGATGTCCCATCGCTGTATGCCAGCTGTTTCGTCGAGGCTCGAAAATGCTGGTCAAGCCCTGCATCTTCTCCATTATGCTACACGCGGCTGCGCGTTGTTGCCATTGCCGGAATAAATCCTGTCGATGTGGCCCACCATAATGCTGCCGAACGGCAAAGGCTCATGCCAGCAAAATTGAAGACCTTCCAAACATCCCTCGGGTTCTTTGATCTCGCCATCGCGGCACCCTCGATGAAAGCCGCCCTGGCAGCGTGGGGATCAGAGGCCAATCTTTTTCATCAAGGCTTCGCAAAGCAAGCTGATGATCCGGCGATTATCGCCGCCACGATGGCTAAACCCGGTATTGTCCTACGGCGGGCTGTCGGCTCAACCGCAGAATTCACAGAACATGCCGCGCTTCCCAGAAGTCTTCGCTCCGGTGGGGCGGACGAGACCGGCGCAGCTCCTGAATCATCGCCTACCCCGCCACCTGAAAAGCCGAAGGAAAACGCTGCCGGTCACGCAACGAAATCATCTGCGCAAGAGCAGATGCGACATGATCGCGAGCGTCGGCGGCAGGAGGCATTTCAAGAAGCAGAACGCAAACGGCGTCGTGAGGCGATTGCCAACGCGGAAGCGGCGCTGGACGACGCCAAGCGGATTCACGACACCAAGATAAACGAGATTGGAGCCGCACGCGCTGCACTCGACCGACAATGGAAAGCCGAAGAAAGCCGGTGGGATAAGCAGCAGGCGAAATTGCAAGCGAGGTTGGAACGAGCGCGAGAATAGCGATGCGTCGTGCTCCGTTCCTCTTTTTGAAGCGGCTCAAAGCAAAACTCGTCGCGATCGCGGACACCTGGACGCACAACGTCCGATGTCCACGAAGCAGAGGCAACTTCAGTGTCGACGCAAGATCTGCGTAGACCTTACACGTCAATAAGCGATCGCGTCTGTCACTACTGGGACCCATCGTCCATTCCGAACCTGCGATATGAAAGAGGCAGTTTGGCCGTGATGCTGTTCGGGGTCAAAGCTGTAGTGCGTGCACAGGCCGGCTGTATGCGCTCAGTGCGGCCTCAACCGCCTCCATACAGAAATCGACCTCCATGGTGATCGAGATCCGCAGCCGGCTTTGCCAAGCGCACTGGCCAAAATTGATTACTCGTAAGAGGCTTCTGCAAAGTAAGCGTTGCGGCGACCCCACGTGGGTTGTGATGGCTAAGCCGAACTGATTGTCTGAGGCCCGTTCAGAAGTTTCCAGTTCCACGGCAGCAGCTGGTCGAGCTGTTGGTGTTTGGTTTGTCCGGACACCATGCGCTTGAGCACATCGGCCAACCACGCGAGAGGCTCGACATCGTTGAGCTTGGCTGTCTGAATCAGCGTTGCGACGATCGACCAGTGATTTCCGCCGCTGTCCGAACCGGCGAACAAGGCGTTTTTCCGCCCGAGGGCAATCGAGGGGCCATTCTGCCCATATCAGCCAAGAAGTGGAGGTCCATTACCGCTGGCACGCGCTGCACGGCCGCAAGGTCCGGCAGCTTTACGCCGAGCGACGATCTGGACGAGAGGTCGTTGTTGTTGAGGCTGAACCAGGTGTGGCGATCGTTGTGGCGGCCTGGATGCTCGATCCTGCCATTTGCGCGACGATGTCTCTCGGCGCTCCGACGACCGACGTCGCTGGCCTGGCCAACCTTGATCGGCTGCTGAAGGCCCTCGGACTCCGACGATCATGCTCCGATGAACTCCCGCCCACCGAGGAGATCCATCATGCGATCGCTGCTGCCTCCGACTGTTTCGACCAAGCCACTCCGTCAGCTCGCGATATCTCTGGACCGTCCCGTGTTGGACGGGATAATGCCCGCCGAGCGCAACACTGCGATCCGGCGCCTAGCTCGCCTGCTGATGGAAGCCGCCGGCGCGCAGTCCGAGGAGATCGGCGATGACGAACGCTGATCCCCTGCCGCCAACAGTCCTGGGCCGTAAGGCAGTCGTGTATGTGCGTCAGTCCACACAGACGCAGGTGCAGGTCCATCTCGAGAGCCAGCGCCGCCAGTACGACCTTGTTGACGAAGCGCGTCGTCACGGATTTCGCAATGTCGAGGTCATCGATGACGATCTCGGCCGTTCTGCCAGCGGCACCGTAGCACGCCCGGGCTTCGAGAAGCTCGTCGCCGGGCTCTGCACCGGGGCGGTCGGCGCCGTGCTTTGCTTCGACGCCTCCCGCCTCGCCCGCAATGGCCGAGACTGGCATCATTTGCTTGAGCTGTGCGGCCTTGTCGATGCCCGCGTTATCGATCTCGATGGCGTCTATAACCCCTGCCGTCCAAACGACCGCCTGCTGTTAGGAATGAAGGGCAGCATCAGCGAATTCGAGCTTGGCGTCTTGCGCTCCCGCATGCTGGACGCCGCGCGGTCCAAGGCTCGCAGAGGTGAGCTCAGGATTTCCGTGCCGATTGGCTTTGTCTGGCATCGGGAGGTTGGTCTCGGCCTCGATCCGGATTACCGCGTCCAGGAGGTCACCCGCGGGATCTTTCAGCGCTTCCGCGAACTTGGCAGCGCCCGGCAGGTGCATTTGGCGCTCAAAGCTGAACAAGTCCACTTTCCGCGTCCGTCAGACGGCAAGAGGATGACGACATTCGACTGGACGCCAATCCGCTACCGCAATGTCATCTCGGTGCTGAAGAACCCATTCTATGCCGGTGCTTACGCCTACGGCAAAAGCGGTAATCGAACCCAGATCGTTGATGGCAGGGCGCGTAAGACCTACGGGCACTACCGTCCTCTTCGGGACTGCGAGATCCTGCTGAAGGATCATCACAAGGGCTACATCGACTGGGAGGAATTTGAACGCAATCAGGCTCAGCTCGCCACCAACGCGTATGGTCGCAAGGATGGTGCGAAGTCCGGCCGCGGCGGCCGCGCCTTGCTCGGCGGCCTTTTGGTTTGCCGCCGCTGCGGCCGTCGGGTCGCCGTCGCTTACACCGGACGTTCCAACAGCCCTGTCTATCGATGCGATCGCGGCAGCACCGCGATCGGCGTGCCTCGGTGTATGATGTTCGGCGGCCTTCACGTCGATGCGGCGTTCGCTCGCGAGCTCATTCGTGCCGTCGAGCCCATGGCGATCGAGGCAGCGCAACTGGCGGAACAGAGGAAGATGGAGCGCCAAGCCGAACATCACCGCATTGTTGAGCTCGAACTCCAGCAGGCGCGCTATGAGGCATCGCTTGCCGAGCGTCGCTATGAGGTGGTCCCGCTTCATCGGACAGTTTGGCGGCGTGGCTAAGCTCGGTTCTGATTGTCGTCATGCCGCCAGTTTTATCGTCCCTGTTGCCTTGTATGCCTCGTCGGGCGTGCGCCCGGCCAGTGTCGAATGCGGGCGGCGGGTGTTGTAGTAGGTGATCCACGAGGTCAGTCCGGCACGCAGGTCTGTTCCGGTCTCGAACGCATGCAAGTAGATGCATTCGTATTTCAGGCTGCGCCAGAGCCGTTCGATGAAGACGTTGTCCATCCAACGCCCCCGACCGTCCATCGAGATGCGCACGCCAGCCGCCTGCAATACGCCGGTAAAGCGCGGAGAGGTGAATTGGCTGCCTTGGTCAGAGTTGAAGATGTCCGGGCGGCCATACCGTGCCAGCGCTTCTTCCAGCGCTTCAATGCAGAACGCGGCATCCATGGTGTTCGATACCCGCCAGGACAACACCTTCCGCGTCGACCAGTCCATCACCGCAACCAGGTAGAGGAAGCCGCGCCGCATCGGAATGTAGGTGATGTCGGCGCACCAAACCTGGTTGGGACGGTCAACGACCACCTCCCGCAGCAAATACGGATAGATCCGGTGTCCGGGATGCGGGATCGTCGTCCGCGGCCGCTGATAGATCGGCTCCAGTCCCATCCTAGCCATCAGCCGACGCACCCGCTTTCGGCCCACCGTATAGCCCTCGCGCCGGAGATGGCGGGCCATCTGCCGTGAGCCATACCAGGGCGTTTCCAGGAACTGCGCGTCAATCAGCTGCATCAGCGTCAGGTTCAGCGGCGTCTCCCCAGCAGGGCGGTAGTAGAACCCGGACCGGCTGATGGAGACCAGTTCGCATTGCCGAACGACCGACAGCCGAGGGTGTTCAGGCTCGATCATCTGCCGCCTCCGCTCGATGCTCATCGACCGGAGGCTTTCGCTAAAAAATCCCGTTCCACCAGCAACTGACCGATCTTGGCGTGCAGCCTCTCGACGTCCGCCTCAGACGCCCTGGCCGTTTCCGCGGCTGCCGAGCGGTCCGAAAACACCGCCGTCAGCCCTTCCATCGCCTGCCTCTTCCATTCCCCCACCATGGTCTGGTGGATACCGTGCTTGGTCGCCAGCTGCGCCGTCGTCAGCTCGCCACGCAGCGCTTCAAGAGCAACCTTCGCCTTGAAATCTGCTGAATACCGCTTCCGTTTGCCTGTCATTCAGGTTCGTCCTTGTCAGGAGCAAACCGAGCTTAAGCCGCTGTCCGAATTTCCGGGACCACCTCACTACGCCGCTTGCGATCCCGACAACCGGCTGATTGCCGCCACCCTTGAGAAGAACTGGGAGACGGCCCTACGCCGCGTCCGCGACTGCGAGGCGCGTCTTGACGTGACGACGACCAGCGCTCCGACGTTGGCGATGCCCGACCTCAACGCTATCGCCGAGGATCTCGAGGCCGCGTGGAAGAATCCCCGTGTCACCATGCGCTGCCGCCAGCAACTGGTGCGCGCCCTCGTCAACGAGATCATCGTCGACATCGGATCCCAGCCTGGATCAACTTGCGTATCCTGTGGCTGGTAACTCCGCATCGCTGAGCTGCCTCGCGCATGGTCAGCCAGACCCCGTCCTTCTCGGCGGATTTGTAGGCATGAATGTCGCGGACACGGCGGATCGAACCGACCCGGTGCGCTGTCCAGGTTTTGCCTTGCCCAGTCGGCAGAGCCATCCGGTTGAGCGTGGCAGCGATGTCCTGATCAGACCAGCGGCTCGCCATGCTGCGAATGACCGCCAGGGCGTCATTGGAGGTGGAGCAGCTGTGTTCGCCCGTGCGCGGCTTACGCAGGCGCAGTTCGGAGTGCCGTCCGCCCTTCCAGTGGATGATCAGAACGATCTCCTGTGCCGACTTGTCGCACTTGGCCGAACCCGGCATAGCCGTCCACCTGGAGCAGGCCGTGGAAGCCCTTCAGATGAGTGACCGGATGCTCGCCCTTGCGATCCTCGCTGTAGACATAGGCCGCGGCGGGATGGCCGGGTCCGGACCAAGGCCGATTGTCCGTGGCATAGCACCACAGCCGCCCGGTCTTGGTGCGTCCACGGCCCGGGTCCAGCACCGGCATGGTGGTATCGTCGGCAACGATCTTCGGCGACGACAGCACCGTCCTTAGGATCAGCACATGCAGCGGCTCCAACCACCAGCAGGCACGGCCCACCCAGTTGCATAATGTGGAACGGTCCAGCGTCATGCCCTGACGGGCGAAGATCTGCGCCTGGCGATACAACGGCAGGTGGTCGGCATATTTGCTGACCAGCACATGCGCCAGCAGCGCCTCGGTGGCCATGCCGCCGTCGATTGGCCGTTCGGGCGCGGGTGCCTGCACGACCGCTTGCTCGCAAACCCGGCAGCCGTAACGTGGACGGCGGATGACCTGTATGCGGAACTGGGCGGGTACGTGGTCCAGCATCTCGGCACGGTCCTCGCCGATCGCATGCAACGGGCCGCCACAACACGGGCAAGTCTTGTTGGCGACATCGAGCACGCGTTCGACCCGTGGCAGATCAACCGGCAATGCTCCGCGGTTACGCTTCGGTGGTGTGGCGCGAGCAACGGGCTGAGCGGCTTCGATCTTGGCCGTCTGCTCGGCCAGGGACTGCTCGAGGTCCTCGATCCCTTGGTCCAACGCTTCGTCGCTGAGCTGTTCGGAGCGACGGCCGAAGCGGTATCGGAGCAAACCGGCAATCAACATCTGCAACCGCGTGATCTCAGCCTGCGCTTCGAGCAGCAGGTGCTGCAACGTTGCTGGATCCTCGGGCAGCTTAGGGGGATCGATGGACACCGGCAAACGGTGAATCGCCGCCCCGTGCCGCACCAATTGAATCCTGCGTGAGCAGCGCCATCAACCTGCCAGTTCCGGTCGCCGGACGCGCAGCGGCATGCGCCAGTCGATCCCCTCCAGTAACATCGAGACCTGGGCGGGGGTTAGCGAGACCCGCCCGGCCGTGGTTGTCGGCCAGAGAAAATGGCCCTTCTCCAGTCGCTTGCTGAACAGGCACATGCCTTGCCCATCAAACCAAAGGATCTTGATCAGCCCTCCACAGCTCGTTTCATAGTGCACCTCTGATCAAAGTCCGGGCAGTCGGACGACTTTATCGTATTGATAATCTTCGTAAAACTTTGGGCGGCGGTTGACTACGCGCTGCACTCCTATCTGGACTGCTTCGGAGGCGAGCGCCTCGACCGGAACGAGCCACGGCGAGCCCGGCATAATCTGCGTCGCTGGTAAGATCCCTTTTAGCGCCAGACTTTTTGCCGACCCTACGCAGATGCCAAGACGCTCAGCCGCCTTCATCAAGCTGATCATGGTCTGATCAGTATCAGCAGGGTCATATTCGGCGATGCCAAGACGCTCGCGCATTTCTCGGACACGGACCGTCGTCCATGTCTCGCCATCACCGGTTTTGCAGCGCATTCGGTTGAGTGACACAGCAAGCTGACGATCCGGCCAGTGTCCAGCCAGTTTACGCAGGGCATCAACGGCAGATGGCGCCATGTCGCTGGGATAGCGGCCAGTCTTGACTCGAGGAACGCGAACTTCCGTGTGACGGCCGCCCGTCCAGTGAATCAGCAGCACTGCGTCGTTGGCGGCCTCATCAAGGTCACAGACGATCTCGCGAACCAAGATATGGATCAGGCGCTGCTTGGTTCGCGTATCGGTCGAGGGCGCATTCCAGGCGGCAGGCAGATCATGGGCGAGTTGCATGAGCATGGCCCGGTCGATCTTGGGTCGGGTCGCCGCAGTGATGCGCAGATCCTTAATCCGTTGCTCCAGTTCCGCCACACGTTCCAGGGCGGCGTTCCAACGCGCTTCGAGTTCGCGCGCCACATGACGCTTGGCTGGATCCACCAATTCGTAGCGTCGTGCGGCGATAGACACCTCGTATCCTGCCGCTTCCAGATCTCGTTCAACCGCGGCGATGATGTCGTTGGTTGATCGCTCGACCTGGCTCGAAGCCAGGATGGCCGCTTCCACGGCATGATTGGAGACCGCCTCTAGGATCTGATACGCAACCGCGCGGTCGGTCCGAACCCCGCCGATGCCGATGCACAGCCCGGCACCGACATGTGTTCCGCGACAGCTCTGATGGCCGGTCAGCGACAGGAGCGGATGGCCGGTTGAACTGGCCAAGACTCGGGCTCGCCCGGGCATAGGCAGTTCAACCGGCGACGTGGGCAGGTGTCGTCCTCGTCTGTGGGCCGCGGCGTGTGCGGGCAAAGTTGGTTCTCGATAACCAAGACGAGAACCGAAGTGCCCGGACGACACGTCACACGTCAGCAGATGAGATTGTTCATGAAGTTCCGTCCCGACCATTTCCAGCACATCGCCGCGGCCAAAGCCGGGTTCAGCGAGCGAACCGCCCGCCGCATTGAGACGAATCGGCATTTGACGCCGCCGCCAGACGCCGTTCGCACGCGCCAGGGCCCCGATCCATTTGACGGATTATGGGACAGCGAGATCCGCCCGCTGATCGAGACGCATCCCGGCTTGCGGCCGGTCGCAGTGCTCGAAGAGATGCAACGCCGTCACCCCGATCATGACTGGGATCGGCTGCGCCGTAGCCTGGAACGCCGGGTTCGTGCCTGGCGCGCGCAACACGGTGCCGATCGCGAGGTGATCTTCCGTCAGGATCACATCCCCGGACAGCAGGCGCTGTCGGATTTTACCGACATGGCCGATGCCGGCGTCAGCATTGCCGGCCAGACGCTGGAGCATCGGCTGTATCACTTCGTGCTGGCCTATTCGGCCTGGGAGCATGCCGAACCGGTGCTCGGCGGGGAGAGTTTCACCGCGCTGGCGGTTGGCCTGCAGAACGCGCTGTTCTCGCTTGGCGGCGTGCCGCTCGAGCATCGTTCCGACAGCCTCTCGGCGGCGTTCCGCAATCTCGATGACGATGCCCAAGTCGACCAGACGCGCCGCTACGAGGCGCTGTGTGCCCATTACGGCATGACACCAACTCGCAATAACAACGGGGTGGCGCACGAGAATGGCGCCATCGAGAGCCAGCACGGCCATCTCAAGCGCACGGTCATTCAGGCGCTGTTGCTGCGTGGCAGCGTCGATTTCGAGAGCCTCGACGCCTATCGCAGCTGGATCGCCAACCTGATCGGACGGCGCAACGCGCGCCGCGCCAAGATGGTGCAACTGGAATGCGCCGCGCTGCAGCCGCTGCCCGGGGGACGAACAACCGATTACGACGAGGCCACGGTGTTTGTCACCTCAAGCAGCGGCTTCGTGCTGCGCAAGGTGTTCTACACCGTGCCGTCGCGGTTGATCGGCTTTCGCATGCAGGCGCGGATCTATGATGATCGTCTGGACTGCTTCGTCGGCCAGGCCCTGACACTGACCTTACGCCGCGGTCGCTGCCAGGCCGATGGGCGGCATGGTCACGTCGTCGACTACCGCCACGTCATTCACAGCCTGCGCCGCAAACCCATGGCGTTGCTCAACCTGGTCTATCGGGACGCGCTATTCCCGCGTGCGGCCTATCGTCTGGCCTGGGAAAAGCTGTTGGCGGACGGCGATCCACGGCGTGCCTGCAAATCAATGGTGGCACTGCTGGCGCTGGCGCATGATCGTGCCTGCGAGGCTGAACTTGCCGCGGCGCTCACCGAACAGATGGCGGGCCCGGGACAGGCGAAGATCGACGTTGCCGCACTGCAGGCGCGGTTCGCACCGGCGCCGGCACAGATGCCCGATGTCGTCGTCACCCTGCCGCCGGTCGCCAGCTACGATCTGCTTCTGCCGTCGCTGGGAGAAGCGGCATGAACGACAGCACCAGCGACACGATCAAAGTCGACACTGCGCGGCTGCCGTTGCTGCTGCGCGAACTGCGGCTGCCGACGATTGCCGCAATGTGGCAGGGCTTCACCGAGCGGGCCGATCGTGAAGGTTGGCCGGCGGCACGGTTGCTCGCTACCCTTACCGAGCTGGAGCTTGCCGAACGTGATCAGCGACGCATCCAGCGACATCTGCTCGAAGCCCGCCTGCCACCCGGCAAAACGCTCGACAGTTTCGATTTTACCGCGGTGCCGATGCTGAGCCGTGCCCACGTGGCGGCGCTCGCCACTGGCGACGGATGGATCGACCGCGGTGGCACGATCCTGTTGTTCGGCCCGAGTGGGTCGGGAAAGTCGCACCTCAGCGCCGCCTTCGGCCACGCGCTCATCGCGAACGGCTACCGGGTGTTGTTCACCCGAACCACCGATCTCGTGCAGCGCCTGCAACAGGCCCGGCAGGCGCTGTCGCTGGAGAGCGCCATCGAGAAGCTCGACAAGTACCATGTGCTCATCCTCGAGGACCTCTGCTATGTGCGAAAGGATCAGGCGGAAACCTCGGTCCTGTTCGAGTTGATCGCCGCTCGTTACGAAAGACGCAGCCTGATCGTCACGGCAAATCATCCATTCGGCGAATGGACGAGTGTCTTCCCGGACGCCGCTACGCTCGCGGCTGTCGACCGCCTCGTGCACCACTCGACGATCTTTGAAATGAACGTCGAAAGCTATCGGCGCAGAGTTGCCGCGGCCCGCGCACCGCGTAAACCGAGAGGCCTCAGCGACAGCAAGAGCGACAGCGACAGCGACAGTAAGCGCGACAACGACAGCGAGAAGCCGTGAACCGCACCCTGGAAACCTTTGCCTGACTGTACAGCGATCGCCCGAGGCGCGACGGACGTGGTTTCTTCACAATAGATGAAATACTAGTCTTTAACTATAGTTGATGTGCCGGTGGAGTTGTGTGTAACGCGCTTGCGTTGTGCACAAATCCACGGGTTCTTCGGTCGAATAGTCGCCGCGGTAGACCATGACAGATGCTTTCAATTACCCACAAGTCCGGCGGGTGGTCTGCGCGGCCGGAATCGCAGCCATGCATAAGATGGGGTACCGAAACGTCTATGATCTGTGATTCCTCGGTCTCCGTTCGGTGGGAACGGAGTTGTGGATGGACGATCGGACGGACGCGTGGCTGGATACCGAACTCGCTGGTTGCTCTCTCGCGGATGAACGCCTGACAAGGCGCCTGCGCAAGGTGCTGGCACAGATCGGAGGCGCCATGGGACAAAGCCTTCCATTGGCTTGCCAGAATTGGGCCAATACCAAAGCGGCCTATCGGTTTTTCTCGAACGACCGGGTCAGCGAGGCGGAGATAATGGCCGGGCATTTCCTGTCGACCCGCGATCGAATGGCCGCCCACAACCGAATGATCCTGATGCTGCATGATACGACGGAATTCAGCTATCAGCGGGAACGGCCGGAGACGATCGGCATCACTAAGAGCGTCAACAGCGGCCGGGACAAGGAAGGTCGCGTGCGCTCACACACCGTCTGTGGCATCATGATGCACTCGAGCCTTGCGGTCACCACTGATGGCCTGCCTTTGGGATTGGCCGCCGTCAAATTCTGGACCCGTGACAAGTTCAAGGGAACAGCTGCGCTCAAGCGCAAGATCAACCCGACGCGGGTTCCCATTGAGCATAAGGAGAGCGTCCGATGGCTGGAAAATCTTCGGCAATCCACGGCGTTGATGAATGAGCCAGCACGGTGCGTTCATATCGGCGACCGCGAGAGCGATATCTACGAACTCTTCTGCGCGGCCCAGGACGCGGGGACCCATTTCCTGATCCGCACGTGTGTCGATCGTCTCGCAGGGGACGGAGATCACACGATCGCCGATGAAATGGCGGAAGTCAGGGTCAGAGGTCAGCATCGCATCAAGATCAGGGACAAGGACGGCAATCCACAGGAAGTCACGCTGGAGATACGATACCGTCAGATACGGGTGCTACCGCCGATCGGAAAGCAGAAACGATATCCAGCATTGAGCCTGACGGTTATTCATGCTGAGGAGCGCGGCACACCCCTCAACCGTGAAAAGATCAGTTGGAAGCTGATCACCGACCTGCCTGTAGCGTCCCGGCGGGACGCGGTGGAGAAAATCAGGTGGTATGCGCTGCGATGGAAGATCGAGGTCTTTCACAAGGTCCTTAAATCAGGCTGCAGGGCTGAGGAATCGAGACTCCGGACCGCCCAGCGTCTGACCAATCTGATCGCGCTGTTCTGTATCATCGCGTGGCGGGTATTCTGGATGACGATGCTTAACCGTTCCAACCCGAACGGGCCGCCCAGTCTGATGCTGACGAAGATCGAACTGGCTCTGCTGGACCAGGCCGTGCCGGACAACGCGCCGCCCCTGCACAAGACCCTGACTTATTATCTGAACAAAATCGCCAGACTCGGCGGCTACCTCGCGCGTGCCAGTGATCCGCCTCCCGGCAACATGGTCATGTGGCGGGGAATGACCCGGCTCACCGACATTCGGTTCGGCGCCATGATCGGCGCCGGACTTGTGGGTAATTGAAAGTGACAGATGGCCAGATGACAACCCGCGTCGACTTCGCCTCGAGTGTCTGACCATCCCGCCCGCACTGGCCGTCCCAATCGGCAACCCACCACCCGCCCTTCCGGCGTCAGAAAATGCCACAACGACGACATCTCTGCTTGCCGCTTGGTGTCAGCCAGGCCATCTTCCTCGCGCGCAGCGACCGGCCATCCGGCTGTCGCTGACCGGCCACCTCTCGTGTCGCGCTACAGACATGGGCATCATCGCCACGGCACTGGTAGCGATGGGCGTTGCCCTTCGCCGAGCCATAGAAGACGCGCATCATCCGACCGCAGCGTCCACACCGCATCAGGCCGGTGAGCAGGGCGCGACCCCCGCGTGCTGATTTGCGCGCGCAGTTCTTCTTCATGTGGGCATTTTCGAGCAACAGCTTCTGATTGTCGTCGTACTCCTGCCAACTGATATACCCGGCATGGTTGTCGCGCAGCAGGACGCTCCATTCTTCCCTTGGTTTGGCCAGCCCGTTGATCTTGCGAGCACGCCCGTCGGTGATCTGCGTTCGTTGCGCGTGCCTGCCGAAGGCGTAGGCTCCAGCATAGAGCGGATTGTGCAGGATCTGCATCACGCTGTGATAAGCAGGTGCCTTCCAGATGAGCTTGCAGACGTCGACGTTGCGCAGGACAACCGGCATCCTGATCCCGGCGGACCGCAGCCACAGAAACACTTGGCGCGCGCTGCCCAACTCCCGGAATTTAGTGAACACGAGACGGATCGTGTCGGCGACATGTTGATCCGGATCAGTCTCAATCTTGCCGGTCTCGCTCCAGCAGTATCCGGGCGGCAACATGAACTGATATTCGCCACGCCTGGCCTTGGAGTCGCGCGCGGCGATGCCGCGTTGTCGCATCAAGCTCAGCTCATATTCCGACATCGTCCCCTTGAGCCCAAGCAGCAAACGGTCGTTGACGAGGCGCGGATCGTAGGCGCCGTCCGGATCAATGACCAGCGTTCCGGCAAGCGCGCAAAGGTCGATCAGGTGATGCCAGTCTCGACCGTTGCGCGCCAGGCGCGAGGCCTCGATACAATAAACCGCACCGACGTCGCCGGAACAAACCATTGCGACGAGCCGCTCGAACCCCGGACGCTCCATGTTGCCTGACCCGGAGCGGCCAAGATCATCGTCAATGACGGTCACTGAGCGGAAGCCGATTTTCTCCGCCGCTCCAGCCAGATCATACTGTCGGCGCTGGCTTTCGAGATTGCCCATGACTTGAGCCATCGTCGATTGACGAACGTAGACGATCGCGGTGCGGCCGAGGTGGTCAGGCGTGATCCTGGTGCTCATCCACGCCTCCCTTCGTCGCTGATCCGACCGCACCCAGCGCTTCCAGCAGCAGGTCGGCCAGTGCTTCCACCAGACCTTCCATCGAGGCTTCTACGGGTGGTCTGCGTTTTACTGTATTTATCTCCAGCGAGAGCTGGTTTTGTATTTGACTTTTTCTCTTTCGCATCGCCCTTCTCCGCCTTTTTCGAAGAGTGAGACGATGCGTCTTTCCTGCGAGTCTTGCGCAATGTCGCCAGGAGTGCAGCAAGCTCGTTAAGCCCGTGGACGCTGATCTCGGGCGGCCCCAACTTCATGCCTGAACAATAGCCCGCGTCGAACATCCAGTTCGGCAGCTCGCGAGACAGGTCGGGCCGCTCATCAGTGTAGATGCACGTCAGGTCCTTGCCGCGGCGAAAGGGCGATACTTGCAGTGTTCGCCCTGCCAGCGGGTGCCATGCGTAGGCAATCGTCGCGGAGCGCAAACTGTATGCAGAATGTCGGGCGTTGGCCGCGTTTGCCCCGGAAGGCGAACAACGCGCCACTGAACGGATCCTCCTCCAGCACCTTCTGGGCCAGCATGGCCAACCCGTCCATGCCCTTGCGCATATCGGTGTGGCCGCACGCCAGCCAGACCCGCACCCCCGACGGCAGCGTGATCATCCACGCAACGTTGCCAACACGCGGCGTAAAGCGCGCGGATCGATTTGTGCGTCCACTCGCACCGCGGTGCCGTCGGGCAGGACGATCTCGATCAGGCTGGCTGGTCGCGGCTGCGGTTCTGATTGTAGCGGTGGATCGAACGATGGCGTCGCGTGATGTGGCCGGGCGATTTGAACGCGGGCGAACTGGGCAACAGCGCCGGTAGAACTGGGCTGGGCGGCCAGCAACGCTCTGCGCCACGTCGATATCAGGCCGCTACTGATGCCATACTCGCGCGCCACGTCCATCGACGACACGCCCGGCTCAAAGCTCTTCGCCGCAATGGCCTGTTTTTGCTCGGTGGACCACCGGCGGCGAGGCTCACCGCGGGTAATCAGTTCAACCCGGGATCCGCGGGAACTCGTACGAGGGCTCGTACGAGAACTCTTTGCTACGGCAGGGGGCTCGATTGGCGGTGCGTCGATTTCCATAGCCCCGACGCAGCATATTTGCGCCGACCGATGCTAGGTGGGGTCGCCGCAACGCTCACTCTGCAAAGCTTTCCGTGATTCCGGTAACGCCGAAAGGTAAAAGCACCCGAGGCCTAGGGCCTGTTCGCAATTAAAGACTGTACGAATCGAGGCGTTTCCTGGCTTTCTGCGGCTTTGCTCGGAGAAAGACCATGCAAGTCCTGACCGACGCCCAATGGGCCAAGTTCGAAGCGGCGATAGCGGCGGTTGGTCCGCGGGGAGCGCGTCCTCGCAAGCAGGAGCGCCGTACGATCGAGGCCATCATCTGGCGGCTGGACAACGGTGCGAAGTGGCGTTCGATCCCAGCTGAACTCGGCGATTGGCACCATGCCTACCTGCGTTTCCGTCGTTGGACGCTGGGTGGCGTGTGGGACAGGATCATGGCCCACGTGGTGGCTGAGGGGGAGCCTAAACTGGCGTTCGCCTGCATCGACGGCACGATCGCGCGGGCACATCAGAAGGCGGCTGGTGCGCCCCCGAGCAAACCGCCGAAGTGAGTCTGCGATTCAATCGCAAGACCAGCGTGTAAAACAGCGTGCAAAACTTTCCAGATTCTGGAGTGCGCCCCTGCGGGTGGACAGAATCAGGCCAGCAATTTGACCGTCTGGCGGGCGTGTTGATCCTCAAACTGGGCCGGGCTGAGATAGCCAAGCGCGGAATGCAGTCGTTTGGTGTTGTAGACCTCATCGATGAAACGCGGAAGATCGGCGGTGACGTCCTCGAAGGTTTCATAGGCTGCCAAGTAAACCGCCTCGACCTTCAGGGTCTTCATGAAGCTCTCGGCCTTGGCGTTATCATAAGGGTTCGCGCGGCGGCTCATCGAACCTTTCAAACCGTGCTCGGCAAGCAAAGCGCGATAGGCGTCCGACGCGTATTGCGACCCACGGTCCGAATGGTGAATGCAGTCCTTGGGCGGCTGACGCAGCCGGATGGCGGCCTTCAAGGCTGCGATCGCAATCCGAGCATCCATTGATCGGCTGATGGCGTAGCCGATCACCTTGCGCGACCAAGCGTCCAGGATGGCGGCGAGATAGACGAAGCCACCCGGGATCGCCACGTAGGTCAGATCCGCGATCCAGAGCTGATTGGCGCGCTCGACAACCAAGTCCTTCGTCAGGTTCTTGAAGATCGGACTGGCATGGTTGCTGTCGGTGGTGACGACATAGCGGCGGCGGTGCTTCGGTTGCAGGTCATGCTCGCGCATCAGGCGGCGGATCTTCTTGCTGTTCACCACCACACCCTGGTGGCGGAGAGCCGCCTTCACACGCCGGTAGCCGTAGCATTCAAACTCATCGCAGATCGTGCTGATCCGCTTGACGACGTCATCCTGCGACACCGCGATCGGCGGTGCATCGTAGAACGTCGAGCGCGCCAGCACCATCAGCTCGCACCCCCGGTGGGCGGTGATGCCAGGGGGCCGGTGACGACGGAGGTAGTCCCGCTTTTCGGCCGGGGCGCTTGCTTGAGAGCCCCCTTTAGCATCTCGATCTCCAGCGCCTGCCGTCCAACCATCCGCTCCAGGGCTGCAATCTTGGCTTCGTATTCCTGAAGCAGGTCAGCCGCCTGGACATCATCATCCAACGCCCCGGCCTCGAACTTGTTAACCCAGATCCGGATCAGCTGGCGCGAGATGTCGTGGCGCTTGGACAATGCGTGCAGCGCCTCGCCGGCGATAAATTCTTCGGCTACCTGGCGCTTGAACGCCGCGCTATGGGAACGATGCTTGGTCATGGCTCCTAGTCTCCAGAAGCCCGACCAGGGGGGTCAAATCAAAGACCTCAAACTGTCCACCCGCAGGGGCGCACTCCATTCCGGGGGTAAACAGCGTCCAATAGTTTCCACTCTGGTCTGTGCGATCATCCGGCGGTTTTGCCGGAGAATCTGGGGTGGTGTTCATGGATATGATTGCCGAGATCCGGCGCCGTCACTTGGTCAGCAAGGAGAGCATCAGTTCGATCGCACGTGACCTGAAACTGTCTCGCCCGACCGTTCGGAAGCATTGCCGGACTCAATCCGAACCGGTCTACCAGCGGCATAAGCAGCCGACGCCGATGCTAGGGGCGTTCCAGGAGACGCTGGAGACGTGGCTGCACACCGAGCGCCTGTTGCCCAAAGCACAGCGGCGCACCGCGCGGCGGTTGTTTGAGGGGTTGCAGGCCGAGGGGTATCGCGGTGCCTACGACAGCGTGCAGCGGTTCGTGCAGCGCTGGAAGGCGACCAAATCCGGCTCGGCTCTGACGCAAGCCTATGTTCCGCTGGCGTTTGCTCCCGGCGAAGTTTGTCAGTTCGACTGGAGCCATGAGCACGTCGAGCTCGCCGGCGTCATACAAACCATCAAGGTCGCGCATTTCCGGCTGACATTCAGCCGCCAGATGTTCGTTGTGGCCTATCCCAGAGAAACCCAGGAGATGGTATTCGACGCGCATAATCGTGCCTTCGCCTTCTTCGGCGGCGCGCCCCAGCGTATGGTGTATGACAACCTCAAGGCAGTGTAGATACGATCTTCACCGGCAAGGACCGGCTATTCAACCGCCGCTTCATGGTGTTGGCCAACCATTATCTGTTCGAGCCGGTCGCCTGCACGCCCGCCTCAGGCTGGGAGAAGGGCCAGGTCGAGAACCAGGTCGGCAACATCCGCGAATGGCTGTTTACGCCGCTGGCGCGGTTTGCCAGCTTCGAGGCGTTGAACGAATGGCTGGCGACGCGCTGCCGGGAATTGGCACAGCGCAAGCATCCGGTGACCCCGGAGCAGTCGATCGCCACTTGCTCATTGCCGAGCAGCTTGCTTTACGGCGGATCACCGCACCGTTCGATGGGTATGTGGAGCATATGCTGCGGGTCTCCAGCACCTGCCTCGTAGTGCTGGACCGCAACCGCTACAGTGTTCCGGCGGCGTTCGCCGGCCGCGCGGTCTCGGTGCGCAGCACGGCGAGCGAGATCCGCGTCGTGGCCGACGGCGCGATGATCGCTCAACACGGGCGTCGCTTCGGACGTGATCAGTTAATCTGCGACCCCTGGCACTACCTGCCGATCCTGGAGCGCAAGCCAGGCGTGTTGCGCAACGGCGTGCCGTTCCGCGAATGGGATTTGCCGATCGCCATCCAGCTTGTGCGGGATCACATCCTCAAGCAGCCCAAAGGGGACCGTGCCTTCGTCGAATTGCTGATGATGGCCCGTGAGGTAGGTCTGGAGCCGCTGCAAGTGGCCTGCGAACTGGTGCTGGACGGCAATGTCGTCACCGCGTCGGTCGTGCTGAACGAGATGCGTCGGCTGATCGCGCCCGGTCAACCGATCATGCTGAACGTGCCCGACATGCTGAAGCTCCAGATCGAACCGCTCGCCGATTGCGCTCGCTACGATCATTTGCGCGGGGTGAGCCATGTCCTCCACTAATCCCGTTGGCATTGATCGGCTGGCTCAACTCAAGGCGCTGCATCTGTATGGTATGGCGACGGCCTGGAGCGAGTTGCTGGCCGAAGGGCCGCGACGGCCGGTGCAACCCGAAGCCTGGCTGGATCGGCTGATTGAGGCCGAACTGGCCGATCGGCAGGTTCGCAGCCTGCGCTATCAGCTCAAGGCGGCGCGGTTCCCGGTGCATCGGGATCTCACCGGCATCGATTGGGCGGAAACGCCGTTGCCGCAGGCGCAGATCCAGCAACTGGCGAGCGCTGGGTTTATGGAATCGGCGCACAATTTGATCCTGGTGGGCGGAACGGGCACCGGGAAAACTCACTTGGCGACGGCTTTGGGCGTGGCTGCCATCCATCAGGGCAAACGCGTGCGCTTCTTTAATGCCGTCGATCTGGTCAACCAGTTGGAGCGGGAAAAACAGCAGGGCAAGGCCGGAAATATGGCCCGGCAACTGGTGCCAACCGATGCCGTGATCCTCGACGAATTGGGCTATCTGCCGTTCCCCGCCTCCGGCGGTGCGTTGCTGTTCCACCTGATCAGCCAACTCTACGAAAAGACCTCGCTGATCGTGACCACGAATTTGTCCTTTGCCGAGTGGGTGACGGTTTTTGGCGATGCCAAAATGACCACGGCCTTGCTGGATCGCATCACCCACCACTGCGATATTCTGGAAACAGGCAACGATTCGTTCCGCTTCAAACAGCGTAAGAATAACCAGGCGCTGGGGCGTTCGAGAGGCGGATTGGGCAGCAAAATCGTAGGTGTTTGCGATGCGGCGGGGCGGCTCGTCGACTTCGTATTGGTGCCGGGACAGGCCCACGAACTGGCGCCTTCGCTGGTGCTGCTGAAACGTCTGCCAAAAGCACCGGCCTGGGCATTGGCGGATATGGCGTGCGACGCTAAGGAATTGCGCTCGGCAGTCAAGGAGATGGGGGCGATCCCTGTGGTGCCCTCGCGCAAGGGCACCAAGCAGCCGCACCCATGCCCACCCTATATTTACCGCCACCGCAATCTGATCGAACGCTGCTGGTCGCGTCTGAAAGAGTGGCGGGCCATCGCCACCCGTTACGACAAAACCGCCGCTTCATACGCTGCCGGTATCGCCATCGCGGCTACGCTCGACTGGTTCAAATCTTCACTTTGAACAATATCCAAATGCGAACAGGCCCTAGGCTCGGGACTCAATTACGTCCACCAGATGACGAGCATGGCGAGGAGGACGGTTGCGCTGAAGTTCCTTGCCAGCTTGTCGTATCGTGTTGCCACCCGGCGCCAGTCCTTCAGGTGTGAGAACGCGCGCTCGATGAGGTTGCGTCGTTTGTAAGCCACGGTGTCGAACGGCGGGATAGTCTTGCGGCTGGCATTCGTGTAGCGCGACAATCTGGGTGGCTATTGCGCGTTAATCAGGATGGTGATTCGGCTGCGCTTGGGTGATGATTGTCGCGCCAGATTGTCGCTGGCAAGTGGCATTGTCAGCGACGGCTACTGAGCCGCTGGGTTTTCCTGCTCCTTTTGCTGATTGTCGGTCTTGATTGTCGCGCTGCGACCCTTTCGGGTTGTTGCGGCTTTCTGGCGATAGCTCTCGACGTTCATCTCGACGATGACGGCATGGTGGACGAGGCGATCGACGGCGGCGATGGTCATGGCGGGATCAGGGAAGACTTTGTTCCATTCTGCGAAGGGTTGGTTTGCCGTGATCAGCATGCTGCGGCGTTCGTATCGTTTGCTGATCAGCTCGAACAAGACGGATGTTTCTGCCTGATCCTTTCGAACGTAGGAGAGGTCGTCGAGCATGAGCAGGTCGTAGCGGTCGAGTTTGGTGATCGCCGCTTCGAGGGCGAGTTGCTGGCGGGCGGTTTGCAGTCGCTGGACGAGATCCGTGGTGCGGGTGAACAGCACACGGTAGCCGTTCTCGACCAAAGCGCGGCCGATGGCGGCGGAGATGTGCGTCTTGCCTGACCCGGGTGGGCCGAACAGCAGCAGGTTGGCACCCTTCTCCAGCCAGGCGTCGCCGGAGGCCAGGGCGTTCACGCGGGCCCGGCTCAGCATGGGCACATGGGCAAATCGAAGCCGTCGAGCGTCTTGTCCGGCGGCAGCCGGGCTTCGGCGAGGTGGCGCTCGATGCGTCGCTGGGCGCGTTCGGCGACCTCGATCTCGGCCAAGGTGGCCAGGAAGCGCGCGGCGGGCCAGCCTTCGTGGTCGGACCGCTCGGCAATCTCTGGCCAGAACCGGCTGATGGCGGGCAGACGCAGATCGCCCAGCAGCAGCGGCAGCCGGGTGGTGTCGACCTCGACCCGCGTCATGACGGCACTCCTACCATCATGATGTCGGGCATGTCGGGCGCCAGCAGCGCGTCGTAGGTGGCGGGCGACGGCAACACCACGGTGACATCGACGGCACTGGCTTGGGCGGGGCCGAACTGGCGCAGCAGGGGGGCAAGGTCCGGCAAGACGTCTGCTTCGATCAGCTTGTCCAACTCAGCCGCGAGTTCGGCTTCGCAAGCCCGGTCATGGGCCAATGCCAGCAGGCCGACCATGATCTTGCAGGCGATCCGGGGCGTCTCGGCGGCGATCAGGCGCTCCCAGGTTCGGCGGTAGGCGTCGCGCGGGAACAACTGGTCGCGGTAGACCAGGTTGAGCAGAGCGGCGGGTTTGCGGCGCAGGGCATGGATGACGTGGCGATAATCCACGACGTGCAGGGTGCGATGGGGCCTTTGCCGCCCTTGGTATGTTCGACCGCGTAACAGCGTAATGACCAGTGTGCTGCCAAGCAGGCATTCCAGTCGGTCGTCGTAGAGACGAACGCGCAGCCGATGGCCGATCAACCTGGACGGCACGGTGTAGAACACGCGGCGGAGTATGAAGCCGCCGCTCCGGGTGACCGTCACCAGCACCTCGTCATGGTCGGTCGTGCGCCGCGCGGGCAAGGCCAGCAGCGCTGCACGTTCGACCTCGATGGCACGGCGGCGCCTTGCGTTGGCGCGGCCGACCACTTCGTCGACGAAGGCGCGCCAGGCGGACAGATCGGCAAAGTCGCGTGTTCCTCGCAACAACAACGCCTGCTCCAGCGCGGTCTTGAGATGACCATGCGAGGACTCAATGGAGCCGTTCTCGTGCGCGACGCCGCGATTGTTGCGCGTCGGCTGCATGCCGTAATGCACGCACAGCGCCTCGTAACGCTGGGTCAGATCGGCCTCTGTCGAATCCTCCAGATTGCGAAAGGCTGCTGACAGGCTGTCGCTGCGGTGCTCGCGTGGTGCGCCGCCCAGCGACCACAGGGCGTTCTGCAAGCCCGTGGCCAGAGCCGTAAAACTCTCACCGCCCAGCACGACCTCGGCATGTTCCCAACCGGAGAAGGCGAGGCGGAAGTGGTAGAGCCGATGCGCGAGCGCATCACCCGCGACGGTCACGCCAAGATCGCCCGCGTCGGTGAAGTCAGACAAACCCTGTCGTCCGGGCGGATGTTCCTGCCGGAAGATCACGTCGCGTTCCGGACCATGCAGCGCCTGCCAATGTCGAACGCGCCGTTCCAGCGTACGGCGCACGTTCGGCGCCAGGTCGGGATGGCGGCGGAGCATCTCCTCGAACACGGCGACCGGGCGGAGCCCAGGTGTCGCGTGCAGCATGGGGACAATCTCGGCGTCCCAGATTGCGGCGAGTGGGTCGGGACGGCGCCGACTGCGGGGTGTCTGACGCTGGGAGGGCAGCCGGGGATCGGCATCAAGCCGTGCGCCGGTGCTGGCGCCAATGCCTGCGCGGGCCGCGGAGAGCTGCCGGGTCTGGGTCTTGCGATGGTGCATGTACAATCTCGCTTGCTGGTCGGTGATGTGCGTGCCGGGCACGAGGCGATCCCCCGGGAAGGAAACCGCGCCACTTCGGCACAAACCTCACGCAACCGCAGGCAGGCCCCTGTGCCGGGAACCGGCCTCACCATCCTGATTGACGGTAACAACCATCCTGATTGTCGCTGAACACATTCGGTTGGATGACGGGTGTGCTGCCGCGCTCGGTCAAGAACAGACGGAGCGCATCGCTGTCATAGGCGGCATCGCCCAATACCTGCTTGGCGGGCGGCAACGGCTCGAGCAGAGGGACCGCTGCTCGAACGTCGCCCATCTGGCCGGGGCTGAGTTGGACCGCGACTATACGGCCTGCGGCGTCGCAGATCGCATGGATTTTGCTGGTTCGTCCGCCTCGACTGCGTCCGATGGCCTGCGCCGAGGCCCCCCTTTTCCGCCGGCACTGCAGCGATGTGCTTTGCTGGTGGTGCTGTCGATGCAGAGCAGGCTGCTCTCATCCAACTTGACCAGTTGGTCCAGCATGTCTTGCCAGATGCGATCTTTCGACCAGCGATTGAACCGGTTGTAGACCGTCGTGTGCGGACCAAAGATCGCAGGGCAGTCGCGCCACCGGCAACCGAACTTCAGGACATGCAGGATGCCGCTGATGATCTCCCGGTTGTTGCCAGGCTTCACGCCACGTCGATGCATCGGGATCAGAGGCTCGATCGCCGCCCACTGAGCGTCTGTCAGCCAGAATTCGTTGGCCATCTGCTTCACTCCGGTAATTACGGAGTTTGAATCAGAGCCCATCGAGCCGCTGCAATAGCTAAATTGAGTTCCGAGCCTAGGCCGTGAAGTGGTCGCGGTAATTGTTTCAATAGTTGACGGATTGCCAGTTCGCTCGTGATGGGGGACACCGACTCGGTCTCCGTCAACATCCGAATTTCGGCCTAAGTCATGCTGCGCACGAAATCAGGACTGTCAGAGGCTCAAGCTGAGGTAGCAGCGCGATAACCAGTTCAGGTCAGCAGGGCCATGCGCAGGCGGTGACCGGATGTTCACCGCATCGCTGGGCACCATAGTCCCCAGGGCGAGTGGATTGGAACCGACCCGGAATCGGTAATGCCTTTTAAGGCGACGGTCTAGGATTTGTCGTTTGAGGATTTGGCAAAGACTCCGGGAATGTTCCTCGGGAAAAAATTGGTAGTTGTTGAGACACCGGCAAATTCGCCGTGTGAGGTGAGATCTTCACACACCATCGGCTGTTCACCTTGGTCTAAACATAGCGATTTGAACGTACTACAATACCCTGTTGAACCAGGCGGCGTCTGTTGTGGCCTGTGGATATCCCTCTGGTTGACGGGAAGCCGTTGCAGCGATGAATGCTGAATATCCCCTGAATCGGTGGTACGGCGACGCGATCGAGTCCCGTTATCCCTGTGATCCACAGACACAGAGACTGATCACGTCGACCGATATCCTCAACACATACAAATCGGCATATTGCGATCGAGCGTGCGCGCCGGGTAGCGTGGCGAAGCTAGGAGCCTGTCCGAGAATTGCCATTTCCGTCGATCTTTGCGCTGGCGTTGTTTCTTGGCAGGCGGAGGCAAGGTGTTTGGATCCGCCGGCAGCACCGCTCATGGCCGAGCGGTGTGGAGCTTCAGCAGATTGTGCACGGTGCAGACCATCGCCCACTCGCCTCTGACCTGTTCGAGACCGCGGAGGAGGAACTGTCGGAAGCCTCTGGCTGCTTTTTCCTGTCCGAAGACCGGCTCGACCACCTGTTTGCGTAATCGGTATCGGCTGCGTCGTCCGGCCTTTCGTATCTTGTCAGCCATCGCCTGCATTAACGGCGTGCGCTTCAGCACACGCCGGGCGGTGGGATCGGTGCTGCCGTGGCGGACCCGGCCCGGGCAAAGATAGGCATTGATTTTGCGATCCTGCATGGCGGCAATGTTGGCCTCGCTGGCAAAGCCCGTATCGCCGGAAACCGCCCGCGGCGTGCGGCCGAGATTGGTTCGGGTTTGATCGATCAACGGCACCAGCGCGGAGAAGTCAGCCGGATTGGTGCTGAGGCGGTGAGCCGTAATGACCTGATGCGCGGCATCGACGGCGATCTGGCCGTTATAACCCGCGATGAAGCCTCCCTGGCTCGGCATGATCCGGCTGTCGCCATCGGTGAAGTTGCGCTGCGCTTTGTCCGGCGGTGTGTCTGAGGGCGTTGTCTTGCGCGCACCCCGCTGCTGCATACCTGAGGAGGGGCCAGGGCCATCCGGATCGAGATCAGCCGGATCGCCGGCCGCTTCGGCCTCCAGTTGTGCCTTGGCCTGGCGAATGCGTTCAAGCCGGCGCTGCTTGTTCGCCACCCACTCCGGCATCTCGTCGCCCCGGCGTTCACGGCCGTGTTGGGCGTCCTCCGTCTGGTCAGCCGCTTCGGCCTCGTCCAGCCAGGCCTTCACTTCAGCGGCCAGCTTCGGTTCCTGCGTCACCATCCGCTGGTAGCTCATCGCTTTGTGTCGACTGGCGTTGGCCCGCAGTTTGGTGCCGTCCACCGCCACATGGCCGAGCTTCACAAGGCCTGCCCGTTGACACAGCCGCAGCACCTGCACGAACAGATCCGACAGGGCCGGAAGATGGCGCTTGCGAAAGTCGCTGATGGTGCGGAAATCCGGCCGGTTCAGACCCGTCACCGCCATGAAATCCATGCGTTCCTCGCAGGCGCGGGCGAGCTGGCGGCTGGAATATACACCGCGGCTGTAGCCATACAGCAGCAACGCCACCAGCATACCGGGGTGGTACGGGGGCTGCCCGCGCTCTTCGCTGTAGGCCAGCAGGATCGCCGACAGATCCAATCCCTCACGCACCGTATCGCGCACAAAATGCGCCAGATGATCGGGGGGAACGAAATCATGCACCGAACGCGGAAGAAGCCAGCTCTGGTCTACATCCCATGAACGAAAGGTCTTGCTCATAGGCAGCATAGAATCGAAGTTTTACCGCTTCGGCTAGCAAATTCTCGGACAGGCTCCTAGTGGATCTCTCCCGACTGCCGCAGGACTTCCCGTAGCTTCGCCGGGCTGAAATCGGGGCTGCGGCAGAATTCCAGTATCACCGCCTCGCGGCGCGATATCAGGTCGATCGCAGCAGGCAACTTACGTACGGCATCAGCAGGAATAACAACTGCACCATGGTAGTCGGCATGAATGACGTCGTCATGCGCCGCCTGCATCCCGAACACGTTCACCGGTCTACCGAATTCGACCATATGCACATGCGCATGGCTTGGTCCGACACGCCCGCCGATCATCTGGTAGCCCGGCGCCCACATGTCCAAGTCGCGGAAGGATCCATTCGTCACGCAGCCGATCGAACCAAGTGCCTTGTGGATGTTGGACTGCACTTCGCCCCAGTAAGCGCCATAGCCAACGCGGCCATCGATGTCTTGCAGCACCGCAATGGTCGGCAGGTCAACGCGCGCGACATATTCGTACCAATCTGCCCGGTCGGTGACTATCGACCGCGGCGGCTCAGTTGACCGGATCATGCCTACACGCGCCAGACCGACAATCGGCTTGGCCTTGGGATCGATGCAGACCATCGGTTCTACGGTGAAGCCGATTGCGCGCCGCTCCGGCACGACGATCTCCAGCCCATTGCAGATCGTGGGCGTGTCCCACTGCGCCAGCACATCCAGGTCAGCCTGGGTAAAGGGGCGTTCGGCCATGATGGTTTCCTTTCTGGTTGACCTTGAAAGCCCATCATCGCCCGCAGCCCGGGTTCGCGGCAAGGTGCCGCCACCGCGGGGCCTCCTGCGACACCGAAAGTCCGGTCAGCCCGCGTTCTTTTCCGCACACCAAGTCTGCCAGGCATGGCGCAACCCGGCGCCCAGGCTGCGGCCAAACCGCGGCGCATCACATAACGGGCTGCGCCGCACCCGGTCGCGCAGTTCCGCCCGCAGAGCAGCCAGCGCCGGCAGATCGGCAGACCGCACCACTGCCATCTCCACATACTCATCGATGGAACTGGTAACCCATTCCTCAAGGCCTGCATTGCTCAGGTGACTGGCGGAGTGTCGCGATGCAAAGATCTCACCCGGCAAGGTAATCGTCGGCACACCCATCCACAGCGCTTCGCACGTCGTCAGGCCGCCGGAGTAGGGAAACGGGTCCAACACAATGTCGACCTGACCATACTCGCCCATAAAAGCCCTATGCCCAGACGAGCCACGCAGCTCGATCCGGCTACCCTCAATACCGAGGTTCGCAAATTGGGTCTGGAAGTTAGCCACCGTCGCAGGATCCGAGAACTGGTGTGTCTTCAGGATCATGCGTGATCGGGGAACGCGGTGCAGGATCCGCGCCCAAGTCTGCAAGACCTTGGGGGTAATCTTGGCTAGGTTGTTAAAACAGCCATAGGTAACGAACCCGTTCGCCAAGCCAGGCGGTTCGACGACATCGGGCGCATGGGTCGGCGGACTATAGCAGACGTACCCATCGCGCAGCCGCAGCAATTTCTCGTTGTACAACTGATCATAACCCTCCGGCGTCTCCCACCGGTCGGTGACGAACCAGTCCATTTCCGCCAAGCCGGAGCTATGGGCTTGCGAACCGACCCACTTGATTTGCACCGGCGCCAGACGATTGGCGCAGGCAGTCATGCGCGCCGCATCGCCATAGCCACCAAGATCGATCAGCACGTCTATTCCTTTAGCGCGCGCCAGCTCGGTCAGTGCCACGTCGTTCAATGTATCGACATCGATCCACTCCCGCGATGCCGTGCGGTAACGGCGTGCGATCGGATCCTCAGGCGCCCCATGTTGCGCGAGGCAGATCAGACTGAACATGTCCGGATCAAGTGTCTCAAAGCCAGCGACGGTCAGATAACCGACCGGGTGGGCGCGTAACGCTCCGGACAACAATCCTACCACAATTGGGCGGTTGGGATCGGGATCGTTGTGCAATGCCGGCTGCGTTGTTCGGGGCAGCGTGACGGAACAGGCCCGCATTGCTGCCAGCATTGGCTTACCCATGACGCCGTCGGAGTATGGCAGTGTGTTGCAAAGCGCCCGCCGCGGCAGTGCTGCAACAGGGTCAGCCTTGATCGCCCGCAGCGCCATCGCAACAGCTTCTTCCTGCTCCCCCACGCACGAGGTTGCAACCGCCAGATTGCACAAGACGGCATTGTTGCCCGGAAAGCCGGCCAGAATATTTTCCAGCACAGCACGAGCTTCAGGATGACGGTGGAGCCGCATCAGCATCACAGCATGGTCGTTGGCCAAACTGGCATCATTGGGCGCCAATGTGCGCGCCTGCCGCAGCACCTCTTCCGCCTGCCGCACTCGATTGGCTCGCAGCAGCATCCCCCCTAGCAGACGCAACGGGATCAGTTCGCCCGGTGCCAGTTCGGTCACCGCCTCCAACGCATCGATTGCATCCGATAGGCGGCCCAAACGCTGCAACAGCGAACCGCGACCGATCTGCACGGCTGCATTCAGCGGCTGCTGGTCACAGGCGACGGCCAGTCGCGCAAGTTCCGCCTCCCCCTCGTTTGCCGGCACGGTGACTTCAACACCATTTAAAACATAATCCACGCAGTCCGGGCGCAGACGTTGTGCCACCACGAACGCCGACAGCGCCTGGCTGAACGCTCCGGCAGACCGTAGCGCCACACCAAGAGTGTTCCACGCTTCAGCATTGTTCGGATTAATGCCGCAACAACGCTGCAGTAGATCGCGCGCCGATTCGGTCTTGCCGCGCATCAGCAGCAACCCTGATAGCGCCACCAGCGCTTCCTGCCGCTCCGAATTTAGCGCCAGGACCCGACGATACGCATCCTCGGCTGCGGCACATTCCCCGGCGGAGCGCAAACTCTCTGCCAATCGTAGAACCGGTTCGTCCCACGCCGGCAGCCGCTCGGCAACCTGTTGCATCAGGCGCTGCGCGTCCTCTTTGGCGCCGGTGCGATCCTGCGCAATTGCTAAGTTCAGCAAGGTGACTGGGTCGATATTGCCCCGTGAAACTGCAAGCTCCAGCGCCGCCAAGGCCTCTTGAAACCGGCCTTGTGCCATCAACTCCAACGCGACTGGGGGCGGGCGCACGTCAATGGTCATCGCGCGCTCGCTCAACGGCTAGCAATAGTCCGGGAACACCGGCACCTGCCTCCTGCCTGACCACGGGTCGCTCCATCCGCAGCAGTCGGAAGCCCGCAACGCAAAGCGCTTCATAGACGTAGTGTTCAGCATGCGCATAGCGGCCTTGCCGTTGCAGCGCCCAGTTGCCGTTGCCCGGGATCTGCCCGTCATGATCGGGCAGCAGGCGTTCCACCGAAAACACGAACCAGCCCCCTGGTTCCAGCCTGGCATGCACCAGCTCGAGAAGCTCTTCCAGCGCGCCCATGTAACACAGCACGTCCGCAGCAATGATCAACGGCCACTGGTCTTCGTGCGCGGCCAGGTCGGCTACGATGTCCCCCTCGCGCAATTCAGCGTAGATCTGCTTGGCTCTTGCATGCGCTAGCATGCGAGGCGAAAGGTCGATGCCGGTAAACGAATCAATTGGCAGATCGCCGACCGCCCGGGCGACCAGTCCGGTGCCGCAACCCAGGTCAAGCACTTTGCCCAGCGTCAGGCCCGCAGCGATCTTCGGGTGATTCAACAAGACGTCATGGATGGCCATCGGAACCCCGTATTCCAACGAGATCAGATGGCTCTCAAACCGATCGGCGTAGCCATCGAATACGGTGCGGATGTAATCTTTTGGCGCCCGCTTCGGGTCCGCCATCGTCGTCGCCGATGCCACAAGGTGCCGCACATAAGCGTCCTCCGGCGCCAGCTTCAATGCCTCCTGATAAGCAATCACAGCCTGGTCACTATCGCCCAGGCTGGACAGCGAATGGCCCTTCATCCCGAACGTGCAGGCATCGGCGACGCCGTCGGCGCGGGCCTCTTCCGCCAGCTGAACGGCCAAAACGAAGTTCCGTCGGCGGATGCACAGCAGGATGGCCGCGTTTCGTAGTCCCAACTTGTCTGGCGCCATGGAAATGCCCTGAACGAGCACCTGCAACGCCAGATCGAAATTGCCGCTCCGCTCCAGCGCCAGCGCCAAGGTGCTGCGAATTTCGCTATTGGACGGATCGGCCTCCATCGCCTCCGCCAGACACGTGATCGAATCCTCGATTCGTCCCAGGTTGAGCATTGTCGATCCGAGCAGCACCTTGGCCTCGACATCGGTTTTGGCGTTGATTACCGCTTCCGCGGCATCCCGTACCGCCCCCTCCCGATCACCGGTTCGCCGCCGCACATCCGCTCGACATTTGCGCAGCCCGACATGCGTCGGCGCCATGTCAACACCGTTGTCCAGTTGCAGCAGCGCCTCTTCCCACGCGCCGCTGGCTATGGCGATCCGGGCGCCGGTCAGGATAAATTCGGGCGAAGGCGGCGCCAGGGCCTGGGCCGCTGCCAGCAATGGCCTAGCCGCGCCATAACGCCCAGCTTTGACCAATTGCGCCGCTCGGGCATGTAGCGACTGAGCATCAGCCGTGACTTGAAGCGAAACCATAGATAGGGCTCCTTTTGAGCCGTTAAGGCAGTAGTCAGGCAAACAGGCCTTGGCTTTTTATGGCCAGCGTAGTGATGTCGGGCTTTGCCGCCGCAGATGCCGACCCGGCATTGGCAATCAGGTATCGCTGGGCAAAGGTCTCGACGAATTTGGGATCCTGAAGTTTGGTGACATCAAGACGCTTGCTGATCGCATTTTCCTGCGCTTCGATTGTCTGGAACGCGATCTGCTGAGGAATTCCCAAAGTGGTGGTGACGACAGAACGTATGGAGGCATCGCCAAGGATCTGATCGACCGAGGTCATCGTCGAAGCTCGTGCCTTGAAATCAAGCGCCTTCGAAAGACCGGGTGCAACAGCATCTTCGCCGGCTTGCCAAACGGCTTTGGTATAACTGTCCGTAATCGTCGCCATCACAGTTGGCGATTTGATCGCGCTCAGTCCACCCTTGGCGAAGTCGAGGATCTTCGCCATGCCCTTCCAACGTGAGTCCGTCAAGCTGTTGGCCAACGACTTAGGGTCGCTCAGGTCTGATGTCAGGGCTTTCGTGGCGAGCGCAGTATATCCCAGCTGATCCTGCATGCCGTTTGCCGTCAGCAACACCTTCATCACGGCAGGATTGGCCAACAGTTGCTTCACACTCGTTGCGGAGTTGACCGCCTGGGTGAACCGCTTGATCGCCTGGCGGACATCGGGTTGCGCGGCAGTGACCTTAATATCCTTCGCCTCGTTCCGCTCTGCCGACTTCAGCGCGACAACCGGATTCTGCTTTAACCCACCGCTGCTCGCACCATAAAGGGCATTGAGCAGAGGATCTGTCGCCCCAAAGCTCGAGCTGAGCAGACTGGTGAGGTAGGTGTTCGACCCGCTCATTGGATCAGGGCTGTCCCGCCAGTCCCGCGGCAATGTTTTCGTTGATCGCGATGAGGAAATCGATGTCCGGCCGTTCTTGATCCATTTCCCGCTGCACACTCAGGCCCACGGAAATGATCGACGCACGCAAAGGCTCCGGCAAGGTATTTGACGGATCGCGCATCAGGTCGGTCACCGTCATCCACAGGCGCCGATTATCAGCCAGGGCGCGAATCTGCTGAATTCGCGGCACATTATCGCGCGCGCGCTTCAAAGCAATGGTCGCGTGACGGAAAACATCCGCCTCCTGGTCGCGCTGCGATCGATACCGGGAGGCGTTCTTATACGCCTGAATGGCACGGCTCGGGTTGTACATGGCAGTCATTATTCCCTGCTGGAACAGAAAGGTTTGGTGTTTTACCGAGCACGGCGTCTTCGTGCTGTATGATCCGTCGGATGAGCTTCAGCGCCCGATAGCAATCATCCTCCTCGGCGGCGATCAATGCCTGATCGAGTATCATGCGCACCAGCTCTGACGTCGTCGCTTGATGAAATTCGCCGATGAAATGCCGCGCTGAATCAAGACCGGCCTCCCGTTCCGACTCAGTCCCGATATAAGCGGACTGAAGTGCAAAATATATCCGCCGGCCGGGAGTATCCACCTGGTCCGGCGGCATTATTTGTTTGCCGAACAAAAAGCGAGCCTTCGCCGTCAGCTCGATACGGGAACGGGTCCGAAAACGGATCGGCGCACCGTTCACGATCATGACTTCGCCTTGGCGCAGCTCCAGAACGAGGTTAGACATGTAGTCCCTTCCGCGGCGCTTTGCGATGCCGGCTAGCCAAAGTATTGTTTCGACATTCCCGAATAGCGCTGTTGGTCCGGCTGAGCCTGAAGCGAGGCCAGCCGGACCCACGAGCTGCCATTACTTGAACAGGCTCAGCAGTGACTGTGGCGCCTGGTTTGCAAGCGAGAGTGCCTGTGTGCCAAGCTGCTGTCTAATCTGCAGAGCAGTCAACTGGGCAGATTCCTTGGCCAGATCGGCGTCAACCAGCGACCCCAGACCACTGTTCAACGAGTCGATTTTATCGCTGTTGTAGGTCGTCTGATTATTCACATAGTTGATCGAACTGCCGACGGTATTCAAGTCATTACCGACCGTGTTCTGCTTCATGATGAACATGCCGCTGGCGGTAATCGCCGCAACCATCGCCGCTGCCGTTCCGGCGGACGCAAAGCTCGTCGTAATGCTGGCGAGCGATGTGTAGATCGCGGAGTAGTCATGAGCCGCGAGGGCGTAGGTGCCACCGCTCTCATTTGTAGCAATCAGCACAGTGCCATAGCCGGCGGTATTGCCGCTACCCACCGCGATGTCACCGATCAATGTCTTGCCATTATAGTTTGAATCTGTGATGAATGACTTCAGATTCTGCAACATTGACTTGTACTGATTTTCGTAGTTAGTCTGCTCGTTACCCGTGACGCTGTTATCTGACAACTTGACTAGCACGTCGCGCATGCTGCCCATCATGTTGGAGATATTGTTCAGCGCCGTCTGGGTTGTTGCGAGCAAACCATGGGCATTGCCCAGCTGCTGGTTTGCACTGGTCAGCGCCCCGACATTGGATCGCACAGTTTGAGCAATTGCGTAGGCCGCGCCATCGTCTGTCGAGTCGGCAACCCGAAAGCCAGTCGAAATTCGCTTCTGGGTAACCGAAAGCTGCTGCTGTGTGTTTTCTAGCGACTGGAGCGCAACCATCGCGCCCATGTTGGTGTTTACTGAATTAAGGGACATGGTGTCTTACCCTTCAGGTCCGGTTGAATACTCGCCTTTTGCGAGCTCACGATCGATAATGCTCCGGGAAAGTTAACAGCGCGTAAACACAGCAGAAAATCATTCCGCCTAAGGCAAAAAATTCACCAGCGAGAGGCTGTTCGCGCTGCTGATCATACGATACGAAGCTTGCAACTGCGTTTGCGTGGCAGTCAGATTGGATAGTGTTGCCGCCATATCGACCTCTTGCACCGCAGACACCTGGCTGGTCAGCGCCGTGGCGGTATCGGCAAGGTTGGTCTGAATGCGCGTTAGTTGCGCCTGACTGTCCCCGAGCACACCGACATCCGTTGCCATCGTACTCACAACGCCGTTCAGGCTGGTCGTCGTATCCTGCACAAACGACGCGAAAGCAGGGTCGCTCGCTTGTGCGCTGGACAGTGACCCGATTGTCGCCAGAGCGCGCATCAAGTCCCGCATATAGGACCCGGTGGTGTTACCGCCAGAGACCGCTGATGAATTCTCACTGGCCAATAGTCCTGTGGAAACGGTGCCGCCCTCGGCAGTTTCCACGACGGGGGCGCTGATCAGGGACGGTGCTTGCGACATGTACGCGGAAAAAGGCGACGCCCCCGTAAATCCGGCGATGGATAGGGTCTGCGCACTTGTCGCGGCCGTGCCATTGACCGATAGGTTCGCCACCGCGCTATTGATTTGCGCATAGAAGGGCGTCTGCAGAATTTGGTCGGGTGATGGCACCGGCGGATTAGCGCTATCCTGACCGCTGAACACATACGTGTCACCCTGCTTGGCATTCAGCAGGTTCGCCACCTGCGTCAGCGCAGATCGGGCGTTGGCCGCAATGTTGTCCACCGCCGCCGGAGACACATTGTTCAACTTTGGCATATCGGCGACGAAATGTGCCGCAATCTGCTGTATCTGGGTCATCGCTGTCTGCGTGACCTGCATCCGCCCGGTGGCCTGGCTGATGTTGTTCTGCTCAGTCTTCAACGTGGCCAATTGCGGATTGAGGTTCAAGGAGACCTGTGCGCCGCCACCCAGTCCGGCATAGGTTTGCGCCACCAGACCGGTGCTCACCTGTTCGGTCAGCGAGTCAAGCTGACGATGAACCATCGTGCTGTTGGCGATCAGGGTGTTCAGCAGCGAGAAGTTCAAGCCCGCGGCACCAATACCGCTGCTCATTGGACGGCCTGTTCAAGGGAGGCAAACATGGATTGGGCGGTGGAAATCACTTTGGCATTCGCGCCATAGGCGTTTTGCAGGGTAAGCATCAGTGACATCTCTGTATCCATGTTGACGCCGCTTGAGGCCGAAAGCCGCCCGCTGAGGCTCGTCTGCAGCGCCTGATCGACCGTCAGCTTGCCGCTGACGGAGGCACTTTGCTGTGCGTGTGTGGTAAGCAGGCCTGTTGCGAGATTTGACAGCGAACCGCCACCACTGTTGCCAAACGTGGTCCTCAGCACGCTTTGGATCAGAGTCGTAAATCCTGCGGGCCCGCCGTTTGGATTAGGCGTGAAGCCCGGCACCGCCGAAGTTCCATCCCGCACCGATGAGGGCGTGTCGACGATCGCCGCGCTGACCCTGATGGTTGATGCGTACCCGATGTAGCCAGCTGGATCCTGGGCTGCGACACCAGGGGGCACATTGCCCGCGGCATCCGTGAACATGTCCAGCCCCTGCGCGGCGAACCGGCTGGTCAAGGTGTAGGAAAACTGATCGAGCGCTGTTTGCCCGGCCGGCAACACGTTGTCGCGTAGTTTGACGTCAGCCCCGACACGCCCACCAACAAGCTGGTTCGTCACGTCGACGTTGCCCAGCGTGATGGCGGGAATTCCTCCGTTGGGATACGATGATTCAGGTGGGGTCGCTGCGCTAAGGGCATTCAACGGGTTCGGGCCACTGCCGCGTATTGGTAGTGTCAGGCCGCTTGACGTGAAGATCGACAAATCCCCGTTTGGCTGCTCGATCGTCTTGATCTCGAGCAGCGACGACAGCGTGTTTACGGCCTCATTTCGCTGATTTTCGAGGTCCGCTACGCCCTGACTTGTGGGCTTCAGCGCGATAATCTGATTGGACAGCTGACCAATCATCGCCAGCGTGCTGTTCATCGTGCCGACTGCGCTCACGATGTCGTTTTGCGCTGCCTGCCGTTGCGCCGTGTAGGCATTGCTCAGCGCGTTTATTCCCTGCGTCAGGGTAGTCGCCGATGCCACCACTGCGCGCTGCTGGGCCGCGTTACTCGGGTTAGTCAACAGGGTTGAGAAACCGTCCTGCAGCTTGCCCAGCATGCTGTTGAGGTCAGTGCCAGCCCCCGGCGCCCCGATAACGCTGTCAATCGCCTGTAGTGCCGCCTGCGCGGTCTCTCCATCGCTGACCTCAGCGTTTTGCTGGAGCACCGATGTCCGCAAGGCCTGATCGATCTGCAGCCTTGCAGGGCCGGTTTGCACGCCCAGCCCCTCGCCCTCGGCCGTCAGCGAGTTTTGGCTGCCAACCTCCACCGCATAACCAGGCGTTGCCGCGTTCGCGACGTTGTGCGAAATCAGCGCGAACTGTGCATTGATGTTCGCCAGGCCACCTGTGGCGATCGATAGGGCCGAGTTTATGCTCATAGCCTAGGGGGCCCTCAGGCAACCATTTGCAGCGTTGCCTGCAGCATCGTGTTGGCCGTGGAAACGACCTTGGCATTCGATGAATACGCCTGCTGAGCGACAATAAGGCCCGAGAACTCCGTTGCGATATCGACGTTTGAACCCTCCGTCGACCCAATTACGAGGTTGCCGGCACCGTTCGTGCTGGCAGGTTCGGCCAGTGGGGTGCCACTGGACTGGGTCGCGGTGAAGGCTTGGCCATTCTGGCTTTGCAGGGCATTCGGGGCGTTGAAGGTAATGATCGGAATTTGCGCAATCGTGCGGGTCTGTCCGTTATTGTAATTGACTATGACATCACCGTTGGCCTGCGCGGTAACGCCCGAGAAGCTGCCGGGAGGGACGCCGTTTTGAGTCAGGCCCAATAGACTGTAAGCATTACCCGCATACTGCGTGACACCCGTGGTGCCACCGTAATCTCCCAGGTTGAGCTGGATGGTCTGGTTGCCAGATCCGAAGTTAGTGCTGAATTGCAGGGTTGCCGGTTGACCTGCGATGTAACCCGCGGTTGACACGGTGCCGGGATCGCCAGCCGAGGCTGCTACCTGCCCAATTGTACCTTCCGGCACCGGATTGCTGCTGAGCGAGCCAAAGGTTACGTCGGCCGCACCCGCGTCTGTGGTGCCCGTCGTTGAATCCGGGACAGTAATTTGCACCGACCAACTATTGGACGCGTTCTGAGACCAATTTAGGTTGACAGTGTGCGCGGTTCCCAACGCGTCGTAGACGGTGATCTGGGAAGACAAAGGCGATGTCGCAGTGGCAGTTCCGGAAGTCGGGGTTGCCGGAAGGTTGGCCGACAATGTTACGTCGGTAGTGGCAACCGGATTGTAGGTGGATTGGCTGACCTGTATTGGCGCAAGCGCATTCTGATCCACGACGTTGCTGGCCGGATTTACCGACCAGCCGTTCAGATACTGACCTGCGCCATTCACCAGGTAACCCGTTGAGTTCATGGTGAAGTCACCAGCCCGGGTGTAGAATTGCTGAGGATTGAATGTCGGAACGCCATTGGCCTGACCGGTTGTTTGGGAAACCGCGAAGAAGCCCTGTCCCGCGATAGCCATTCCAAGTGGATTGTCAGTTTGATTGATCGATCCCTGCACGTTGTTGACGTAGTTTGGACGAGCGACAACCGATCCCGGCTCGTTTACGGTTGCAGTGCTGGTGGTGAGATAATCCTCGAACCGTGTATCGATACGCTTGAAGCCGGTGGTCTGGCTGTTGGCGACGTCCTCACTGATGTTGCCGAATGCCGCAGACTGAGCAGAAAGGCCGCTGATGGCGGTGTTGATGGAACTGAACAGGGACATGGATCAAACGCTCCGGGCTGAATGCATCCGAAGACAGCAGGAAACGTGCCAAGACTAAACCCATGGGATTCCGACGCCTCGTCTAAACTCCGGGGCGGCATATTCTGCCTAGAGGCTTAATTGACCGGGGCGTTACTGCCGAGTCACCTGATGTATCCGGCGGCCCGGCGTGTGTTTCCGGTTGGCCCAAGGATTGCGATGGTTGGAGAAGACCGTTCGGCGTCCGCGGGCGGCAGGAGCAAGAATTTGTACGCCGCAACCTCAAATGCACCGGTCGGTTCCGGGCACATTGCCCCTCATAGCACCGCCTCCGCCGGTCCAGCCGCGACCGACGACGCATTTGGGCAGGTGCTTCAATCTGTACGGGATGCAATCACCGGGGAGAAAAATACTTCTCAAGCCGCGTCGTCAGAGCCCGCTGACACCAAGCCACCTATGGTCACTACACAACGGGCGGGATCAAAGCCGCCTCAGGCGCGCAAGGACGACAAACCATTGCCCTCGGTGCCTGTCGAACCAACAGCGCCTCCGCCCCCGATTGCCATACCCTTGCCGGTGCCATCAGGCCCCTTCAACGGATGCCCGGTCCCGACACCCGAGGCCTCTACGGGCGACATGCCTGGATCGCTTTCGCCCGCAGGGTCGGGCACCATCGGCCGGTCCGACCTCAGCAGGCCGCCGACTGTCCCTGCGATCGCTGAACCTGGTTCGGTGCCCTCTGCGGTCGCTACTTCCGGATCTTCGATGCCATCCGCCGCGGCCGCTACAATGCCCCCAGTCCCGGCATCCGTTCAACCGTCTCCCGAAGGTATTCTCCCAGCTGGCACTTCGGCAGACCCCGCCCCAGAGCCCACCAACACCAACCTCTCCCCTTCAACTCCGGCACCATCGTTCGATGGACAATCAAAAGCCGAAGCTCAAAACCAAACACCAGCCGCGGCACTTGCAGACTCCAAGCCGCAACGTGCCCCGACAATCAACACAGCCGCGCCATGGACTTCATCGACAGTTCCACTGGTCGACCCCATGCCACCCCCTCCCCAGACGATCGCCAGCTCAACACCTGCTCCCACGGCCACAGCCACACCGGAGGCAGCTGCCAGTCTCGCGCCACCGCTGCGCGCTCCATCGCCAGCCCCCGTTGGGGTTGGCAATACTCGTTCCGTTGTGCCGAAGTTTACCGCGAATCCTCTACAACGCGAGCCTGCCGAGGCTTCGCTTCAGCCGCTCGAACTCAGTTTTGGGTCCTCCGGATCCAATGCGCCGGCTCCTCCACCCGCGGAGCGGCAGGTCCTACCCGAACCAGTGGATCCTGCGATCGCCCACTTCGGTCCACACGGACGACCCGCCTCAGAGCATGAACCAATTCAACCATCAGCCCAGTCCGCAACCGATCCGGTCATACCGCCGGTCACAACGGCCGCGCTCCAACCGCTCGTTCCTCCGGTCATCGCGCCGCAACCCTCCCAAGTAGCGGTGGCCTCGCTAAAAATGGCAGTGGCTGACCGGAGGGGAGCCGCACGCGCACAAACCGAAATATCCGCGACGCAAGCCGAAATCGATCCGACTTTACAGGCAGCGGCAGCATTCGTCCCGCCTCTGAATGTCGGTCCGGCTGTAGCCACACCAGCGACCGCACCGGCACATACGGCACCTCCGCCCTCGCCGACTGCTCAGCTGGCCCCAACGTTGGTTACGCTGGCGCGAACTGCAGACGGCGCGAACCAGATGACAATACGGTTGCATCCGGTCGAGCTTGGTATGGTCCAAATTCGTATCGAACGTGCGGCGTCCGGCTTGACGCAGATTGATATTACCGCGGACAAGCCTGACACTCTGCTGGCGCTGCAACGTGACCAGCCAGCACTGCACCGGACGCTGGATCAGGCCGGCGTTCCATCCTCCGGTCGCACAATCTCATTTCATGCGACTTCAACCGCGCCGCCTTCATCCAGTGCCGGCAGTAATACTAACGGTCAAGATGCTAACCACCATCCGTCCTTTGGGCGTTCGGGTCAGACCAGCGGGGACGCCGACAATTCCTCCGGCGGCGGTCGCGGCGGCTACTTTGCGCGGGACGGCAACCGATGGCAAAACGCCCGCGACCAAGCGGAAAGGCCCGAAGTAAACAGCGCCGGCACCCCCGCCGGCACCCGTGTTTCTCGTGCCGGATTAGACATTACCGCCTGACGACTCAAAAGGAGAATTATCAGTGTCTGGGGCTATTTCATCGACTGGCAGCGTCGCACCTTCCACCCATTCAACCATCTCGCAGGTTGGTACCACCGCCCTTGGTGGCCTTGCTAACAATTTCAGCAATTTTCTGTCCTTGCTGATGACGCAGTTACAGAACCAGGATCCTTCATCTCCAATGGATTCCAGCCAGTTTACCAGTCAACTTGTGCAGTTCACGAGCGTGGAGCAGCAAATCGGGACCAACAGTAACCTGACGCAGTTGATCCAGCTGACCCAGGCTAGTCAGATCGAGCAGTCGGCTTCCATGCTGGGCAAGCCGGTAACGGTCACGAGCCCTCAACTCACGTTGCAAAAAGGGAGCGCGGAGATCAACTTCAATACGGAGGCGGCGGAGCCAGTCGCAATTGCAGTCTACAATGCCGCCGGCGCTCAGGTACAGACTGCGACCCTCAACAGCAGTGCTGGGGCCAACACCTGGAAGTGGGATGGCACCAGTGCAGCCGGGGCAGCCATGCCCGATGGCGCTTATAAGGTAACGGTGACGGCGATCGGGATCAATGGCGCAACATCTCAAGTGCCGTTCACCGTGACCGGCACCGCCACATCTGTGATGAATAACGCCGGCACGGTGCAGGTTCAGATGGGCGGCCTCACCCTACCATTCAGTGCCGTCCAGTCCGTCGGCGCATAAGCCAACAGCGCCACTATTTGGCTCGTTTGTACCCAGCCGGGATCTCGAACAGCGACCCCGGCTGCTTCGCAAAGGTGATGTGCGTCAGGAACTCCACATGGTGCACGTCACGCCCGAACACGCCATCATTGTATTCTCGCCGCACCATGACGCCGGCTGGCGTGAGCCAATACGATCCAGCGGCGGCCAGCGCACCATCATCGCCGAATTCGTATTTTGTGGTCTGCAGACCCTCGATGCGGGCAGAACCGACTTTGCGTGAGCCGCTCATGTCGACCGTCCGGGCGATGTAGCGGCGGAACAATTCGTCATCCATCGGCATCACCAAATAGGTGTGGTTAGCCATCAGCAAACACTGCGTTTGCGTCGTTAGATCCAGGATCGTCGAACTGAAGCCATTGGCTCGATCGATGCGCAGCTTGCCGTCAGCGTAATGGATGATTTCCCGCGTCGCATAAGCGCCGGATTCATGGACCGCCGTGGCGCTGAAATCGACCTTGGGCAGCACAAGGTCATCGTAAGCCCACGCCGGCGCAGCGAACAAAAGACTTAGCACCAGGAACAGACGCAACATCATCAAGGATCCGCGTTATGCCGAACTGGCCGGACTGTGGGTTCCGCCTTGTTGCCGTGTCAATATTATCGCGCGGTATTGATTACGTATTGTCTCCATTCCAATCTGATCCACCCCGGCGCCCCTTACGGCTCGACTGCAATCGGCCCTGGGCTATGAAACGCGCGCTTTACCCTGAGACTGTAGGATCATCTGAGGTGGTCCCGCTTCATCGGACAGTTTGGCGGCGTGGCTAAGCTCGGTTCTGATTGTCGTCATGCCGCCAGTTTTATCGTCCCTGTTGCCTTGTATGCCTCGTCGGGCGTGCGCCCGGCCAGTGTCGAATGCGGGCGGCGGGTGTTGTAGTAGGTGATCCACGAGGTCAGTCCGGCACGCAGGTCTGTTCCGGTCTCGAACGCATGCAAGTAGATGCATTCGTATTTCAGGCTGCGCCAGAGCCGTTCGATGAAGACGTTGTCCATCCAACGCCCCCGACCGTCCATCGAGATGCGCACGCCAGCCGCCTGCAATACGCCGGTAAAGCGCGGAGAGGTGAATTGGCTGCCTTGGTCAGAGTTGAAGATGTCCGGGCGGCCATACCGTGCCAGCGCTTCTTCCAGCGCTTCAATGCAGAACGCGGCATCCATGGTGTTCGATACCCGCCAGGACAACACCTTCCGCGTCGACCAGTCCATCACCGCAACCAGGTAGAGGAAGCCGCGCCGCATCGGAATGTAGGTGATGTCGGCGCACCAAACCTGGTTGGGACGGTCAACGACCACCTCCCGCAGCAAATACGGATAGATCCGGTGTCCGGGATGCGGGATCGTCGTCCGCGGCCGCTGATAGATCGGCTCCAGTCCCATCCTAGCCATCAGCCGACGCACCCGCTTTCGGCCCACCGTATAGCCCTCGCGCCGGAGATGGCGGGCCATCTGCCGTGAGCCATACCAGGGCGTTTCCAGGAACTGCGCGTCAATCAGCTGCATCAGCGTCAGGTTCAGCGGCGTCTCCCCAGCAGGGCGGTAGTAGAACCCGGACCGGCTGCCACGAGGTGGTGGAATCGGCCCTGGGCTATGAAACGCGCGCTTTACCCTGAGACTGTAGGATCAATCACCGCTGCGCTTGCCAGCAACGCTATTCAGGGCCAACTCTGCGTCAGATGCCATTCAGGAACCGTCCATGCCTGTCGAAACCGTCATCGCAGCCGCCCAGCAGTTCTTGGGTGACCGACTGACCATCAACGCAGCCTTGCGCGAGCAGCACTCACATGGGGAAGACGCTCAGCCGCCGGCACTCCCGGATGCCGTAGCGTTTATCGAAACAACGGACGAAGCTTGCCGGCTGATGACGCTCTGTCATGCAGAGCACGTGCCGGTCGTGCCTTGGGGCGCTGGGACATCGCTGGAAGGCCACGTGACTCCAGTCCGCGGCGGGATCACCCTGGACCTGTCGCGCATGAACCGGGTGCTGGAAGTCAGCCAGCCTGACATGGATTGCCGCGTTGAGGCCGGAGTGACGCGGGAGCAGTTGAACAGGCATCTGCGTGACCTCGGATTGTTCTTTCCGGTTGACCCAGGCACGTCGGCTTGCACCATCGGCGGCATGTCAGCTACGCGGGCGTCCGGAACCAATGCCGTACGGTATGGCACCATGCGCGACAATGTCATGGGCCTGACCGTGGTCATGGCAGACGGACGCCTGATTCGCACCGGGGGGCGGGTGCGGAAATCGTCATCGGGGTATGACCTGACGCGGCTTTTCGTTGGGTCCGAGGGAACCTTGGGCGTGATCACAGAAATCCAGCTCCGCCTGCATGGCATCCCGGAAGCGGTCTCCTCCGCCACCTGCCAGTTCAAAACATTGCGGGACGCGGTCGAGACGGTAATCGCCATCCTGCAACTCGGTATTCCGGTGGCGCGGATGGAACTGCTGGACGAAGTCCAGATGGCAGCCTGCATCGCCTACTCCAAGCTGGAAGGCCTTGCCCCGCTTCCCACCCTGTTTTTTGAGTTCCACGGGACCGCTGCGGGAGTCGCCGAACAGGCAGGCCAGGCCGAGGAAGTCGCCGCCGGCTTCGACGGGGCCGGTTTCGCCTGGGCTGTCGAAGCCGACGCTAGAGCAAAGCTGTGGCAGGCGCGACACGACGCTTACTGGGCCTGCCTGGCCCTTAAGCCTGGCCACAAAGGGATTGCAACCGACGCCATCGTGCCGATCTCGCGGATGAACGAGGCAATCCTTGGCGCGAAAGAGGACATTCTGGCGTCCGGTCTGATTGCGCCCATTGTCGGCCACGTTGGCGATGGGAATTTCCACACCGTCATCATGGTGCCACCGGAGCCAGACGGTTTGGCGCGTGCGTGGGAGCTGGACAAGAAGATCGTCGCGCGCGCCCTAGCCCTCGGCGGATCCTGCAGCGGTGAGCATGGAGTGGGTATCGGCAAGCGCGAGTTCCTGGAGCAGGAGCACGGTATCGAAGCGCTGACTGTGATGCGAGCGGTTAAGCAGGCACTCGATCCCCGCGGGGTGATGAACCCCGGCAAGATTTTCCTGAACTGAGGGATCGGCCTGATGCGAGAGATTCGACTGTTGTCGACCACCGCGATCCTTGGCTATGGATTTCCCGAAGCGTCTCTGCAAATTGGGCTGGAGCGGCGCCCCGATGTAATCGGCGTCGACGGTGGCAGCGTCGATCCCGGCCCGCACTATCTCGGATCTGGTAAACCATTCTGTTCACCGATCGCCATCCGCCGCGACCTGCAACTGATGCTGCGCGCGTGCATTGGTGCAAAGGTGCCTCTGGTGATCGGCACCTGCGGCGGCGCCGGTGGAACACCGCACTTGGCACTTGTCGCTCAAATGGCGCGGGAAATTGCCCGCGAAGACGGTTTCCACTTCAAGATGGCGCTGATCGAGGCCGAACAGGACAAATCCCGTCTCCGCCAGCGCGTCGCAGTCGGCCGTGTGCGTGCCTTGGCTGGTCTCCATCCCCTGACGGACGCAACTATTGAGCGGTCAGAACGCATTGTGGGGATGATGGGTCCCGAACCGTTCGCCGCCGCCCTGGATGCCGGCGCGCAGGTGGTCCTCGCTGGCCGGGCCAGCGATCCGGCGTCCTGGGTGGCGGCGGCGACACGTGCCGGCCTGCCGGCAGCACCCGCCTGGTATGCAGGAAAGATGCTGGAGTGTGGCGCGACCCCATCTATTCCGAAAGGCCACGACTGCCTGTTCGTCACTGTGCGAGACGATCACGTGGATTGCGAGCCGACCAATCCCGCCCGCCGCTGCACACCGTTGTCGATCGCCAATCACTCGCTGCATGAAAACAGCAGCCCAATCCACCACATTGAACCAGGTGGAATGTTAGACACCTCGAAATGTCGTTTTGAGGCCCTCAGCGACCGGGCCGTGCGGATCTCGGGCATGCAATGGGTGCCGGCGGCGCAATACACGGTGAAGCTGGAGGGCGTCGAACTCGCAGGGTACCGGTCGGTGTGCATCTGCGGGACCCGCGACCCGTTGCTGATCGCCAGGTTGGATGATTTCATCGCATCCGTGCGGCAGGAGGTTGCAACCAAGGCCGCGGCGTTCGGCGCCACCCCGGATAGTTACCAACTCGGCATTCGTGTCTATGGCCGGGACGGTGTCATGGGTGCTCGTGAACCGCTCAGCGGGGCAACGCCCCACGAACTTGGTTTCGTCCTGGAAGTCGTCTCTCGCCACAGCCAGGAAATGGCCAGTGCGGTGCTTGGTATGGCCCGCGCCAATATGCTGCACACGGATTTCCCCGGGCGACTGTGCCGCGAGGGGAACATGGCGTTCCCGTTCTCACCATCGGACATCGAGGTCGGGCCAGTCTATCGTTTTAGCGTCTACCATGTTGCTGAGCTGGACGATCCCCTGGAACCGTTCCCCATCCAGTACGAGGCTCTATGAGATGGCACTGATCCGCAACCTGGCCAAGGTGTGCAAGAGCAAGAACGCCGGCCCGTTCGAACTGACAGTCGATGTGGTGTTCGAGGATGCAGCGACCTTTCAGCGAGTGAAAGCGACCGGGGTATTAAGCGCCGCATTGTTTGCCCGGCTGTACGACGTGCCGACACAGACCGTTTTGTTCACGCCTTATGACGCGGCTTTCGCCTTCAAGGCGACTTTCCCCCGCCTTGTGCCGGCTGGCGACCTTGGCGACACCGATGTCTATGGCTGCCAGCAGCATGCGCCGCTGCTGGACGTCGATCTTCCGATCTGAAAGCGAGACGGTCCAATGAACCGCATGATGACCCTGGTCGCATTTCTCCAGGCCCAGAACTGCTCCAACCTGCCGGGTTCATGGCGCCACCCGTCCTCAATGAGCGATTTCCTGACACCCGAATACTATCAGCGGATTGCCCGCACCTTGGAAGATGGCAAGATCCAGCTTGCGTTCTTTGATGACCGCCTGGCCTTGCCGGACCTTTACACCGGCCATCACGCCGAGGCGGTCGGCGCCGGTGTTCGCGCCGTCAAGCTAGATCCCTCCACCCTGCTGATGGCCATGGGCATGGCAACTTCCAAGCTCGGCCTCGGAACGACCTACTCAACGACCTACTACGAGCCGTATCACGTCGCACGTGTGTTCGCGACAATGGACCTGATGCTGAAAGGTCGTGTCGCGTGGAATATCGTCACCTCGCTGAACAGCGCCGAAGCATCGAATTTCGGCCATGCCGAACACATGGAACACGATGCCCGGTACGATCGGGCCGATGAATTCATGGACGTCGTCATGGGCCACTGGAACACGTGGGAGGACGACGCACTCATTCTGGACAAGACAGGTAATCGCTTCGCCGATCCGGAAAAGGTGCATCGACTGGACCACGTCGGGCCGTACTTCAAGTCTCGTGGCCCGTTCAGTGTGCCAAGGTCGCAGCAGGGGCATCCCGTGCTGATCCAGGCCGGGCAATCTGGCCGTGGCCAAGCCTTCGCTGCTCGTTGGGCTGAACTGGTATTCGTGATCTACCACAATTTGGAAGCCGGCAAGCAGCAATACAAGTCTTTCAAGCAAGCCGTCGCCGCTGCGGGCCGAGACCCAGCGCTGGTCTCCGTAGCGCCCGCGTGTTACGTGATTGTGGCAGAATCGGAAGACGCGGCTCAGGCCAAGCGCGCCATCGTGGAAGCGTCCGCCAAGCCAGTCGATGCACTGGTTCTAATATCTGAGGTTCTGAACTACGATTTCGGCGCCAAAGGATACGACGAACCGTTCAGCGACGAGGAACTGGCTGGCTTCTCCTGGCATGGCTTCCGCGAACGCGTTATTCAGCATTCGGGCAAGAAGAATCCCACAGTCCGCGACTTCGTCGAAGTCTCCGGTCGTGGCACGATTGCCGAACATAAGGTATTCTGTGGCACGCCAAAGTCGGTAGCGGACCAGATGGAAGAGTGGTTCACCGCCCCTGCCTGCGACGGCTTCGTCTTGGCGGCGACCCATATGCCGGGTGCGTATGAAGACGTTGTCCGCCTGTTGATCCCCGAACTGCAACGCCGCGGCCTCTTCCAAAAAGATTACCTTGGAACCACCCTGCGCGAGAATCTGGGCCTGCCAGTCCCGCGTGCCACCGAGTGGTGGAGGTCCACACAATGAGAAGTCTTCTATTTGCCCCCGGCAACCATCTGCGGCGGGTCGAAAAAGCCCTGGGTCTCGACGCCGACGGCGTCATCCTCGATTTGGAAGATGCCGTTGCCGTCAGCGAGAAGACAGCAACGCGACAAATGGTCAGCAACGCGTTCAGCAAGCCGCGCACCGGTAAGCTTTATGTCCGGGTGAACGCGCTCACGACCGCTTGGTGCTATGGCGATATAGCTGCGGTCGTCCAGCAGGGTCTGGACGGAATTATTTTACCAAAGGTCGAGCAGGCGCACGAACTCCAGACCGCTGACTGGCTGATCCGAGCGCTGGAGCAAGAACGCAGCCTTCCCCTTGGCGCGATCGATCTAATCCCGATCATCGAAACCGCCCTCGGGATCACCAACCTGCGCGCCATCTGTTGCACTGGCACACGGGTGAATCGACTGGCCTTTGGCGCCGGCGATTTCACCCTGGATGTAGGGATGACCTGGTCCCGGTCGGAGGCAGAGCTGCTGCCCTACCGAAGCGCCTGCGTCGTGGAATCGAGGGCTGCGGGTCTTGAGGCGCCGATGGATACGGTATGGGCGGATTTACGCGACCCAGAAGGGTTCGTCGCTTCGGCCCAACACGCTGCCGCTTTGGGGTTTCAGGGCAAGATGTGCATTCATCCTGATCAGGTTGCGCCAACCAATACCGCGTTCTCCCCCAGCCAGGCAGCCATTACCCACGCGAGACGCGTTGTCGAGGCGTTCGATAAGGCAGAAGCACAAGGACTCGCGTCCATTCAGCTTGACGGACAATTCATTGATTATCCCATCGTGCAGCGCGCGCGACGGGTGCTGGAGGCCGTGCAATGATCGACGTGCAAGCGCTCGAAGGCTGCAAGGTTCTGGACGTCTCGACCTTCCTGGCTGGCCCATTCTGCGCCACTCAACTTGGCGAATTTGGTGCCGACGTGATCAAGATCGAGCTTCCTGTCGTCGGCGATGCAACGCGTCGGTTTGGCACAATGACCGAATGCGGTGATTCGCTGCCTTGGATGTCGGAAAGCCGCAACAAGCGCTGCATCACACTCGACCTGCGTAAACCCGACGGTGCCGCCCTGCTGAAACGGCTGGTTGAGCAATCCGACGTCCTGGTCGAAAACTTTCAGCCCGGCACATTGGAAAAATGGGGGCTCGGTTACGACGTGCTCAGCGCCGTAAACTCAAGGCTGATCATGGTGCGGATCTCCGGTTATGGCCAAACCGGCCCGTACAAGGACCGCCCTGGCTTCGGCAGGATAGGCAATGCTTTTGGCGGTCTGTCTTTTCTCGCTGGTTATCCCGACCGCGCTCCTGTCACGCCGGGATCGGCCACCATACCGGATTACATGGCCGGTCTGTATGGAGCGTTGGGCACCCTTTTGGCCCTGCAGGCACGTGAAAAAACCGGCCGTGGCCAGATCGTCGACATCGGACTCTACGAGCCAATTTTTCGGATCCTTGACGAACTCGCACCGGCCTTTGCTTACAAAGGCTACGTCCGTCAGCGCATGGGGCCGGGCACGGTCAACGTGGTGCCGCACAGCCACTACCCTACCAAGGACGGCCGCTGGATTGCCATCGCCTGCACCAATGACAAAATTTTCTCCCGCTTGGCCCAAGCTATGGGCCGACCGGATCTAGCCGAAATCTGGAGCACCTTGGCCGCGCGCGAACGTGACCGGGCCCGGGTGGATGAAACGGTAGGCGCCTGGACAGCTACGTTGGACCGAGCGGATCTGATGGCAACTTGCGAGCGGGCTCAAGTGCCCTGCGGGCCAGTTTATTCTATTGATGAAATATTCTCAGACCCACAATATGCAGCCCGCGGCAATATCCTGCATATGCAGGACCCTCGCCTGGGTGAACTCGCTGTGCCAAACTTGGTCCCGCGCCTTACGGAAACGCCAGGCAAGGTGAATTGGCTCGGTATGGAACTCGGCGCACACAACGAAGAAATTTATCAGCGGCGCCTGGGTTTAACCGCAGACGACATGGCTCGGCTTCGAACCGAGGGTGTCATTTGAACCCTCACGTGAATGTTTCTAACAGGCGATGAACCTGGAAATTGCTCTGCCTCGTTCTGATTGAGCCCGGCGTTGACGCCGGAACAATCGGTCTGAGGAGAAGTTCAGATGTTCAAGCTGACTAGTATTTCGCTGCTAACCGCATCGCTCGCGCTGCCTGCTATCGCGCAAACTCCCGCACCGCCATCCACAAATCATTCCCCTGCGGCGCTGAATGCGCCTGCAACGCACGATACAGCCGGTAGCCCAACCGCGAGCGGCTACAACTCACCATCCGCCCGCAATTCTGTTATGACTGATAACGCAGGCATGCGTGCAAGCAAGATTATCGGCTCGTCGGTCTACAACGACCATAACGAAAAGATTGGCAGCGTTGATGATCTGGTGATCGGCAACGACAAGACGCTGAACGTGGTCCTGTCCGTTGGTGGCTTTCTGGGGATGGGCAGCAAGATGGTCGAAATGCCGTTCAACAAGCTGCAATTCGGAAACGAAAAGGGCAGCAGTGACAATCGCGTTGTCATACCGGGCGTTACCAAGGATTCTTTAAACGGAATGCCTGATTACCACTACACGAACCGCAGCTAAAATCACCTATAGAAGACTGGGCCCGGCTCGACCGGGCCTGCTGTAGCAGCAGAAACGCGCGGTGCCTTCCGCGAGAACCGGACTGGCCACGGTTTCAGCTCGCCGCAAATACCGAGGGTGAATTGCACCGTGATGGCGGTGATCAAACCGCCACCACGGCAGTTATCAACGCAGCCCGAAAAAGCTGAGCACAGCAATTACAACAACCACAAGACCGACGATATAGATGATGTTGTTCATACGCAAATCTCCCTGCTTTGGCGGAATGCCAGTCAGACGGGGAGTGAAACCCACAGAGCGGCGCCACCGTTGCTTCAACAACCAGTGTCAGACGTGAAAGCTCTCGCCGCAGCCACATCGGCCCTTCTCGTTCGGGTTGGTGAACGTGAAGCCCGAGGTCAGATTTTTCACTTCGTAATCCATCACCGTGCCAATAAGGAAGAGCGATGCCTTGCGATCGACCAGTACCGTAAGGTCGTTATCCCTGACAATCTCATCCGTCGGCGCCGGCGCTTCGGTCCATGACATGTCATAGGACATGCCCGAACAGCCCTTCGTCTTCACGCCGATCCGTAGCAATTTTCCCTGCTCGCCCTCTGAATAAAGCCCACGCAGTCGCTCTGCAGCAGCGTCCGTCAAAGTCATCAGCGGCGGCAAAGCGCGGTTTTTGCGGGGTACAGTCGTTGTAGTGCTCATGGTCCAACCTCTGTCATGATCGATCAGAACATATTCAATTGCAGCCGGGCTTCCTCGCTCATGCGGGAAGGATCCCACGGCGGGTCCCAAACGGTCTCGACCTGACAAGAGGAGACCCCCGGGACGGTCAACACTGCATTCCGGACCTGTTCAGGCAGTTCCTGCGCGCTGGGACAGGCCGGCGCTGTCAGGGTCATTTCTACCTTCACACCGCCTTCTTCATTGATTTCCACAGCGTAGATTAAACCGAGCTCATAGATGTTCACTGGAATTTCCGGGTCAAACACTGTCGCGATTGCTTCGATCAGCACATCCTCACCAGGGAGTGTCGATGCTGCAGCCGGGGTCTCTCCATCCGGGGTCCAGACAGTGTTCGTTGAGGTCGCGTTATTCACTGCATGCCTCCTTGACGCCATCCAGCGCAGCAATCAGAGCATGCCACGGGAGTGTTGCACATTTCACCCTCGATGGATATTCATGGACGCCGGCAAGCGGAGCCAGCCGCTCCATCGGCCCGTGCAAGGCGGCATCGCAAGAAGGGCACGAGCCGGTGCGCGCCAATTCACAAAACGCCTCAAATAACGCTCGAGTGTCACTCTTGGCGCGACCCCGAACAGTCTCGGCCATAAGGTCGGCGGAGGCGATGCTGATGGCACACCCACGTGCTTCGAAGCCCACATTAGAAACGCCCTCAGATTCAAGCTTGAGCCAAACCTGCACCCTGTCGCCGCACATCGGGTTGTCGCCCTGGGCGGTGGCGGTGAAATCTTCAAGCCTCTTGGCATGCCGGGGATGACGACCGTGTTCCAGAATCACCTCCTGGTACAGGTCGCGCAAGTCGTCGAAGCTGTCAGGCGTTGTGGAAGCCACTTCATTCATGTGAAAAACTCCCGCACGCGGGCCAATCCGTTCGCCAAGGCGTCGATCTCGGCATGCGTCGTATAGATGCCAAAGCTAGCCCGAGCGGTGCTGTCCAGATTAAGCCGCTGCATCAGCGGTTCGGCACAATGATGCCCTGCACGCACTGCAATACCTTGTCGGTCGAGCAGAGTGGCCACATCGTGGGCATGGGCCCCATCCACAGTGAAAGAGACGACGCCACCGCGATCCTGGGCTTGGCCAATGATGCGCAACCCTTGCACAGATGCCAAGCGAGCCAGTGCATGCTCCGTCAGCGACGCCTCATGGGCGGCCATTGCATCGTAGCCAATTGCCTGCACATAGTCGATCGCGGCTTTCAAGCCTATGCCTTCCAAAATCGGGGGCGTTCCCGCCTCAAACTTGTGCGGCACAGCAGCCCAAGTCGACTGCTCATACGTTACCGACGATATCATATCACCGCCGCCGAGGAAGGGCGGCATCCGGTCCAGCAGTTCGCGCCTACCCCACAACACGCCGATCCCCGTTGGGCCATACAATTTATGGCCCGTCCAGGCGTAGAAATCACAATCCAGCGCCTGCACATCGATCTTTCGATGCACAATGGCCTGCGAGCCATCAAATAAGACTTTAGCGCCGTGTGCGTGAGCAATTCGCACCACACGTTCCGCTGGCACAACGGTACCGAGCACATTGGACATGTGAGTTATTGCCACCAATCCGACTTTGCCGTCCTCGAGCAACGCCTCGTACGCAGCCATGTCGAGCTCGCCTGCGTCCGTCACCGGTGCGACACGCAATTCAATGCCGTGCGAGTCCCGCAGCAACTGCCAGGGTACGATATTAGAATGATGCTCCATACCAGAGATCAACACCGCTTGCCCGTGCTTCAAAACACCACGGCCGTAGCTGTGCGCCACAAGATTGAGTGACTCGGTACTGTTTCGTGTGAATACTATTTCCGAGCGATCGCTGGCGTTCATGAGCGCCGCAACAGCGTCCCGCGTGGCTTCATATGTCTCGGTGGTCCGCTCACTCATCCAATGCAGGCCGCGATGCACGTTGGCGTATTGTGTCTCCATGGCATGAACCATGGCATCAATAACCGCGCGAGGTTTTTGGGCCGATGCCGCACTGTCCAGGAACACCAACTTCTTGCCGCGAACGGTCTGGGTCAGGATCGGAAAGTCGTTGCGGATACACTCAACGTCCAATGCAGCGGATTTGTTCATCGCGTTCAAGCTCTCTGTCTCACCCACCATTGTTCAACCACCAACTCCAGCTTACCGCGAATAGTATCATTCGCAACGGCATCAAGAGCCTCGGCCAGGAACGCGCGCACCAGAATGGAGCGGGCCTCGGCGTCTGAGATACCCCGACTACGCAGATAAAACATTTGTTCAGCATCGAGTTCGCCGACCGTTGCTCCATGGCTGCATTTGACGTCGTCGGCGAAAATCTCTAGCTCCGGCTTACAGTCGATTTCGGCGTAAGGCGACAGTAGCAGCGCCTGATTCATCTGGTAGCCATCCGTCCTTTGTGCAGCTCTCGCAACCTCGATCTTTCCCTGAAAGACTCCTCGCGATCGATCAGCAAGCACGTTCTTCACCGTTTGGCGCGATGTGCACCCCGGCGCGCTGTGGGTGACGATCGTAGTAAAATCACTGTGCTGCGCGCCACTGAGGATTTGCGCTGCATTAAGATGCGCAACAGCTTCCACCCCAGTGAGTAAGGCATGGACCTCAGTACGCGCCAGCCGAGAACCCAGGTTAAGGGTGAAGCTATCGTACGTGCCCTTCATTGCAACGTCTGCGTAGGTTGTCGATATGTGAAAAGCCGTCAATGCCGCATCCTGCAAACGGATGTGCGTCAAGTGCGCGCCCTCTGCCACATGGATTTCCGCAACGGTATTCAGCAGATGCTCGCCGTCACCGACAGAAATCTCAACTAACGTGAGGCGAGCTCCCTTCCCGACGCGGATGCTGTGCCGAGGATGATAAGCAGCATCTCCACGGGTGATGCTAACCAGCTGAACTACGCCTCCGTCGAGCCCGGCTGGCACATCTAAGGCCGCACCATCGGTAGCGAGCATTGTGTTGAGCGCCACCATTGGCTCCCGATCAGGCCAGGTCAGAGTGCCGAAATCGGGTTTGTCAAAAAAGCGAGCGAACTCGACAGGCGGCATCACTGAGACCTGACCGTCCAGCTCGCCGTCGACGAAAACAATTCGCGGTGCGTCCAAAAGTGGCAGGCCGGCTAAGATCGTTTCAGCCTCATGCCTTGGCGACGCCGGGTGAAAATCAGTTTCTGCCACTGGGCGCAGGCTGGTAAATTTCCACGCTTCACTACGGCGTCCATGAGTTCCCCCAGGCAGGCCCGCTTCCTTGAATGCGGCTGCGGCGGCGGCGCGTAGGGCAGAATCGCCGGGCAAGCGCCCGATCATTCCCTCGTAGCGCTGCAGGAAGCCACTGGCACCGGTACTCATGCAGCCTCCGCGATTACGCCCGCATATCCGCTTTTCTCAAGTTCCTTCGCCAGTTCAGGGCCGCCGCTGCGAACAATCCGTCCGGCTGCCAGCACATGCACACGATTGGGAACCAGGTAATCCAGCAACCGCTGATGATGTGTGATGACCAGCGCCGAAAACACCGGTCCACGCAACGAATTTACGCCATCAGCCACGATCTTCAAAGCATCGATGTCCAACCCGCTGTCAGTCTCGTCCAGAATTGCCAATCTGGGCCGCAAAATCGCCATCTGCAGCACTTCATTGCGCTTCTTTTCACCACCGGAAAAGCCAACATTGACATTGCGTTTCAGCATATCGTCCGGCATGGCCAGTTGCTTCGTCGCAGCGCGCGCCATCTTCAGAAACTGCACTGCATCAAGTTCAACCTCACCATGCGCGCGCCGGATCGCATTCAACGCGGTTCGCAGGAAATTCGCATTATTGACGCCAGGCAACTCGATCGGTGCCTGGAAAGCCAGAAAGAGGCCCGAGGCCGCACGTTCTTCAGGGTCCATGTTCAACAGATCGCTGCCGTTGAACTGCACAGAACCACCAGTAACCGTATATTCGTCGCGTCCGGACAAGACGTAACCCAGCGTCGACTTGCCAGATCCGTTCGGTCCCATGATAGCATGAATTTCGCCGTCGGGAACGACCAGATCAATGCCTTTCAGTATTGGCTTGACACCTATCGTCGCGGACAGTTCACGAATGTCGAGCATTATCCAACCGATCCTTCTAGCGAAACCGCCAGGAGCTTTTGCGCTTCAACAGCGAACTCCATCGGCAATTCCTTCAAGACGTCCTTGCAAAATCCATTCACAATCAACCCGACAGCGTCTTCCTCCGATAGACCCCGCTGGCGGCAGTAGAATAACTGATCATCGGCTATTTTGGACGTTGTCGCCTCGTGTTCAACCTTCGCCGACGGATTGCGACTTTCGATGTATGGCACCGTATGGGCGCCGCATTGATCTCCAATCAAAAGGCTATCGCACTGCGTGAAGTTGCGTGCATTGGAAGCACTGGGCAACACCCGCACCAACCCCCGGTAAGTATTATTCGATTGGCCCGCACTGATTCCCTTGGATATGATGGTACTACGCGATCCCTTGCCGATATGAATCATCTTTGTTCCCGTATCGGCCTGTTGGTGATTGTTGGTCACCGCCACTGAGTAAAACTCGCCCACACTGTCCTCACCCGTCAAAACGCATGACGGGTACTTCCAGGTAATTGCCGATCCAGTCTCAACTTGCGTCCACGAAATCTTGGAGCGTGCCCCGCGGCATGCGCCGCGCTTGGTGACGAAATTGTAGATACCTCCCTTGCCGTTCGCATCGCCGGGATACCAATTTTGCACTGTGGAATATTTGATCTGTGCATCGTCAAGAGCGACCAGTTCCACCACCGCCGCATGCAGCTGATTTTCATCTCGCTGCGGCGCGGTGCAACCTTCCAGGTAACTGACATGACTGCCGACTTCCGCGATGATCAACGTCCGCTCAAATTGGCCCGTATTGCGTGCATTGATCCGGAAATATGTGGACAGCTCCATAGGGCAGCGTACCCCTTTTGGGATAAACACGAAGCTGCCATCCGTAAACACCGCGCTGTTCAGCGCCGCGAAAAAATTGTCCCCAATCGGGACAACCGTACCAAGATATTGCCGCACCAGATCCGGATGCTCACGCACCGCCTCGCTGATCGGACAGAAGATCACACCCGCCTTGCGTAGCGTTTCTTGAAACGTCGTGGCGACCGACACACTGTCAAACACGGCGTCAACCGCAACTTGCGTATTTTCTACCGTATCCGGGTCAACGCCTGCCAGGATTGCCCGTTCCTTCAACGGGATGCCCAGCTTCTCGTACATCTTCAGCAACTCGGGGTCGACCTCATCCAGCGACCGCGGACCGGGCTTCCTCTTCGGCGCGGCATAGTAGTGCAAATCCTGATAATCAATCGGCGGATGATCAACTCGCGCCCACTGTGGCTCCTCCATCTTGAGCCACGCCGCAAAGGCCTTCAGCCGCCACTCCAACATCCAATCCGGCTCTTCCTTACGCGCCGAAATCAGCCGGATAATGTCTTCATTGAGACCCTTGGGGGCAAAATCCATCTCGATCGTCGTCTCAAAGCCCCATTTATAGCCGGACTGAGTGACGGACTGGACGGTATCAAGCGTTTCGGTGACAGCAGCCATAAAAAATCCTACTCAGCAGCCGATTGAAAAGTTGGCGCCGCTGGCGCCCGGAACGCCGATAGCGGCGGTGCCTGCATGTCAGCCAGGGTGATACTGGACAACGCGTTATGGATAGCCGCATTAACCGGGTCCCAACGTCCACGCATTGGGCACAAGTTTTGAGACTCGCAACTGGCCAGTGCGCCGTCAACGCATGCAGTCAACGCGATCGGCCCATCGACCGCAGCGATGACATCAGCGATTGGTATGGCTGCCAGATCGCGATTAAGCCGGTAGCCGCCCTTGGCTCCCCGCTGTGACGCCACAAGATCGCCAGCCGCCAGCGTCTTTAATACCTTGGCAACCGTAGGCTCTGGTATGCCGGTGGCGGCGGCGATACCGGGTGATGTTTGCACACCGTCCATGCCAGCCAAGCGCACTAGCACCACCACCGCATAGTCCGTCAGCTTCGACAGCCTTAGCATGGCGTGCGAACCTCGCTTTCTGGGCGTTTGCTTTTATCAGGACCACATTAGTACTGATTGAGGCGAGAGATGGCGTATCTGATGCTCATCGTCAAGGGGTTTGACGACCAACCCCATGGGTGATTTTTAATCATCCAACACCACAGAAAGGACCGTCGCAATGTCAGCCGTCATCACCGAGCGTCGTGGACCGATCTCCATCATCCGGATCAACCGACCGGAACGTCTGAACGCCATTGGCCAGGCTGTCGCGGTGGAAATGCAGCAGGCGTTCAAGGCGTTTGACGCCGACCCTGAACAACGTGTGGCCATCTTGTCTGCGACCGGCACGCGTGCGTTTTCTTCCGGTGCCGACGTCAATGACCTTCCAGAGCTGTGGCGGGCGATCCCCACTGTTGGTTTCCAAACCGATAAGCCGATCATCGCAGCGACGTCGGGCTGGGTCGTCGGGGGCGGCATTGTTATGGTCATGATGTGTGATCTGCTGGTATCCACGCAGGACACCCAGTTTTATTACCCGGAGGCGAAGTTGGGTACGACTGCAGGAGGGATTAGTTCCTTAGCCGGCCGCATGCCGCACCATCTAGCAATGGAGATCATGCTGCTTGGAGCGAAAATTCCCGCCCAGCGCGCCTACGACGTTGGTTTCGTCAACCGTATCGTGGCGAACGGCGATCATGAGACGGAAGCATTAGCGATGGCGGCAGACTTGGTGGACTCTGCTCCTCTGGTGATCAGTGCGCTGAAGCGCCTTGTTAACGAGGTTCTTCCGGCTGGGCCGATCGAGCGCATGGTAGCCGTCAATCAAACGATCGCAAGGGTGCGTCAGTCTAACGACCTTCAGGAAGGTATCCGCGCCTACAAGGAAAAGCGTAAGCCACGGTTTACCGGAAGCTAGGCCTAGGATCACCTCAGCACGATGACCCTGTCAGATCACCCGAGGTGCCCGCACTGCCAGGGCCATCTGACTCAACCTCCGTCTCCAGTCTCACGTGCGGCAGCTGTGGGCGGTCCTTCCGCGTGACCGGCGGGATCGCAGACCTGCTCATTGAGCGGGATTTAACACGCCCCCATCATCATGATGTTGGCCACCTTGAACTCGTAGTGCCAAATGGTGATTTGTCGGGCGATAGCAGGAGGCCGGCTGGCGTCCTGTGGCCCTCAGGCCTTGGCGGCACAATTCAAATTGGCGGCCAGGGGTCGATCACCCAAGAGATACTGACGACGGACATGTTTCGCAGCTTGCTAGTCGGTGATTCGAACCCGGCCTTGCTGCGAGCCAATGTTTAGGATGCTCGGCGAAATCCGGAAATCGCTTTTGCATGGGGGCCACAGCGAAGCCAATCACCCCCTTCCGGTGCGCCAATTGTTCTTGAGCGACTTACTGGAGGATTTCGGCGGTAAAATCGGCTTGGCTTCAATGGAGATGCTTCCATTGGACCCGGACCCAGCCGGCGGGCAAACCATTTCCTGTCTCCTGCGGGAGGCCGGAGCTTCGGCCGACTTCGCGCAAAAGTTTGGCCCGCTAGCCGCAACACTTGGCCGACCCTACCTCAGCCTGCTGGAACCGCGAAATTCGTCTGCGTTTAGCGTTGCGTGGCTTACGAAAGCTGCCGGACCATTCGTGCTGAGATTTACCGATTCACAGGTCCGACCGCCGCTCGCTTGTATCGGGCCCCAATCCGCGGTCGCGGGTGTAATGCTACAATGGTCGGAAGAACTACGCGCGCAGGATACCGAAAATGGCGTGGTCGTGAGCATTGGCGGCTGGTGTCTTGCCAACATTGATGCGCTATGGGTTCGCCTGACGTTGGACTTAGTCGAGCAGCGTGCGGCTATATACCATGCCCGCCCAGACGTGCATGAGGTCCTCAGTCGAAGCCATGTTTACCATCCCTTGCATGCAATATGCAGCGGCCTAACAGCGGAATCGCTCTTCGCCGACGTCCGTCCCGGCACAGAAGGCTGCCCGTTGCGTATCGAAATGATCCTTGCCGGAGGTTTGGTGGTGACCGGCCCGTTGCCCAGCTGGCTGAAGTTGGATCAGCCGACGGTCATTGCCCACTAGATGACCGCTCGGCCCACAAGATGGCTAGCACCGCTGGCGGTTGCGATACCGGTCATAGCGTTTGCCGGGCAACCGCAAGAAGCTGCGCCTGCGGTGGCGGTAAAGGATTCCGATACGCAGCGTGCTCTGCAGGACGCGGAGCGCACCACCGCCGAACAACTTATCGCCCGTAAGGAGGCCGCAGACCGGGCGGCGGCGGCAGCGGCGCGTGCCACTCAGTTGGCAGCTGAACGGGTCTCCGCGGCGGCGAAACTGCGTCAGGCCGAAGCCGAAACCGCCGAAATCGCCGCACGGATCGACACGCTGGCGCAGCGGCGACAGGCGGCCGAGCAGCGAGTCCAAGACCGCGCCAAAGCGATACAACCGTTGCTGCCGCTGATCGAGCGATTATCGCTTTATCCGGCGGAGACACTGTTGGCTGTGCCGGCGCTGCCTGATCAAGCCTTGCGGGGCGTGCTGGTGCTGCAAAGCATCACGCGACAGATTGAGGTCGAGACTGAGGCTCTACGTAATGATCAGGACGTCGCAGACGCTGCCGCCGAAGCGCTTCGGGCGGAGGCGCCGCGTCTCGCCGACGCCGCGGCTGTTCAGAAGCGCCAGGCAGACGCGCTGGATATGCAGATTGTGGCCGCACGCAAGGATGAAGACGCAGCAGAAGCGCAGGGTAAAGCTGCGGCTACCCTAGCCGCCGCAGCGGCCAGTCGTGCCGACTCGCTGCGCGCGGCGTTGGCAGCTATTGAGGCCCAGGGACGGGTCGATGAGGCGAAGGCCAGGGAGGATGAGGTCCGGGCGGAGAGGCACAAGCGCACAGCCGATGCACAGGCGGCGCACCAACGCGGGCTTGCTGCCGCTCATCCGACCGGTACCGGCACCATTGCTGCCGGTACAGGCCCGCGCGGCCAGTTGCAGCCACCTGTGATCGGTGTCGTCGTCAGGAGCTGGGGAGATCGAACAGACGGCGGACCATCAACTGGGTTGTATTACCATGCCCCCCCGGGCGCCCATGTCATCTCGCCGTGCGGCGGTAAAGTAGTATTCGCCCAAACGTTTCGCAGCTACGGATTGTTACTCATTATCGACTGCGGTGGCGGATACCATGTGGTCCTAGCCGGTTTTGAGCGGCTAGACGTCAAAGTGGGGCAAAATTTACTTGCAGGCGAACCTGTCGGCGTCATGTCCGACTGGGAGCCAGGTGCATCAACACCGCGCCCATCGTTGTACGTGGAACTGCGGCATGATGGCACTCCGGTAAATCCGGCACCGTGGTTAAGGTCAAATGGATGACGCCGTTCCATGAGGCTCTGATCAAACTACCCCCACGACCTTCACCTGCGCGCGACGGTGGATTTCCGCCTGGGCAATGACCGGGACATTCAGCCTGATACGATCCACAATCGAGTAAACATGGATGCGGACCTGTTGACTGGTCAGCAAGACAGCCTTTTCGCCATTTTGTATCGCCGAGTCGACCACCGTGCGGATCCTGTCGAGGAATTCGCGCAGCTTGTCCTGACCCAATGCGAGTTGACGGTCCTCCACCGGCCCAACCAGAGCTCCAGCGAGCGCCTCCTCCCATTCGGGAGAAAGAACGATGACGGCCATATAGCCTCCGGCCCCGATCAGGCTGTCGCTGATTTGCCGCGCCAACCGTGTCCTCACGTGTGCGACGATGGTGCCGACCGACTTGTTGTTGTTAGCGCAAGCCTCTTGCACGGCCTCAAGAATAGTCGACATGTCGCGGATGGAGATGCGCTCGACCAGCAGCATTTGCAGTACACGTTGAAGGCCGCCTACGGTGATAACCGACGGCACAAGGTCGGCGACTAGCTTTTGATGCTCCTGCGGCAGCCCAGCGAGGATCTTTTGGGCCTCGGTGTAAGACAGAAACTCGGCGATATTCTCCTTTACCACTTCCGCCAGATGGGTCGTCAGAACAGTTGCAGGATCGACGACGGTCCAATTCGCTGACCTCGCCTGTTCTGCCAGCGCCGGCGAAATCCACCGAGCCGGCAGGCCAAACGTAGGCTCCACGGTTTGCTCGCCCGCGGGCGCGAAGGCATCATCGCCAGGGCTGATCGCCAGCATCATCAGCGGCCGCAGCTCGCCTTTGCCGGCGGTAATTTCTTTCAAGGCAAAGACGTAGTTATAAGGATCCAACTCGACATTGTCCTGTATGCGCACTGACGGCAGCACGAATCCCAACTCCGTCGCCAGCGCACGCCGCAGTCGCTTTATTTGTTCCGGAAGCTGTTGCTGGCCATTGCTCGCCAAATCAAGGAGCCCATAGCCGAGTTCTACACGCACGACATCGAGCTGGGAAACCACTGGCGGGGCGCTTTCAGGCACTTGCACCGCGGGCACCAGTTCTTCCAGCGCCGTATTGCGCGCACTGAAACGGTGCCAGGCGGCCGCGCCGGATAAGGTGGAGACCAGCAGGAATGGCAGGGTCGGCAGGCCGGGCAGCAACGCCAACACGCCCGCCGCTGCCGATGCGATCATCAGTGGCGCAGGACTATTGCCCAACTGCGAAGCGAGTTTGCCATGCATCTTTCCTTCGATTGCACCTTTGGAGACAACAATGCCCGCAGCAGTTGAAACCAGCAGGGCGGGGATCTGCGAAACAAGGCCATCGCCAACGGTAAGTGTCGTGTAAGTTAACAGCGCGTCTCCCACGGACATGTGTGCCCGAAACAGGCCCATTGCCAGTCCGCCAAAAATGTTGATCAGCGTGATCACCAGGGCACTGATCGCGTCGCCCCGAACGAACTTGCTTGCGCCGTCCATGGCTCCGTAGAACCCGCTCTCCTCCGATAACTCTGCCCGACGCTGCCGGGCAGTTGGCTCGTCGATCGTGCCGCTCGAAAGGTCCGCGTCAATCGCCATTTGCTTGCCTGGCATCGAGTCGAGATAAAATCGCGCCGCCACCTCAGCAATGCGGCTGGAGCCCTTGGTGATGACAACAAAATTCACCATCAGCAGCATGGAGAAGATGATTGCACCTACCACCACGTCTCCACCCATCAGGAAGCCGCCGAACGCAGCGACAACATGGCCGGCGGCGAAAGGTCCGTCACTGCCGTGCGACAGTATAAGCCGGGCGGTTGCCACGTTTAGCGACAGACGTAGGATCGTCGTTAGCAGTAGCAGGGTTGGAAGACTGGAAAAGTCGAGTGGCTTTTCAAGCGAAAGCGAAATCAGGAGAATTAGAATTGAGGCGATAAACGATAGTGCTAAAGCCGTATCAAGCAGGAACGTCGGGATCGGCAGAATTAGGATCGAAAGCTGGAACAGGACGCACAACGCCAACCCGACATCGCCGCCAGGAATTATTTTTCTGAGCGGGCTCAGTGTTCTGATAAGGGAGTCCATGGCGGGACCACCGGGTAGTCCGTTCATGGCGTCCTTGGGAGGGTGCTGGGCGGAACCTCGATACCCTGAGCTGAATAGAGATTGATCTTGTTACGTAATGCCCGGATCGACAATCCAAGCATAACGGCTGTGCGGGTCCGATTGCCGTTAGTAGCTTGCAGAGTGCCGATTATGACGTCACGCTCCATCAAGTGCAGCGGCCTGCCAACATACCCCGACACTTTGCTGCCATCCTCCACCGGTGGTGAATAGATCGGGGATCGTCCAACTTCGAGCGCAACGGGGCCAATAACTGTATCCGTTGTAAGAACCAGCGCACGGTGGATCGTATTTTCCAGCTCGCGGACGTTCCCGGGCCAGTTGTGCAGCATAAGCGCGGAGAGAGCAGCGGGCGACAGCTGCCGCAATGTTTCTCCGTTGTCACCGCAGTATTTTTCGATGAAATGTTGGGCCAGGGCAGGGATATCTTTTGGTCGACTTCGAAGGCTCGGAACCTGAACGGACACAACGTTCAAACGAAAATATAGATCCTCGCGAAACGTTTGCCGGATGACTTCCTGTTCCAGATCTCTGTTCGTTGTAGCGATTATACGCACATTCAGCCGAACCGGTAGACGGCCGCCGATCCGGTCAATTTCCCTTTCTTGGATTGCCCGCAGCAGTTTTGTTTGCAGACGTCGGTCCATCTCGCTGATTTCGTCCAACAGGATCGTGCCATTCTGGGCCGCCTCCAGCTTGCCGATGCGCTGGCTCGTCGCACCGGAGAATGCGCCACGCTCGTGGCCAAACAACTCTGATTCTAGAAGTTGCTCTGGGATAGCGGCACAGTTGACGGCGACAAAAGGCCCGCTGGCGCGCGGCGAGGCATTGTGGATGTAGCGGGCTATCACTTCCTTACCCGTGCCGATTTCACCATGTACCAGAACCGACGCCTCTGAGCGAGCGATACGCTGCGCTCGTTGCACCACTTCATCCATCGCAGGATCCCGGTAGATGAGGCCCTTGTTAGCCTGTATTGGATAGCGGATAGAAGTGAACGAAGGCATGCCAATGGGGAAGTTACCTGTCGCAGGCAAGCGACCCCTTAAGCGCTCTGGGACCAGAAATCCGGGCGCTGAATTGGCGGTCATATTAACGATCCGACTTTACAATTTCAGTCATTGTCACGCCTAACCTGGTGTTATCGACCATGACAACCTCTCCACGCGCGATCAGACGGTTGTTCACGTAGATGTCGATAGCTTCGCCCAGACGTCGGTCCAGTTCAACAACCGCACCACGGCCTAGCTTCAGTAGTTGCGATACCTGCATCGTAGCCTTCCCAAGGACGGCACTGACCGTGACAGAGATGTCGTAGACCGCCTCCAGTTCCTTAACCGACCCCGTTTCAGTTGAATCGCGGAATTCTGGCGGTGACGGAGCTGCGGTTGTTGTGGTGTTGCTCATCATAATTTCCTAATGTCTTGCTCATTTACCAGACCGGCCGACAGCGGAATAACCGCTTCTTGGAGGTCTTCCAGTAAAGCCAGCCGGCTAATCGCGGCTTCGCCGCGTTTCCACTTTATAGTGACATCTTCTCCAATGATCTCGTCATCGAACGCTGTAGTAAGACTGGCGATGTCAGCAAACCGCCGTTCCGTGCCGCTGCTATCGCGTAGAACAAATTCCGGTTCAACCGTCAGCGCGGGCTTGATTTTATTGGCAATAGTCCGGACTCGGCATAGTAAATCAGAAGGCCAACTTGCGGATGCTGCTGCAACAACTGCGTTCACCAGGAGGTCAGCAACCACCATGGATGCGGCGTCGACTGCATCCTCCGCTTTGTCGTCAAGCTGATCCAAGGCTGTCACAAGCTTGGCAGTTAAGCTCATGCCTTCGTTCTCACTGACTGGTGCCTGACGAGCAGTCAGGTAGCCGTCTGTCCATGCCTCCTCACGTGCCTGATCGACGGTCTCGTTGTTAATGCTCAAGACCTCCTCGACTTGCGGCACCTGTGGCTCCTCCCGCAAGTCGTTGAAGTCTGCAAAGACGGCAACTATTACGTTGGTGTTCATTACGAAAATCCTACCCTTTGATTATTCAATCATTCTGTCATCATTGCTGGTGCTCAGCTCGATCTCACCGTTTGCTGCTAGTTCTTTCGCAACATTGGCAATTTCGGCTTGCGCCTCTTCCACGGCTTTGAGTTTTACGGGTCCGAGCGCAGCCATATCGTCGCGAAGCATTTTCGCTGCACGCTCTGACAACTGCCCTAGAAAAAGGTTGCGGATCGGTTCCGGTGCGCCTTTCAGCGCAAGAGGTAGCCGTTCCTTGTCAATCTGCCGCAGCAGCACTTGCAGGCCCGCCGGCACCAGGCGCGCCAAGTCCATGAACGTAAACATCTGCGATTTGACCTTCTCAGCCGACTCGCGGGAGCGTTCCTCCAGACCACCGAGAAACCGGGTCTCGGCCTTGCGGTCAAAGTTGTTGAAGATTTCCGCGATTAGCTGATGCGAATCCTGGCGTGACGCGCGAGCCAAGTTGGACATGAACTCCGCGCGAAGTATGCGTTCGACGCGTTCCAACACGTCCTTCTGAATGGATTCCATCCGGAGCATTCGCATCACAACTTCCATTGCGAAGGCGTCGGGAAGTAGCGTCAAGACTCGGGCAGAATGGTCCGGCTTGATCATTGATAACACAACGGCAACTGTTTGGGGATATTCGTTTTTCAGATAGCTGGCGAGGATCTCCTCACTGACATTCCCTAACTTGTCCCACATTGTACGGCCTGCGGGGCCGCGGATCTCCTCCATGATTTGGGAGACGCGTTCCTTTGGCAACGCCTTCATCAGGAGGTTTTCGGTGCTTTCAAAGCTACCCATGATGCCGCCGGTCGCACCGAAATTGTCGACGAAATCGACGCAAAGATGTTCAACGGTGTCGGCATGAACAACACCAAGCTGAGCCATGGCAGAGGATATCGATTTGATTTCATCCTCATGCATCATGGCGAATATTTTACCCGCCTGTTCCTCGCCGAGGGCGAGCATCAGTACGGAAGCTTTCTGCAGGCCGGACATTTCTCCTTCTGCTAACCGCCGTGCTGCCTTAGCCATTTTGTCTGAACATCCTCGTCACCGGAAGGATCACGAGTCATGGCTAGCGACTAAAGCTTACTAATCCGTTAATGGGCTGGACCAGACGTGTATGATGGCTTGAGCCGCCCTTGCGAGGTGAACGTCGGCATCAACCCAGTGACCGAAAGGTCGTGCCAGCTAAGGCGCAATTTTTGCCTTAGACGACCAGGTGAACACCTACGCCCGTGTCGATAGCGCGAGAGCAATAGCACGCGGGGCGTTTGGCGGCCTACCATACCCGTTGTACGGTTGTGCAGCGGGAGGCGGCGCAGCCGCCTGGGCGATGATCCGCACTATCCGGGTTTGTACCGTAATGGCACGCTCAAGCAGAAGCTGATTCTCGGCAGCTAAGCCTGTTACACGCTGCTCCAACGCCGTATGTGGCGCTAAGATAAAGGGTGCTGCCGTCACATCCGCTAGGCTCGGGACTCAATTACGTCCACCAGATGACGAGCATGGCGAGGAGGACGGTTGCGGTGAAGTTCCTTGCCAGCTTGTCGTACACGCTGCTCCAACGGCCGTATGTGGCGCTAATATAAAGGGTGCTGCCGTCACATCCGCTAGAGCTGCCTCCTTTGCGCGATTACCATGGCAACAGCGGCATGAAAATCGAGGCGCATGAGAGCCGCGTTCTCTTCTGTTAGCACATCGGCGAGACGCTGGATCGCTCGTAGGCGTTTATCCGCCGCCTTAACGTTGCCCATTTTTGCCGACCTCCTGCATCCGCAGCATGGCGTCATACACTGGTTTGGCTAGACCAAGACCCCCGTGACCGGCGATTTGCTTCGCAAATTCCTGCACGAGCATTGGCTTCCATGCTTCCTCTCCTGGGCCACCGCCGAACAATCCACCGGCAGTCTTCACCGTGTCGAACATTGGCTGCAGCAACTGACTGATGGCCATGGATTCAAAGCTATGCGCCGACTTCGCAAGCTGCGCGGTGTTCGCGACCGGCGACGGCCGATCGAAGGCCTGTGGTGCCGATTTTGGCGGCGCAGCGGCCGGTATGCTTGGAAGCTTGGTCATTAGCGCACCTGCAGGTCGGCCTGTAGAGCCCCTGCGGCCTTAATCGACTGCAGGATGCTGACCAAGTCCCGGGGTCCAACGCCGAGTGCATTAAGGCTGGCGACCAAGTCACGTAGGGTGACCCCTGAACTCAGAATACCGAGCTTCCTGTCGTGCTGATCATCTATTTCGATGTTTGTCCTCGGAACCGTTGACGTAGTGCCTGTTCTGGAAAGAGGTGCCGGCTGACTAATCTCAGGCGTTTCAGTCACTCGAATTGTCAAATTGCCCTGGGCAATTGCCACCGTGCTTATTCGAACGTTCGCGCCCATTACGACCGTCCCGCTAGCCTCATCAATGATGACAATGGCAGGGCTATCCGGTTCAACCCGCAGGTTCTCGATCATCGCGAGCGTCTCGATCGGATCCCGATTGGTTAGGTCAAGTTGCACAGTCCTGGGATCGACAGCCTTAGCAACCTTTCCGACTGCCACGTTGATCGCGCCTGCAATCCGTCCCGCTGTGGTCAAGTCAGGATTGCGGAGGCCGAGCCATAGGCCATGGGACTTGTCGAGCTTGAAGGGAACTTCTCTCTCAACCGTGGCGCCATTGGCGATCCGTCCTGATGTTGGAACGCCCCGGGTGACTGAGGCGGCAGCGCCGCGAGCTGCAATTGCCCCGGTAGATAGTGTTCCCTGGCCGACAGCATAGACTTCCCCGTCGGCGGCAAGCAATGGCGTTACCAGGAGCGTGCCGCCGGTCAAGTTAGTCGCATCACCAAGGGCGGAAATAGAGATGTCGACCCTGCTCCCACTCCGCGCAAACGCCGGCAACTCCGCCGTAACCATGACAGCTGCCAGATTTTTGGTCGACAAGGCGGACACTTGGTCGCGGGTATTAACCCCAAGACGCTCCAGCATACCGATAAGCGACTCTCGCGTGAACACGTTGTTGTTGAGCTTATCGCCGGTGCCGTTTAGGCCCACGACCAAGCCATAGCCGATGAGCTGATTCTCCCGAACGCCTTCAACGTCGGCAATGTCCTTGATGCGTACATCGGCCCGGACAGGAGTCCACACCATGAGACCCAGAAGCAGCACGACGAGAAGGCGGATCTTGGTCAACGTCGCGTCCTAAGGAGGGTTTCGGTCTGTCTAAAGCAATCGTCATGCCAGACTAGATAGGCCGGATACCGCCGGCTCGGCTACCAGATCGAACGGAACTATTTGCCGGTGGGCATTGTTCTGCGGCATTATTTGCCGATCGATCGTTTGCCGGACCAGGCAGTCCCTCTTGGTTAATTGCGGATCAGAGGTGGACCATTCGCGCGGTCTACCGATGGAACCCCAACAACAAGCAACCGATTTTCTGAGGGATGCCGAAACCAAAACTGTGGGTCTAACTAATGCCAGCAGGCGACCGCCCAGAACTGACAACCGTCGGCCCCCTCTGCTAGCGTTTGCAACGTGGCTGTTCGGGGACATCGTCGTGAAGTGTTCATCGGTGCCACCGTTCCGGGTGCCCGCATCCCTAGACCGGTTGAACCGAAGGGCCACTTTGTCTCGATCAGCGTCCACGGCTTCGGGCTTTGCCATATCCATAGTGTCGCGCCGGTCTTACCACAGCTTTACGTCTGGCCAGCAGGACGCAGACGTATCATGGGGTAGATCCTTCGCTCGCTGAACTAGCAGATCCGTGCGCCAATCGGGGCCTTGGCGACCGCTGGACAGACCGCTATACGTCCGCCCGAGTTCCAAACCCGGAATGGGCCGGGCGTCTGTGACCACGGTTTTGCTTTCATGGCCGCGGGCGGAAGGATGACCAGGACCAAATCCGCATGATGGTGAGCTTGCCCCCTGATTATCGTCCCAATGAGGAGGAGGAATTTATGAGTCCTCTGCAGGTGGAATATTTCCGGCAGAAGTTGTTGCGCTGGCGAACGGACCTCTTGAGGGACGCTGATGGCACGTTAGCCAGCCTATCTGAAGGGGGTATACACGAAGCCGACATTACGGATCGCGCCAGCGTTGAAACAGACCGCGCACTGGAGTTGCGTACCCGGGACCGCGCTCGCAAGCTGATTTCCAAAATTGATCAAGCGTTGGTGCGGATAGAAGTTGGCACTTATGGCTACTGCGAGCAGACTGATGAGCCGATCGGGGTCAAACGACTAGAGGCTCGGCCGATAGCCACGATGTCAATCGAGGCACAGGAACGTCACGAACGGATGGAGCGAGTTCACCGGGACGATTAGACTGGGGCAAACCAAGGTATGGACAGCTGGTTTCTCACGGTTAGACGACCGTTTTGAGTGCGTGTCGTTTATTGTTCTCACAAACTTTTTCAATCATCTGTATAAAATATAGCCGATTTGATCTGCGATGGCAGTTGCGATTAGGAATCTTTGGTAGCTGCTCAAGATTGGCCCCATCGTGTATAAAGCCCACCATGCACTTGCCGGCACCTCTCAAGACATGTAATATACCTAGTTCGGTCCGGCCCTACCATCGCAGTTATGTCTTGCGGGTATTACACATAAAACCAACCCGAGGGGAAACCGTACAGTCAACAATATAGGACCGATAGCGGAAAATCGCCTAACAGCAGGCTTAATTGAAGTCTCTCTTCCAAGAGTATCGGGCCAGCCGTTGAAAGTAATGGGCGCATCTGACGACTACGCAGAGGTTCAGGGATTAATAAACTGCTCCCGATCTGACGAGTGGGATCTATCGAGATCCCCCTGCCGCCCGACAAACAGCTGAGCACCAACCGCGGTGCTGCTACTAGAACCGTATGCTCGCCTAAGTCGCGCACGAAAGCGATGATTTGGTCATGCATCGGCCCAACTACCGGCACCGGGACGTAATCCCCGGTAGCAAAGACGGCTGGCAGCCGGCGGCGCAGTTCCAGCAATGCATGAATCAATGCCTGTTTTATATGTCCATTACGCCACGAAGCTTGGAGTTGAGAGGGCGCAAGCGCTTTCCCTAAGGCGAGGCTCCTAGCCTCAAAGTCCACCGCGCGGCGATTGTCGGGATCAACAAGACTAAAGTCCCAAAACTCTGTGCCTTGAAAGAAATCGGGCATCCCTGGAGCTGTCAACTTAAGCAGAGTCTGGACAAGCCCATTAATGGCACCGGCAGGAGCTATACGTTCAACGAACATGCTGATAATAGGGAGGAAAGCGCTGTCCGGGCGTAATACATCCGCCAAGAAGTCCGTCGAGATCTTTTCATAGGCCTCATTCGGTGAGGTCCAATTCGAACGCAATTTAGCTTCTCGCAGAGCTTTAAGAAACCACTGACCCAAGCGTTGTTGAAATTCTCGAAGGCCCTCTTCGTCACCTAGCCCTAATTCGAGAGGCCAGGCTCCCACGATCATCTGATACAACATGATCTCATCAGCAGGGTCAGGCCGACTGGCCTCTAACGCTCTGCACTGTCGAAGAAGTATATCCCACTCTCCCGGAACTTCGCTTATAACCGCAAGACGTGCCCGAACATCCTCGCCTCGCTTGTGATCATGTGTGGCCGTTGCAAGCATTGCATTGGGGAACGTTGCCAGACGCTGTCTACAAGTTGCGTGAAAGTCTGCCACCGAGCAGCCTAAGAGAGACGCGTTAAAGCCAACGTCGTTGCGGGATAGCAGCCGGCCGTACCGATAAAATGCAGTGTCCTCAACTGCCTTCGCCGCAACTGGAGCACTCAGTTGCTGCAGCCTTGTCACAGCAACTTTATTTCCTGGCGCCCCCCCTAGCCAGATGTCCAGCTGATCAAGGATCGGGTGCAATGACTCCGGAGCAGAGTTTTTGGCGGCTGCAAGTGCTTTGCAGAACGCGACCTGGTCACCGCGCGAGCGCTTCGCACCTGCGTCATAGCCGCGATAGACCGAAAAATGCGACAACAGCGCAACTAAGCCGCGGCGAATCCGAGCAGCCGATAGATCGCGAGTCGTTGAGCCGGCGCGAGCTTGCTTGTGCAATGCAGAAGTCAGCGCTTCAAGTTGTGCATTGAAGCTATACTCAAGAATTTCTCGGCGCGCGGCAACCTCTTCATCCTCAAAACGCGCAGGACGCTGTGTCAGCGCGTGCCAAATTTCACCTAGTATGTCAGCATTGGAGGCATTATGTTGAACTGCGCTAATCTGGTCCATAAAATCGTAGCCGCTTGTGCCATCTATCTCCCAATCGGAAGGTAAAGTCTCGTCGACACCAAGGATTTTCTCGACCACTAGATAAGCATGACGGTTCGGCGCGAGTTTCTCCAGCCTTTGGCGTAGTCGACGACAATAGCCGGGCGGGTCCGATAAACCGTCGACATGGTCAATGCGGAAACCGTCTATTAAACCTTCAGCGTATAGGCGAAACAGCGTTGCGTGCGTCTCCTCGAAAACGCTCGGCACCTCGAGTCGGAGACCGGCTAAACCATTAATATCGAAAAATCGCCGCCAGTTGATTTCGTCTCCCGCCGTTCCCCACCAAGCAAGGCGATAATGCTGACGCTCCAGAAGAGCGTGTAGTAGCTCCCTGCCACAAGATTGGTCCGGGCTAAATGCTTCCATTCCCTGCTCAGCGATGTAGGGATAATCAACGGGATCGATGGGAAATTCACTGTCAAAGTAATGAATCATAGGAGTGCCGGATTCAGATAACTTCAACCGAATGTCACCTGCTTCCAGCGCCTCGCCATAGGATGTGCCGAGAAATGGAGCCAGAACCTTGGCTTGTAGGTCCGGGTCGGCCGGTTCCCAATCAACGTCAAAAAAACTGGCGTAGCGACTCGAGCGACCGTGCCGCAACATATCGGTCCACCACGCATTGTCAGCGTCTCCGACGGCCATGTGGTTCGGAACGATATCGACGATCAAGCCCAAGCCAGCCTCACGCAGGCGGCTGACAAAGTCGGTAAAGGCCGACTCACCCCCCAACTCCGGATTAACTGAAGTGGGATCTATGACATCGTAACCATGCATAGAGCCGGCGCGTGCCGATAGAATCGGCGATGAATAAACATGACTTATGCCGAGATCGACCAAATAGGGAACGAGAGCAGCTGCATCGTTGAAAGTAAAATCTTTATGCAATTGCAATCGCATCGTTGCCACGGGAATCATTGACGAGGCCTCTCCGCGGCCACGAAGTCGATTCGACGCGCAACCGCTTCAATGTCAAGAACTGCGTCAGCTGGCACCGGCATGCGGCGACGCCAGTTTGGATGTTCTGTTATGGTCCCTGGTAAATTAGGCTGCTCCTCCTGCCCAAGGAGATCCTCAAGGGGAATCAGCGACAACGGCACTTCCGTTTTGGCGACAAACCGCACAGCGGCATCTACGACGGGTGAAGTGTCAGCAGGATCGGGCACCGGACCTTCGCCTACGTGCTCCCGCACGAATGCGCTCCACAGGCGAGGCCTATCTTGCTCGCGCTGTCTCCGTTCCATATCCGGATCGACTCCGTCGCCGAGCCGTCCATGTTGTCGACGGACATCGATGTCGCTACCTTTCCACCAACCTGCAACGGTCGGTAGGTCGTGAGTAGAGGTCATAGCGACATCGCTACTTCCCCAACCACGAGACGGGACAAAACCGGTTTGGTTATCACGCTCAAACCAAAGAACGCGCATCCCGTGAATACCGGTCTGCTCCAACATGTCGTGGAACCCTTCTGGAACTGTACCCAAATCTTCGCCAATTACAACCACGTTGTGGCGAACGGATTCTAGCGCCAAGAGCCTCAAAAGATCGCTTATAGGATAATTGACATAAGCACCATCGGCGGGTGAAGCACCTTCCGGAATCAGCCATAGACGCGCCAGTCCCATAGCGTGATCGACACGAATGCCGCCAGCATGGCGCATTGCAGCCTGCAGCGTAGCTAGAAAGGGCGCAAATCCATTTTCTTCCATTGCGCGTGGTGAGAAGCTCGTTAGTCCCCAATTCTGGCCTTGTGGGTTAAGAAGGTCAGGTGGCGCGCCGATTGTAAGCCCGAGAAGGATGTCGTTTTGACGGCTCCAGGAGTGGCTCCCATTCGGGTCCATCCCAACAGCGAGATCGGCAATAAAGCCAATCCGCATGCCGGCGTCGCGAGCGATCCGTTGTGCGGTCGCGACTGAGCGATCGGAGATCCACTGCAGAAACTGATGATATAGAATTTCATCGGAATGAGAGGACGCAAAAAAAGCGACGGCCGCTCCCCGCGGGTCGCGTAAATCGCTCGGCCATTGGCGCCAATCTCGTTGCGGCATACGAGCAGCCTGCAGTGCTTCGAAACAAGCGTGTTCTTGCAGCAGGGCGCCGTGTTCGGCGCGATAACGGGCAAAGTCCGCTCCGAGTGGTCCATCCCAGTCGCTACTGTCAAGGAACCACTCAAAGGCCTCCCGTAGTAGCCGATATTTGGCACTCGATGCTGCGGGCCAATCTATCAGGCCATCGCTGGGAGCCGACGCTAACTTAGGAGCGCGATCGAACACTAGTTCTGGCGCGGCATGTAGTGGGTTAAGGAACAGCCGACTAGAAGGTGCATATGGACCGAAGTGATCAGGGTCAGCAGCATACAGGGCGTGCATCGGACTTAATGCGATGGCGTCGGCGCCTCTGGCCCCAGCAGCGCGAGCTAGACCTGCAGCGCCGGCAAGGTCACCAATGCCAACGTCTCCAGGATGACTAAGGCCGTAGAGCTGGGCGGCGAGGCCCCATAAACGCGCATCGGGGACAACATCTTCAATCGAGCGACAACGGGCTGGCGAAACAGCTAGCACTATCTCACGGTCCTCAACCCGGAGCCGGTGATAGCCAATCTCGGTGATTGCGGGAACTCGAAGGCGTCCGCGTGCGGGTAGAAGTGCTAGAGAGCGCGTTCCGCCCGACTCCAGAACAAGTTCGGCCGGCTGCGCCTCACTGCCTCCCACATCCAGGCGGGTCGGACGTCCGGCTACCGCGGTTACCAAAGGGGGCAAATCGGCCAAACTGCTGCGTTTCGTCAGCAGGCGCCGGCTTGAGGACAACTCTCGACCGGATTCGGCCGGAAGTCCAAGAGCTGCTAACACCTTCCGAAGAACCGGCGGCGCCACAACTTGGGGTTGCCCCTTGTAATCCTGCCATTCTACAGCAATACCTGCTCGTCGAGCCAAATCACGGACGATCTCATCGCTCATTCTGCGCTCTCCAGGAATGCCGCTGTCATTGGGCCCGGTCCTCCGGTGGAGAACAATAGACGCCCGGGAGGGGCCGTGAAGGACATTGGATCAACACCCAGGTTGGTTACAATTGTAAGCTTCGATCCGTCACCCATACACCAATGTGCCAACACAGCTTTCGGGCCAATTGCCTCCGCCCCCATGGCTACAGTCCCCATAAGCCGCGGCATAATATCCTGCATCCGGACCGAAATCAGACGCTGGTAAAATGCAAAGCGGTCTGATGCACCGGGCCGGGGAACTGATGCGGCAAACGTTGCAATGGCATTTGGGTCGGGAATACGTTCCCGTTGGCCAGGGTCCGCAAACTCCGCGAAGTCTGCAAACTCCTGGCGGCGGCCTTCACGAACAGCATCTGCGAGTTCGCCATGATGATCGGTAAAAAACAGAAAGGGCGTCAACGATGCTGTTTCTTCGCCCATAAACAAGAGCGGTATCTGAGGACACAAGATCTGCAGCGCGATAGCTGCCTCCAGTGTTTGCGGATCCGTTAAAACTGTTAGTCGCTCACCAAAGGCTCGATTTCCGATCTGATCATGATTCTGAAGGAATAACACATGGGCGTAAGGCGGAAGATTGGCCGATGGCTCACCCCGTGGACTTTTGAGATATTTCGAGTATTCTCCCTGGTATACCCAGCCGTCGGACAGCACACGTGCCAGCTTAGCCGCGGGATCCTCAGCGTAATCGGCATAATATCCGTCGGCGGCATTAGTTAGTAAGACATGCAGGACATTGTGTCCGTCATCGTTCCATTGCGCATCGGCGGCCGACCGCAGAAGGCCCGCCGCATTGTGATGCTCCAGTACCAGATGTACATGGCGTGCGGGATCTACCGTAGCTCGGACGGCTGCCGCCATTTCTTCGATCCAATCCTGCTCGCGAATTGCATGAACCGCATCAAATCTCAAGCCGTCGACCCGATAGTCCATCAGCCACATGAGAACGTTACATGTGAAATAATTCCGCACTTCTGGCCGCCTAAAATCTATGGCAGATCCCCAAGGGGTCCTGACGTCGTCTCGGAAAAACTGCGGTGCATATTGATTCAGATAATTTCCATCTGGCCCGAAATGATTATATACTACGTCCAAAAACACCATCAGTCCTAGGCCATGGGCTGTATCGATCAGTCTTTTTAATTCGTCAGGCGTGCCGTAGGCGGTGTCCGGGGCAAATGGTAGGACTCCATCATAACCCCAGTTGCGCTGTCCCGGAAAGTCGTTGACCGGCATCAATTCTATTGCTGTCACGCCCAACTGCTTTAGCCGAGGCAGATCATCCTGGATTCCGCGGAAGCCTCCGGCCAGTCCAACGTGAATTTCATACAAAATCACCTCAGCCCATTGTCGTCCGCGCCAATCTGGATTTTGCCAGGAATAAGGGGCCGTGCAAATGAGACTAGGTCCATGCACATCGTCAGCCTGCCTTCGGGATGCGGGGTCTGGAACCAGCGTTCCGTCGCCTAACCGATAGCGATACGCTGCTCCCTCTGCCACTTTGCCGACGGCTTTAAACCGTCCGTCGGTTGAGCGCTGCATAGGAAGCAATTCACCATCTTCGAGAGCGACCGATACAGTCTCCTGAATAGGCGCCCATAGACAAAACTGGATGTTGCCATCGGATGTTCGCGTTGCACCAAAATTACAAGCGGAGTCTATTAAATTTGTCATGTTTGTCCTCCGCGCAACGGCTAGAAACTCCTCGCTCAAGACCTACGCCTATTTCTCTTCTATTGCCAACGACGTCCGAGCGGTCCCGTTCCCGTCGCTCTTAATGACTTTCCCGATTGGCAGAACAAACCGCTCAGCCGATGCAGCAAAACGTCCAGGGGCTGTGACAGGCGGTCAAAGCTCCGGCGAAAGAAAGATTGTGGCTAGAGGAGGTAAATTAAGAAACAACGTTTGCGCTTCACCATGCATCGGCGTTGCCACACTTCGAACACCGCCTTCGTTTCCGACGTTCGAGCCGCCGTAAATGCCCGCGTCCGTATTCAGCAGCTCCCGCCAGAAACCGGGCCGCGATATTCCTACGCCATACCCAATGCGCGGTATGGGCGTCATGTTGCAAACGACTAAGGTCGCGGCATGCTCGTCATTACCGAACCTCAGGAACGCAAACACAGAATTCTCCGTGTCGCCGCCAACAATCCATCGAAAGCCCGTATCGACCGAATCCCGCTGGTGAAGCGCAAGCGTGTCACGATACAGCATGTTTAAATCACGGACTAAAAGCTGCATACCTCGATGCCGCGGATGATCCAGTAGATCCCAATCAATCGCGGAATCGTGGTTCCATTCGCGCCATTGGGCGATCTCTCCTCCCATGAACATGAGCTTTTTGCCTGGGTGGGCCCACATAAATCCCAGATATGCGCGTAAATTGGCGAATCGCTGCCATTCGTCACCCGGCATCTTCTCGATAAGCGAGCCCTTCCCATAAACTACTTCATCATGGGATAAAGGCAGAACAAAGTTTTCGGAGAACGCGTAGACTAATCCGAATGTAAACTCATTATGGTGATAGCTGCGGTACACGGGGTCAGTTTCCATATACCGAAGGGTGTCATGCATCCAGCCCATGTTCCACTTGAACGAGAACCCTAACCCGCCATCGCCGACGGGGCGCGATACACCTGGCCAAGCCGTCGATTCCTCGGCAATCGTCATGGCGCCGAAACAACGCTCCTGAACGACCGTGTTAAAATGTCGCAGAAAGCCGATGGCCTCGAGATTTTCGCGGCCCCCGTAAACGTTAGGGATCCACTCTCCTTGCTTGCGGCTATAATCGCGGTACAGCATAGAAGCCACCGCGTCGACCCGTAGTCCATCGACATGGAAGTGCTCGAGCCAGTGCAAACCGCTGGCTATCAGGAACCCTTGTACCTCGCGACGGCCAAAGTTGTAGATGTAGGTGTTCCAGTCCTGGTGGAATCCCTCCCTGGGGTCTGCGTGCTCGAACAGAGGCGTACCGTCGAACCGCGCCAACCCATGTGGATCACTAGGGAAGTGGGCTGGGACCCAATCGATAATCACGCCTACCCCTGCTCGATGGCAGGTGTCGACAAAGCGACAGAAGCCCTCAGCAGGTCCGAACCGACCGGAGGGGGCAAATAGTCCTAACGGCTGATATCCCCAGGATCCACCGAATGGATGCTCCGCAACCGGCATTAGTTCTAAGTGCGAAAAGCCCATATCTACAGCGTAGGAGACCAAGCGCTCCGCTAGCGCATCCCAGTGTAGGGTCTGGTCCGGCTCTAGGCGAAACCAGGAAGCTGCATGAACCTCATACACGGTGATCGGCGCGTCGGGCCCATGCCGCGACGCCCGCGACTGCATCCAGTCCGCATCGTGCCAGATAAAGGGCGCTGGATCAGCCACTATGGAAGCCGTAGCAGGCGGCGCCTCGGTAACTTTCGCGAACGGATCGGCTTTGTCGGCTAATCTAGTACCGTCCGCAGCAATGACGGCGAACTTGTAGCAAGCACCGGGCGCTACGTGGGGAATGAACAATTCCCATATACCTGACGGGTAGCGAAGCCGCATAGGATTGCGGCGACTGTCCCACGCGTTGAAATCTCCGATAAGAGATACCGCTCGAGCATTTGGAGCCCAGACAGCAAAGCGGGTACCGTAAATACCACCGACGGTGACGACGTTGGCTCCGAGGGTGAAAGCAACCTGAAATAATCTCCCCTCATTAAATAAATGTAAATCAGTTTCACTCAGAAGTAAATTGAAGCTGTAAGGATCTTCCGTCTCTTGCACCGACCCGGGCCACTCAATGCGCAACCGATAGGGCTTATCGTCAGCGACACGGCCGATAAATAATCCATAAGGGTGAGTTGGTGACAAACTGCCAAGATGACGGCCATCCAAACGGGCTACTACTTCGACACGAAGCGCACCAGGTAGAAACGCGCGGACGAAACGACCAAGGTCAGTGTCAAAAGGTCCAAGTATGCCGAACGGATCTTGCAGACTACCATTAGATAATTGGTCAGCTTGCTCCGGCGTAACGGATGGAATGATTGCAGCATCATTCATGTCAGTCCCTCTATCCCCAGCAGACGGCGAGTACACTCGGCCAATCCGTGCAACGGTACGTCAATCCATGTCGGCCGGTTGGCCGCTTCATAAACGACTTCATACGCTGCCTTTTCAATCAGGAACAGGTCTAGCAACTCCTTATCGAAAGGGCGCGACGAATCGCTGACCGCTGCATCATGGTAACCGGAGAGAAATGCCTCGGTTGCCCGGTCCACGAAACTCGTCGTAAAAACTGCGACCTGGTCGTCCGCCAAGTGGGCGTGGCTGGCTTGGCTGCGCCGTCGGACCATTGCCGCGGCGTAGTCAAAGGAGCGGACCATGCCCGCTACGTCACGCAGCGGATGGTCCTTCCCACGACGTGCAGCGACCGGCTTAGCTGGCTCGCCTTCGAAGTCGATTATAGCGATGTCACCATTGACAACCAAAATCTGACCAAGATGTAAGTCGCCGTGAATGCGTGTCAGTATCGCACCCTCAATGCGTCTTGCAAGAGCAGGCAAACGCTCAAAGAGCGCCTCACGAGCCGAGACCATCAATCGGCTATCCGCATTGTCGGCCTCGCCAACCGCATCATAGGCTTTAACTAACTGCTGTTGAACACGTTCAGCGACACCAAGAGCGGTTTCGTCGGTTGCGGTCGTAGGAACGAAAGCAGGGTCGTCTGTTGGCCGTCCAAGAACGGCGTGCATCTCTCCCAAACGATGGCCAAGCAACTCTGCAAACCTGACGTAGTCAGCGTGTTGAGTGAAGTCCGCAGCCGCGGCCTCGTCTCCACCAGTAGTATCAGACAGACCGCGCAACAACAGGTCCATGCTCCAGGTCCAAGCATCGCCTTGGTTGCGCACGAAGGCTTGGGCGATTGCGAGAGCATGGCGAGTCCCGTCCGGATCGACGCGCGCGACTTCGCCCAATAAAGCAGGGGTAGCGGTAAAGCCATTTTCAGTTAGATAACGGCCCATCTCAGCTTCTGGGTGCGGCCCATCAGTTACACGCCGAAACATTTTGATAATCGCAAGATCGCCGACGATGACCGATGAATTTGACTGCTCCGCCGAGATCCACTGCATCTCGACGTCCGCAGGCACGTCGACGTCAGCCATGCGGGTTGTCGGCTCGAACCGGATCATGCCCTGGTCTATGGCCAGGATGTCCTTCTGTGAGAGTCCATTGAGCACTGCAAGCGGAAATGCGGGCAGGGCAAAAGCATCAGTTAGAAGGCCGACCTTGGGGCCGCGGCGCACCCGGGCAAGTGCAAGTTGGCTCGGCAGCGGTGGAGCGGTCGCATCATCCCACACAATGCCAAGCGGCAGCAGCCAACGCGCGGTACCGGACGCAGTTACAGTTTCGATCTCCAACAATACTGCATCTTCAGCAGGGACCCGCGTGATTAACGCAATCCGAATTGACAGCAGCGCCTGGTCCTTCATCCCAAACCAGCGCCGCTTAGCCAGATAGGAAGGTAAAACCTCACGCTCAATCACCGACCGGGCAGCGACAACGGCTTCCGGTAGGGCATGTCGCATCACTATCGTCTGGTATTCAGGCATGGGTTCCGGCGCCGGTATGTGGTTGGAAGGCCACTCGTCCGCTTCCGACAGAAGGAACCAGTAGAAGCCATATGGCGGTAAAGTCAGTAGATAGGTTAGTTGGCCGATCGGCGGGAACTGGGTATGCCCGTCAAGCTCAATAGGCAGCCGGCCTTGAAATTCGGACAGATCCAGCTCAACGGCTTGCGGGGTCCGAGACAGGTTCGCGACGCAGAGAATCGTGGTACTCTCGAATTCGCGCAGGTACGCAAGGATCTTACGATTTTTGGGATATAGGAGGCGGTAGCCCCCGCGACCGAACACCTTATATTGTCGGCGGATGGCAATCGTGCGCCGCATCCAAACCAGCAATGAATGTTGATCGGCAGCTTGCGACTCAACATTAACCGTTTGATAGGCGTAAAGCGGGTCCATCACCATCGGCAACACAAGGCGCGAAGGGTCGGCAATGCGCGAGAACCCACCATTCCGATCCGGAGACCATTGCATTGGTGTGCGGACACCGTTGCGATCACCAAGGTGGATGTTGTCACCCATACCAATTTCGTCGCCGTAGTAGATCACTGGCGTTCCTGGCATTGACAGCAACAGGTAGTTCATAAGCTCGATGCGGCGCCGATCACGTTCAAGCAGCGGCGCGAGACGCCGCCGAATGCCAAGATTAAGCCTGGCACGACGATCTGCGGCATATGTTTCCCAGAGAAAATCACGCTCCGATTCAGTAACCATCTCGAGCGTCAACTCGTCGTGGTTACGCAGAAAAATAGCCCATTGACAATTAGCGGGAATATCGGGCGTCTGACGTAGAATATCGGTTATAGGAAATCTATCTTCACGAGCGATAGCCATATACATACGTGGCATTAGTGGGAAGTGGAATGCCATATGGCATTCATCCCCATCGCCAAAGTAATCTTTAGTATCTTCCGGCCACTGATTCGCTTCTGCAAGAAGCATCTTGTCTGGATACAGCTCTGACAGCTCCGCACGAATACGCTTTAGAGCGGCATGCGTCTCTGGAAGATTTTCATTATTGGTCCCTTCTCGTTCCACCAGATAGGGAACTGCATCGAGACGAAGACCGTCGATTCCTAGGTCGGCCCAATAGCGCAACACCGACAGAACCTCACGCATCACTCGCGGGTTGTCGAAGTTCAAATCAGGTTGGTGATGGTAGAAGCGGTGCCAATAATAAGCTTTCGCACTCTCATCCCACGTCCAGTTGGAACGCTCAGAGTCCACGAAAATTATTCTGGTCCCGGCATATTTTCGATCATCCTCTGACCAGACATAAAAGTCGCGGTATGTCGAGCCGGGCTTTGAGGTGCGCGCACGTTGAAACCAAGGGTGTTGGTCGGACGTATGGTTAACGACAAGCTCGGCAATCACTCGAATTCCGCGCTCGTGTGCCGCCGCAACAAAACGTTTGACATCCGCAAGAGTCCCGTAGTCCGGATGAACGCCTCTGTAGTCGGCGATGTCATAGCCGTCGTCAAGCCGCGGCGAAGGATAGAACGGAAGTAGCCATATGGTGTTGACTCCGAGTTCCGCAACGTAGTCAAGGCGTGATATCAACCCAGGAAAATCACCAATCCCATCATTGTTAGAATCAAAAAATGATTTGATATGGATCTGATAAATTATTGCATCTTTATACCATAGTGGATCGGCTGCAGCCTGCTCCACTACGGGTCGTGCGCGTAGCCGCTGGTGTCCAACATTCATCTAGCGGACCTGCAGCCGCCAGATCCGGAAGGGAATGTCCGACGGGTCAATTCTGATATGCTGGACTTTGCCGTGCCACATAAAGTTATCTCCGCGCATCAGGTCTGTAACAGAAATCACGGCTTGGTCGTTTAAACCGAATTCCCACAACGGCACCTCAATTGATGCTTCTTGAGCAATGTGGGGATCGAAACTGACAGCAACCAGAACCATACTTCCGTCGATTGGATCACGTTTGCCGTACAAAATAACCTGATCGTTGTATGCAGTATAGAAGGCTACACCGAGATGCGACTGTAGCGCAGGGTGCTGCCGCCGAATTCTATTGAGCGCGGTAATCTCGTCAACAATGTTTCCTGGAGCAAGATAGTCTCTTGTCCGTATCTCATATTTCTCCGAGTTAAGATATTCCTCTCGGCCAGGAAGCGGGGCCGCTTCGCAGATTTCAAATCCAGAGTATACACCCCAAAGGCCAGATAATGTTGCAGCGAGCGCTGCTCGGATCAAGAAACCTGGACGGCCAGAGGTCTGCAAAAAGAACGGATTTATGTCCGGAGTGTTAACAAAAAAATTAGGGCGGAAGAAGTGAGAAAGTGGAGGCTTGGTTATCTCGGTTAGATATTCGATAATCTCCTGCTTGGTGTTTCGCCATGTGAAATAAGTATAAGATTGCGAGAAGCCAACCTTAGCGAGCCGATACATTAGCTTCGGCCGAGTGAATGCCTCCGACAGAAACAGCACATCCGGGTGACGACCCTGGATGTCCGTAGTCATCCAATGCCAAAACGGTAGAGGTTTTGTGTGCGGATTATCTACACGGAAGATGCGCACTCCCTGATCAACCCAGAACTGGATCACGTCTCGTAGCGCCTGCCACATGGCGGGAAAGGATGCATCGCCGTAGAAGTCAGGATTAACAATATCCTCATACTTTTTTGGTGGATTCTCAGCATATCGCATCGATCCGTCGGGGCGCCATCTGAACCAGTCCCTATGTTCAGAAACCCACGGGTGATCTGGGGCGCATTGTACGGCGAAATCAATTGCTAGCTCGAGGCCGTTTGCACGGGCTGCCTGAAGCAGCTTTCGGAAGTCATCGATCGTCCCCAAGCTAGGATGAACCGAATCGTGACCCCCTTCAACCCCGCCTATGGCGTAGGGACTGCCCACATCACCTTCTTCAGCGCGGAGGCTGTTGTTTCGACCTTTGCGGTTGATACGACCGATCGGATGGATTGGCGGGAAATACAGCACGTCGAAACCCATCGCTCGTATCCGCGAAAGACGACCGATTACCGATCCGAATGTGCCGTGAGTGCCCGGATCACTGGTGACCGATCGCGGAAACAATTCATACCAGCTTGCAAATTCGGCAGCTTGCCGGTCAACTCGCACGGAGTATGTCGAACTGCGGGCAGCGAGGGGCCGGCTATCAACCTTTTTCATTGCCGCAGCAAGCGACTCTGATAGCATCCAATCTGCGGTCAGTTCGGCAGCAATCGATACACCGGCCGCTCGAACTAGCTCCTTGCCTTCCTCGATTTCCAGTCGAACATCCTGATTTGCAGCGACTTTAGCGTGCAAATCATGGGTGAAAGTGGCCCATTGGTCCCACCAGCCTTCGACGCAGAATACGTACAAACCGATCCTGTCCGGATGAATAGTCGCATGCCAGCGGTCATTCGTATCGTGAGACATAGAAACTCTATTCCACGACGCTGTGTCCGCGGCTCGCCATAACAGGTCAACAGCGAGCTTGTCATGGCCATCGCCGAAAACGTCCGCACCAACGATGAACGCGCGCCCGACAACAGTCTTGTTAGGAAAGTCGCCGCTCGGATCAACCGCTTCGATGGCTATACGATTTGCCTCTGCCCAATGGCGTGATAGCTCCTCGGATGCCACGCAAATATTGTTCGTTGGATGGCAAGGGATGGCCCGCACTTCACCGGGCCTTAAAGGAGACTTTGTCTCGCCGTTAGCAACTAAAGGCTGACCAGCAGTGTAGGGCAGCGGATGAAGATCGAATTCAATCGGTGCAGAATGGACGACATCTGGATTAATCAATATCAGCGCTTGTGATCGCAGAAAACCGGTTACTGGCGAGGCTGGACTCGTAATTAGCCGAAGGCATCCGGCAGGAGGCAAATCGCGATTCAGATCGATTGCAGCTCGCACATCTGAGGACAGGTCCGCAACTCCTTCCTGCGCAGCTAACTCCATGTCCTCCGGAGTGGCAAATACCCGGTCAAATCCGTGCCTAGTGGCGTGCTCAAACCCCATAGGCATAAACAGCCCAGAGCCGGCCGCGGCGGCCATTTGAAGCGCTAGCCGATAGGATTCCGTTACTTTTGTCTGTGACGTCAATCGATGGACGAGGCGATCTGAGAATGAGGCTTCCGGTGTGGCCAGAGCCGGAGCGATGTCCTGTAACGCGGCTTGTTCGTTAAAAAACCACGACGCTCGTCCATCCCAGCCCGCAGAGGAGCAGCTGAGGTCAAAGCCAACGCCAGAAAATTCGAAAAGATTGGACACCCCAGGTGTCCACGCAAGAAACAACGCTTTTGGCAGAGCTGACCGAACGTTCCGCCAAAAAGTTGCACCTGTAAGATCTAAAGTGAGACATCGGAAACCAGTTACGCCGAGGCCGACAAAACGGGATAGCAGTTCGATCCACCAACCGGCTAATTCGTCGGCTATTGCGCTATCGCCAAATCGCGGGGAAACCGTGTCCATCCTGTGAGGAGGCCTACGTGGATCGGCAACCTCACCTACACTCCTTGTTGAAAACCATTCTGGATGTTGTTTGAATAAAGTTGAATCAGCAGCTATGTGTCCTGGAGCAATGTCGAGCATGAGATGAAGTCCAGCATCGGCAGCTTGTTGAGCCGCAAATCGAAGACCTTCATCCGCACTTCCGTTGAAGCCAAGAGCCGCATGTAGGCGGTCGAACTTCGCATGAGTGAAAATTTCGCCACTAGCACCGGGTTCGAACGGTGAGGCAATGCACACATGGCAAAATCCCATCGCGTGGATGCGCTCGAACTGCCCGCTCCAAGCTGCCAATGGACCCGCAACCAGTGGGTGCATATGGTAAATGTTAATCGGACGCCGCAAATCATGACCAATTTGTGCGGTGTCGTATACGCTGGCTTGGATCGAATTCATCACCCACTGGAAACGCCCGGCCCGCGGGCGGGTTTCCCAGAGCTTATCATCCTAAGTTCCTTTGGAAGGCTGAGTTGGTCCCGGAAATTCGGACAGCGGCTTAAGCTCGGTTTGCTCCTGACAAGGACGAACCTGAATGACAGGCAAATGGAAGCGGTATTCAGCAGACTTCAAGGCGAAGGTTGCTCTTGAAGCGCTGCGTGTGAGCTGACGACGGCACAGCTGGCGACCAAGCACGGTATCCACCAGACCATGGTGGGGGAATGGAAGAGGCAGGCGATGGAAGGGCTGACGGCGGTGTTTTCGGACCGCTCGGCAGCCGCGGAAACGGCCAGGGCGTCTGAGGCGGACGTCGAGAGGCTGCACGCCAAGATCGGTCAGTTGCTGGTGGAACGGGATTTTTTAGCGAAAGCCTCCGGTCGATGAGCATCGAGCGGAGGCGGCAGATGATCGAGCCTGAACACCCTCGGCTGTCGGTCGTTCGGCAATGCGAACTGGTCTCGATCAGCCGGTCCGGGTTCTACTACCGCCCTGCTGGGGAGACGCCGCTGAACCTGACGCTGATGCAGCTGATTGATGCGCAGTTTCTGGAAACGCCCTGGTATGGCTCACGGCAGATGGCACGCCATCTCCGGCGCGAGTGCTATACGGTGGGCCGAAAGCGGGTGCGTCGGCTGATGGCTAGGATGGGACTGGAGCCGATCTACCAACGGCCGCGGACGACGATCCCGCATACCGGACACCGGATCTATCCGTATTTGCTGCGGGAGATGGTCGTTGACCGTCCCAACCAGGTTTGGTGCGCCGACATCACCTATATTCCGATGCGGCGCGGCTTCCTCTACCTGGTTGCGGTGATGGACTGGTCGACGCGGAAGGTGCTGTCCTGGCGGGTATCGAACACCACGGATGTCGCGTTCTGCATTGAAGCGCTGGAAGAAGCGCTGGCACGGTATGGCCGCCCGGACATCTTCAACTCTGACCAAGGCAGCCAATTCACCTCTCCGCGCTTCACCGGCGTATTGCAGGCGGCTGGCGTGCGCATCTCGATGGACGGTCGGGGGCGTTGGATGGACAACGTCTTCATCGAACGGCTCTGGCGCAGCCTGAAATACGAATGCATCTACTTGCATGCGTTCGAGACCGGAACAGACCTGCGTGCCGGACTGACTAAGGTGGTCCCGGAATCTTGGACAGGTAGCTAAGAGAGAGTCTCGCCCCTAAAGCGGCTTGAGGGCCAGGGGTTACGAATGGCGAATGTTCGCAAGAAGCACGGGGTTGATTTCAAGGCGAAGGTGGCATTGGCGGCGGTTCGCGAGGACAGCACGGTGGCTGAACTGTCGAGCCGATATGGCGTGCACGCCAGCCAGATCCATGCATGGAAGAAGACGGTCATCGACGGTGTTGGCTCGCTGTTTGCGAAGGGGCGGGCTGGTCCATCCGACGGCGTTTCGGTCGACGACGCCCGGCTGGCCAAACTCTATGAGAAGATCGGGGAACTGACGGTAGAGCGGGATTTTTTTCGCAAAAGGTCTGGTCCATGAACCAGGTCACGCGGCTGTCGCTGGTCGATCGCGCCGACGCCGATCTATCGATCGTGGCGCAGTGCCGTCTGCTAAAGGTCGCTCGTTCCTCGCTCTATTGGCGCCCTGCGGCTGTGAGCGAGGACGATATGCGGCTGATGCGCCAGCTCGACGAGCAGTATCTGGCGACACCGTTCTATGGCGCGCGCCGCATGGTGGCGGTGCTGCGCCGGGACGGTTGGACGGTCAACCGCAAGCGAGTGCGACGGCTGATGCGCGTGATGCGGATCGAGGCGATCTACCAGAAGCCGAACACCAGCCGCCGTCACCCGGATCATATTGTTTATCCTTACCTTTTGCGCGGCCTGGCGATTGAGCGGTCGAACCAGGTGTGGTGCGCCGATATCACGTATGTGCCATTGGCGAAGGGGTTCGTGTACCTGGTCGCGGTGATGGACTGGTTCAGTCGCCGGGTTCTCGCCTGGCGTTTGTCGACTGGCATGGACACCGGGTTCTGTGTCGAGGCCTTGCAGGAGGCGCTGAATCGGCATGGTTCGCCCGAAATTTTCAATTCCGATCAGGGCGTGCAATTCACCAGTGCGGCGTTCACCGGCGTGCTAGCGGCGAGCGGTGTCCGTATCAGCATGGATGGCAAAGGCCGTTACCTCGACAACATCTTTATTGAGCGATTGTGGCGTAGCCTGAAGTACGAGGACATCTACATCAAAGCTTACGCCTCGGTTCCGGAGGCGCGCCGTGGCATCGGCGGCTGGCTGAGCTTCTACAACGATGAGCGCCTTCACCAGGCACTGGGTTATCGGACCCCGTGCGAAGTATTCCGGGCGTCGGCAACCTATGGATATGTGGACAACGCGTTGACCACATCCCCACAGGCCCATCATCAACAGCAAGAAAGGGATTCAATCGAATTAGAAGAGGCGCTATAATTTCGTTGCCCCTGCGCACGGGTCGGGGGAGTTGGAACTGGCGGGAGTCTCTCTTAACTCACCCGGATTCCTGTCCAACGAATGGGGACCACCTCAGACCTCGTGGATCACCTACTACAACACCCACCGCCCGCATTCGACGCTGGCCGGGCGCACGCCCGACGAGGCATACAAGGCAACAAGGGACGATAAAACTGGCGGCATGACGACAATCAGAACCAAGCTTAGCCACGCCGCCAAACTGTCCGATGAAGCGGGACCAACTCAATAGACCGTGCGCGACAGCGGGACGCTGTTCTGCATCAACCATCGATCAAGGCTCGTGCTGAGAGCAAGGAGGATATTACGGACCTGTGACCTTGCGCCCTCTCGACGTCCGCTTTTCCGGCTTCAGCCCTAAGCCGCTTTGCAGCGCTAAGTTAGACCGTAGCTTAGCGTATTCCGAAGCAACCATCGGATAGCTGTCCGGCAGTCCCCATTTTTCTCGATACTGATCGGGAGTCAATCCATGTACTGTAAGCAAGTGGCGTTTCAGCATTTTCATGCTGAGGCCATCTTCCATGCAGATCAGATGGTCATCAAAGACTGTCTTCCCATGAGTGGGATGGACGTATCCTTCAAGGGCGTCGATCGCATTATCTGTGCAATGGCTGTCGTAATGCCCAGCCTCGCGCGCTAGAGCTTTCTGTCCAATAAGTTGTGTCCCATCTAAACCGGTCCCATCAAGCTTCAACAGCGTGTTGAAAACGGATCGAATGACCTCCGGCAAATTATCAGATTGGCTCGCATGGTTAGAGACATGGGCGGCAACGATTTGGGCGGAAAGCGACAGAAGATGGCGCTTGGGCTGTATCATCGACATTGAATCCCCTGGCAAAATGAAGCTTTGACGTTTTTTTCACGTTGTATTAGCATTTTGGTTAACGTCAATGTCATTCGACGTAAAGACGTCGCCGATTGGCTGTAACAAGGCAGAGGGTTTGAATGAGCGATCAGGTTTTCCAAGACGCATATTCTCGCGTGCGTGGACGCCACACCGACCAAGCGTGGTTTGCACTTTCACCTCGTGAGATCACCGATTCGATTTATCGCGAGATTCGCATCATTGATGCTGAGTGCGTGAAGATGGCTGGAGGCGACCTCTCAAAGCTAGCTCTCGCGGCGGAGTAACATCGCAGGGCCTGTTGAGAATCAGAGGATTCAATGCGCGCAGCAACTGTGACGCAAACTCAAAATAAAAATTAATCGTCGAAGGAGTGCTTTAGGGCGTGTCGTCAAATAGCCTGACTGGCTGAGTCCAATCTGCAACAGCCGCCGGCAATCTGCCGGGGGCAGCACGATAGCCGGTTCCGGCGCGCGTCATTCTTCGATTCATAGATGGTCAGCTTCTGGGAAGGCTGACCGATGCGCCGTTACGGACTGCGTGATGACCAATGGGAGCGGATCAAGGACCTGCTGCCAGGCAGGCCGGCGTCGGTCGGTGTGACCGCTGCAGACAATCGCTTATTTGTCGAGGCGGTGCTGTATCGCTATCGAGCCGGTATCCCCTGGCGTGACCTTCCCGACCGCTTCAGCGACTGGAAGAACGTGCATCGCCGGTTCAGCCGCTGGGCAAAATCCGGCGTTTGGAAGCGGGTTTTCCAGCATCTTTCCGAGGACGCCGACAACGAATACGCGATGATCGACAGCACCATCGTTCGGTGCCACCAGCACAGCGCCGGCGCGAAAAAAAAGCCGGTGAGAACCAGGCCATCGGGCGTTCGCGCGGCGGGCTGAGCACCAAGATCCACACCCTGGTCGATGCCCTCGGCAACCCGGTCGGCTTCCATCTGACCGGCGGCGAGGCGCATGACCTCATCGGCGCCGATCACCTGATCCCAACGATGCAGGCCGACGTGCTGATCGCCGACAAAGCCTTCGACGCCGACAACCGGGTGATCGATCCAATCACTGCGGCGGGAAAGAAGCTGGTCATCCCGCCCAAGAGAAACCGCAAGCGACCCCGCAGCTACGACAAGCACCTCTATCAAGCGCGGCATCTGATTGAAAATTCCTTCGCCAAGCTCAAGCAGTATCGCGCCCTCGCAACTCGCTACGACAAAACCGCGCGCAACTTTCTCGGCGCCGTCTACTTCGCAGCCGCCGTCGTTTGGCTTAATTGACGACACGCCCTAGAGGGCGTGGCCGTTTCCGCCGCGGCCGAGCGGCCCGAAAACACCGCCGTCAGCCCTTCCACCGCCTGCTTCTTCCATTCGCCTACCATCGTCTGGTGGATACTGTGCTTAATCGCCAGCTGCGCCGTCGTCAGCTCGCCACGCAGCGCTTCAAGAGCAACCCCCGCCTTGATGTCTGCTGAATACCGCTTCCGTTTGCCTGTCATTCAGGTTCGTCCTTGTCAGGAGCAAACCGAGCTCAAGCCCTGTCCGAATTTCTGGGACCACCTCAAAGATCAGTCTCGCAAGTCTGACTCTGCTATAGAACGAGCACTTTAAGAAGAGAATCTAATCGCAGGCGGCCCTCGTATGTAGCCACTAAATGTTCCGATGTATCGATTAGGTAACCTGCATTGACACATTTGCGCATCATATCACTGTCGATTGAAGTCTCAATCGCAAGTCCGGTTCGGTTACGAAATCGAGCTTTGTCTATTCCTTCTGTTAGCCGTAGCCCCATTAACAGCGCCTCCCTCCCTCTCTCTAGTGCGGGTACAGAAGCATCCCGTGTCAATCCATCACCAGTTCGCTCTACTTTATCCGCCCAAATCTCGGGTGCCCGATGACGTCGCGTGGCACGCAGCCTGCCATTCAACGTTATCCGGCCATGTGCTCCCGGTCCGATTCCAGCGTAATCCAAGTAACGCCAGTAAGTAAGATTATGCCGGCTCTCCGCGCTTGGCTGGGCGTAGTTCGAAATCTCATAACCTAACAGACCAACCCGGGCGCATTCCTCCAACGTTGTGTCATATAGCGCTGCGGCCGTTTCAGAATCGGGCAGCGCAATTTTGCCTTGACGATGTTCTACTGCATATTGTGTCGCTGGCTCGATAGTCAGCTGATAGAGTGACAGATGCTCGGATACGATCCCAAAAGCCGACCGCAGCTCTTGCCGCCATGCTACTAAATCTTGGCCTGGTCGCGCGTAGATAAGATCAAAAGACACGCGCTCAAACAACCGTCGAGCTATGGAAAGCGCAGCTATGGCCTCGGCGGCGGAATGCTGCCTTCCTAAAGTCCGAAGCGCAGCATCGTTCAAGCTTTGGATTCCGATCGACACTCGATTAACACCAGCCTTCTGGTAGTCGGCAAGCCTCTTCACTTCAACGCTAGTCGGATTGGCTTCTAAAGTGATTTCAAGATTTTGTGCAGGATCAAACCAGCGAACCGCGTCGTCCACAAGCATTGCCACCGTCTCGGGAAACATTAGGCTCGGTGTACCGCCGCCAAAAAAAATGGAGGTCAATCTCCTGCGACCGAGTCGGCTGGCTTCAGTCGCCAACTCCTGTCGCAAGGCGGCAGCGAAGCGGGGCTGATCGATTTCATTCCGCACGTGCGAGTTGAAATCGCAGTAAGGACATCTGGCGAGGCAAAATGGCCAATGGACGTAGAGAGCAAGATCGCTGATCATAGCTTTAAGCTTGACGGAATACGCATATTTAGGCTGTTGGGGACGGCCCAAACTTCTTCTATCTGCCGAACAGTCATAAAGCCAGCACGCAGATAGTTTGGCAACGCACGCGGGTGGTCGGCAGTGCAAGTGTTCACCGTGATGCCCTTCGGCCCTAGCCGCCAGGCCTCGTCGACTGCCGCACGCAGAAACGCGTATCCGGAACCGTAACCAATTGCACTTGGCATGAGGCCGAAGTAGCTCAAGTTGATGTCCGGCCATGCCCTAGCATCCAATTCAAAGAATCCAGCTGGTTCGCCTCGTGCATATAATGTGTGGATAGCCACAGCCTTGTGACGGAGCAAGGCTGCAAGTTCGTGGTCAGGTGTAGTGCGCCGAAGCCACCACAAGTAATCAGCACCTACCGTGTTATAAAGGTAACGGTAAAACGGAAGCGACGGCGCCGGCAACCGAACTATTTGGAAGTCGGTTCCTAGTCCGGGGGCTGGGATCAAGGGTTCTTGGTCCATTCGCAAAAATGTCACTGTTACGCCGACCCGGGTGACCGGACCCATCTGTTTTTCCTCATTGCTCGCCTTAAAACCTTTAGACCTGATCATCTCATGATGTCACTGGGTTATGGCACTCGCGCGACTTCCACATGTCAAAGGCAGTCTCAGGTTGTGTCCTAGCACGTGGTGTAAGAGCTGTGGGTAAGATGATGGCAATGCTATTGAATTTTGGCCCAGGAGTACTGGCCAATTTTAGCCCACCCCCCGTCCTTGAACCTACGGTCATCCCGATCGGATCGGGGTGCCTTTGTGGACTGGAAAGCCAAAGTGGAATTGTTCGAGCAGCTCCGTCGCGAGCACGAATTTGGTGTCGGCACGATCGCCGGAGTGGCGGCAAAGTTCGGGGTTCACCGGCGCGTTGTGCGACGGGCGATTGCGAGTGCTCTGCCGCCGGCACAGCATTACCCGTAGCGGGCCAGGTCAAAGCTTGGCGTGGTCACGGACTTCATCGATAAGGTGTAAAACAGCGTGCAAAACTTTCCAGATTCCGGGGGTAAACAGCGTCCGATAGTTTCCACCCTGGTCTGTGCGATCATCCGGCGGTTTTGCCGGAGAATCTGGGGTGGTGTTCATGGATATGATTGCCGAGATCCGGCGCCGTCACTTGGTCAGCAAGGAGGGCATCAGTTCGATCGCACGTGACCTGAAACTGTCTCGCCCGACCGTTCGGAAGCATTGCCGGACTCAATCCGAACCGGTCTACCAGCGGCATAAGCAGCCGACGCCGATGCTAGGGGCGTTCCAGGAGGCTGGAGACGTGGCTGCACACCGAGCGCCTGTTGCCCAGGAGCACAGCGGCGCACCGCGCGGCGGTTGTTTGAGGGGTTCAAAGCACACCGAGCGCCTGTTGCCCAAAGCACAGCGGCGCACCGCGCGGCGGTTGTTTGAGGGGTTGCAGGCCGAGGGGTATCGCGGTGCCTACGACAGCGTGCAGCGGTTCGTGCAGCGCTGGAAGGCGACCAAATTCGGCTCGGCTCTGACGCAAGCCTATGTTCCGCTGGCGTTTGCTCCCGGCGAAGTTTGTCAGTTCGACTGGAGCCATGAACACGTCGAGCTCGCCGGCGTCATACAAACCATCAAGGTCGCGCATTTCCGGCTGACATTCAGCCGCCAGATGTTCGTTGTGGCCTATCCCAGAGAAACCCAGGAGATGGTATTCGACGCGCATAATCGTGCCTTCGCCTTCTTCGGCGGCGCGCCCCAGCGTATGGTGTATGACAACCTCAAGGCAGTGTAGATACGATCTTCACCGGCAAGGACCGGCTATTCAACCGCCGCTTCATGGTGTTGGCCAACCATTATCTGTTCGAGCCGGTCGCCTGCACGCCCGCCTCAGGCTGGGAGAAGGGCCAGGTCGAGAACCAGGTCGGCAACATCCGCGAATGGCTGTTTACGCCGCTGGCGCGGTTTGCCAGCTTCGAGGCGTTGAACGAATGGCTGGCGACGCGCTGCCGGGAATTGGCACAGCGCAAGCATCCGGTGACCCCGGAGCAGTCGATCGCCACTTGCTCATTGCCGAGCAGCTTGCTTTACGGCGGATCACCGCACCGTTCGATGGGTATGTGGAGCATATGCTGCGGGTCTCCAGCACCTGCCTCGTAGTGCTGGACCGCAACCGCTACAGTGTTCCGGCGGCGTTCGCCGGCCGCGCGGTCTCGGTGCGCAGCACGGCGAGCGAGATCCGCGTCGTGGCCGACGGCGCGATGATCGCTCAACACGGGCGTCGCTTCGGACGTGATCAGTTAATCTGCGACCCCTGGCACTACCTGCCGATCCTGGAGCGCAAGCCAGGCGTGTTGCGCAACGGCGTGCCGCTCCGCGAATGGGATTTGCCGATCGCCATCCAGCTTGTGCGGGATCACATCCTCAAGCAGCCCAAAGGGGACCGTGCCTTCGTCGAATTGCTGATGATGGCCCGTGAGGTAGGTCTGGAGCCGCTGCAAGTGGCCTGCGAACTGGTGCTGGACGGCAATGTCGTCACCGCGTCGGTCGTGCTGAACGAGATGCGTCGGCTGATCGCGCCCGGTCAACCGATCATGCTGAACGTGCCCGACATGCTGAAGCTCCAGATCGAACCGCTCGCCGATTGCGGTCGCTACGATCATTTGCGCGGGGTGAGCCATGTCCTCCACTAATCCCGTTGGCATTGATCGGCTGGCTCAACTCAAGGCGCTGCATCTGTATGGTATGGCGACGGCCTGGAGCGAGTTGCTGGCCGAAGGGCCGCGACGGCCGGTGCAACCCGAAGCCTGGCTGGATCGGCTGATTGAGGCCGAACTGGCCGATCGGCAGGTTCGCAGCCTGCGCTATCAGCTCAAGGCGGCGCGGTTCCCGGTGCATCGGGATCTCACCGGCATCGATTGGGCGGAAACGCCGTTGCCGCAGGCGCAGATCCAGCAACTGGCGAGCGCTGGGTTTATGGAATCGGCGCACAATTTGATCCTGGTGGGCGGAACGGGCACCGGGAAAACTCACTTGGCGACGGCTTTGGGCGTGGCTGCCATCCATCAGGGCAAACGCGTGCGCTTCTTTAATGCCGTCGATCTGGTCAACCAGTTGGAGCGGGAAAAACAGCAGGGCAAGGCCGGAAATATGGCCCGGCAACTGGGGCCAACCGATGCCGTGATCCTCGACGAATTGGGCTATCTGCCGTTCCCCGCCTCCGGCGGTGCGTTGCTGTTCCACCTGATCAGCCAACTCTACGAAAAGACCTCGCTGATCGTGACCACGAATTTGTCCTTTGCCGAGTGGGTGACGGTTTTTGGCGATGCCAAAATGACCACGGCCTTGCTGGATCGCATCACCCACCACTGCGATATTCTGGAAACAGGCAACGATTCGTTCCGCTTCAAACAGCGTAAGAAGCAGACGAAATCGGGCTGACCAAGTGGAAACTTTGGACGCTGTTACCTGGAAACTATTCAACGCTGATTGACAGGTTTAGAACGGTGTGCGCCACTGGAGGGCTTTGAGGTGTTTGGCGAAGTTATAGGCCGACACGAAAGTAAGGACGTGTGCTTTTAGGCTTTCAATGTCGCTGTAGTGGAAGGTTTTGACCGTCGCATCCTTGACGGTTCGGTTCATTCGTTCGGCCTGGCCGTTGGTCCAAGGGTGGTACGGCTTGGTCAGGCGATGCTCGATGCAATGCTCATTGCAGACGCGGTCGAAAATATGGGGGCCGAGAAAACGCCTGGTAGGTCCTTACGGGTTTTTGGGCAGGTCTGCGAAGGCCGAGCCGTTGTCGGTCAGCACTTTGTGGATTTTGTAGGGGAATGCCGCGACGACGTTTCTGAGAAAGTCAGCGCCCTGCGCCTTGCCTGCACTGTCGTAGAACTCGACGTAGGTGAACTTGGAGACGCGGTCGATGGCGAGGAACAGGATGAGCTTGCCGTCGGCATGGCGCAGCTCGCAGCTGTCGATATGGACGTAGCCGATCTCGTAACTCTTGAAGCGCTTGCGGCTGTCGCTGGTGTCGTTTTTGGGCAGTCGGGAGATGCCATGGCGCTGGAGGCATCGGTGCAGGGCACTACGGCTGAGGTTCGGGATTGTGTCGCGCAGGCAGCCCAGCATGTCGTCCAGCGGCAGGAGGGTCTGCGCCGGTACTCGACGATGATGGCCTCCTCGGCTGTGGTGAGCACGGTGCTCCTGGGGTTTTTGGGTCCCATGGCGGCGTCGGTGGTTGAGGTGCGCCTGCGCCATTTCAGGATGGTTTTGGGGTTGACGCCGTATTGTGCGGCAAGGGCGCGGGACGCCGTTTGCGACGCTTGGAGTTCGGCTCGAACTCTCGGCGTTGTGCGGGCGCTGCCGTGAAGAACGCTTGCCATAGTACATCCTCTGCCTGACGGACCAGGGCTGATTTTGCACCATCACACTCCAGGACCAAACACCTAGGCTACGTGCCGCTGGCCGAGACCGCGTGTGAGTTGATGTTCCAGGTCATCGCCGACCGTGCGGAGAAGGCGGCGGTGATCGTGACCACCAACCTGCCGTTCTCCGAGTGGTCGCAGGTGATCCCCAATCCGCGGCTGTGCAAGGCGCTGATCGATCGGCGCACCGACCAGGCGCACATCATAACCACCGGGGCGGACTCCTATTGGTTCCGCCGTACCACGGCTCAACGAGGGGCCGGAAAATCATGATGGGGAGGACAGAGCAGCGCCGCTGATCTGCTGAGCCGGGCCTCAGCCCGGCTCAGCAGATCAAACGCCGGGGGGTGGGCCAATATTCGTCAGCACAAATGGGCCGATATTCATTGTCACAGCCAGATGAACCGCCCTGGGTTTGCCGGAGGCTGATTGGGTCAAACCGAGCGGCGATTTTCGGCTGTTCCAACGCGGCGAAGTATCGTTGTTCAGCTTCGGCGGGCGGGACGTTACCGATGAGTTCCAGCAGACGTCGATGGTTAAACCAGTCGACCCATTCGAGAGTTGCGAACTCGACGGCCTCAAACGATCGCCAGGGCCCGCGTCGATGGATCACGTCCGCCTTGTAAAGACCGTCGATTGTTTCAGCGAGCGCGTTGATGCTACTATATTCGTCAAGAGATATGTGCGACGGGGTCGGGCTTCGGCGGCCGGCAGAATATCCGACGATCTCGCGGGCCAAGTAGCGCTTCAGGCATCGAATGATCTCCGCCTTGCCCTTTCCTTCGGCTGCCCGTCGGCGGACGTAGTCCAGCGTCGGCTGGTGGCTGCGCGCACGTACGATTGCGACGCGATAGAGTGCGGCGTTGGCTTGTCGGTTGCCGCCTCGATTGAGCCGGTGCCGGTTGGTTTTTCCGCTTGATGCCTGGATTGGACAAGCCCCGCACATTTTGGCGAAGGCGGCCTCTGAGTGGATCCGCTCGGGATTATCGCCCACTAACAAGAGCATCTCTGCCGCCGTGCCTGCTGCCATACCGTGTGCCTTGATGAGGTTGGGTGCTTTGGCGGCGGTCAGGACTCCAAGCTGGACGTCATGTTCTTTAACCTCGGCATCCAGCACCAGCCAGCGACATCGCTTCCCTCATCACCCGCCGCGACCTGACCGATCGTCATCCGCGTGTCCGCAGCGAAGGCAGTCACCACATGCAGCGCAGACTTCCCCGCGACACGGTCGAACGGGCGGCGCATTGTCTTGCTATCGATGGCGATAACCCCGGTTCCGTCCCTCCAGGAAACCGGCAAAGCAGGTGGCGAACGCCGCTGGGTCGAGCAGACGGAACAAACGCGAGAACGTGTCGTGGCTTGGCAATCCGCCGGAAGTCAAGAAACTCGCGGAACAATGCCTTGCGGTCGCGGGGCGAATTCGGCCAAGTCGACGCAACTTTCGGCACCGCAAATCGAGGCGGTCAAAGCAAGGTCAACACATCCAACAGCTTATGACCCCGGGCGTTGCCGTTCCTCGGGTCGGGAAGGTCGGCGAGACGCGACCAGATCGACAGCATACGGGTCCTCCTTGGGAAAGAGGGCTAAGCAAGAATCCAGGCTACTGAGCCGTGTCTATAGAGGGGAAGTTCGTTAGGCGATTCGCCTGGCAGCAAGAATGAAGGCCTCTCAGCAACCGGAATCTGCTGATCAAACTGTTTTGGCTAAACGATGATGCATGGCATACACTCGGGTGGCTGGTTTCAATAGATCGACATTGAGGTAAGGCTCTGCCATTACGATCTATAACCGCGTTATCGCTGGCCGAGCCGATATCTGGCTGCGGTTGGCAGCTGTTTTGTCCTTCGTGACGCCGAAGATTAAACGTGTCGATAGCACGGATTGCAAGGCTCACCGTCGCAGCGCTGACTTGTCGGAAACTCAAGCTCAACCATAGTACCTGTCTAAGTGATCATCCGGTAAACCCGATTTAGTCAGAGCGAGATCACGCGGTAAGAAACCGCAGACGCCACATGCTCCACGACTAGCCCCTTTCAAAGATAATGCAAAATTGACGCTCGCAAGCATGTACCGGGAAAGCGGCGAGACCGACTAACGACCCATTTAGCATACATGCCAACTATGTTCATCCACAAACAAATGAAGTTACAAATCGTGCATAGTGCCGCTCTGTTGTTCACCTATCCGATGTTCATAACCTTCTACTTTTAACGTAACACGTCGAAACTATTTAGCATCGTGCTAGGCTGACAAAGAAAGCGATTGCAGCCACGAGGCCAGACGGTGAACCATACGCATGATCCTTCATGGGAACTTATTTCGAATTTTCTGTTTAAGATCTCGATCAATTAATTCCACGTCTGCTATCGGCATATTCGCCACAACACTGCGCCAGTCTGTAATATCTGGCACGCCCGTCGGATTTCGTTTCAATAGTTCAATTTTCAGGAACGGGAAATCAGATTGAAGGAGCTGACGCCAGAGATCAGCTGTCGGATTTAGTGGCACTCGGTGAGCGATAGCAGTACGGAGTCGAAGGCAGGCAACCTGTCGCATTAGCACCATTGGGTCTCGCGAGGCCAATTCGGATTGGTTATCAGACGGTTCTTTTATCACCTGATCAACTAGCTCATTATAGGGCCAGAGTGATTTACACCGCAGTCCAGCATTCAGCAGCCTTTGCGTCAGTCCGATCTCATAGTGATTAACGACCCAGCGTTTTGACGAATTTGGACGGACATCCTGCCAAAAAGACGTCCATGCGGAATGCGCCATAGCTTTGGAACTCACGATCAGAAAGTATGATTGCAGGTGATATCGGTGCTGCCAACTCTCCGTTGCACCCCAAACATCCGCTTCGGCGAAATCCGCACGATCTATCAATGGCTGCAAGGATGACAGAGGGCCATACACGCTATCGTTTGCGATTAATAAACGCTGTGTGTTGTGACGTGGCAGCCCAACTAGCTGGAGCGTCTCCCGGATCGCGCCAAAGTCATACCCCACATTGCGGCGTATAATAACCGCTCGACATAACGACTTCAGCGGATCCAAATTACGGCGACCTTGCCGTCCAGAGTTTGACACGAATAGAACGGAAAATCCAGCGTCGGACAATGTCCGAACGTACGCTAGGACATGGTCGCCAACAAGCCCTTTTCTGTCAAAATGGACGAAGACCGCAACACTATTGCTTAAGTCAATCGGATTGTCTGGCCAGAGATATAAGACCTGCTTGGCTCGCCGAAAGTAGCTTCTGGCAAATTCTACATAGGGATAAATTGACGCCATTTGACGCCAGCAGAGGCGGCCAAACCGCGAGATCATCATGGGATCAGGTACCTGCGCCTATTCTGGGGAAATTACCAAGGAGCATCCGTCGAATCAAGCCGATCCGGTTGCTCTGTCAGACGAATCGCTTGAACGGTCACGCTGTGCCCCGGAGGATGGTTTTAAGGTAGTCGACATCCCATCCAGCCTTCTTGCGTCTGTTCTTGAAACTGGTGATGGGCTTGGCATTGAACAGTAGTAGGTTCATTGCGACGTGCCGGACGATGGCCATGTTCTGGGGCGCGTTGCCGCTCCTCAGCCGCGCGAGGTCTTCGCGGAACACCACACCGAGCATCCAGTGCAAACGGTTTTCGATACCCCAATGCTTGCGGATCACGTGGGTGAACATCTCGGCGCCGAGTCGCGTCGAACACACGTAGTAGCGTGTCTGGCGCACGACCTCGCCGTTCCGTTCGACTTCCGTTTCGACCCGGCCGAGCATGGCGAGATCGGGGAACTGCGCCTCGCCCGGGTAGCGCCGGTCCGAGATCATCCAGTCGATATCGGCGCAGACCTGGTGGCGGCGCGTGGCGATCCGGCCATTGCCGCCGTCGACCGTTTCATGCGTTTCGAACACCGTTCCAACCGGCGGTTTGTCGAACAGCAGTTTGACGTCCGCAGATGTCGCCGGCCAGTTCTCCTTCAGCGCCAGCACATAATGTCCGCCGCCGTCGCGGATCGTCTGGGCGATCTTTGTCTGCGTGCCCATGGCATCGATGGTGACGATCGCATCGGTCCGATCGAGGCGCTCCAGCAGCAAAGGAATGGCGGTGATTTCGTTGGATTTCTCTTCCGTCGCCTGCTGTGCGAGCACCAGACATTGGCCGGTGGCCCAGGCGGAGACCAGGTGCAAAGGTTTGCAGCTTTTCTTCGCGTCGTGGCTGCGCAGGGACGTCTTGCCGTCGATCGCGATCAACTCCGGTCGCGAGGGATCGCGAAGTTCTTCAACCCAGGCGAGGTAGCATGCATTGAACTGTTCCTGATCAATTGCGGCGAACAGGTCGCACAGCGTGTCGTGGCTGGGGATACCGTTCGCATAAGGCCGAAACCGGCGCAGGAATGGCAGGTTCTTCTCACCCCACAGCGTCACCTCGACGAAATCGTCGGCGCCTGCGATCGTCGCCGCCAGCGCCAGCAGGAGGATTTCCGCGAGCGGATAAACCGCCTCGCGCGCTAGGCTCGGGACTCAATTACGTCCACCAGATGACGAGCATGGCGAGGAGGACGGTTGCGCTGAAGTTCCTTGCCAGCTTGTCGTATCGTGTTGCCACCCGGCGCCAGTCCTTCAGGTGTGAGAACGCGCGCTCGATGAGGTTGCGTCGTTTGTAAGCCACGGTGTCGAACGGCGGGATAGTCTTGCGGCTGGCATTCGGTTGGATGACGGGTGTGCTGCCGCGCTCGGTCAAGAACAGACGGAGCGCATCGCTGTCATAGGCGGCATCGCCCAATACCTGCTTGGCGGGCGGCAACGGCTCGAGCAGAGGGACCGCTGCTCGAACGTCGCCCATCTGGCCGGGGCTGAGTTGGACCGCGACTATACGGCCTGCGGCGTCGCAGATCGCATGGATTTTGCTGGTTCGTCCGCCTCGACTGCGTCCGATGGCCTGCGCCGAGGCCCCCCTTTTCCGGCGGCACTGCAGCGATGTGCTTTGCTGGTGGTGCTGTCGATGCAGAGCAGGCTGCTCTCATCCAACTTGACCAGTTGGTCCAGCATGTCTTGCCAGATGCGATCTTTCGACCAGCGATTGAACCGGTTGTAGACCGTCGTGTGCGGACCAAAGATCGCAGGGCAGTCGCGCCACCGGCAACCGAACTTCAGGACATGCAGGATGCCGCTGATGATCTCCCGGTTGTTGCCAGGCTTCACGCCACGTCGATGCATCGGGATCAGAGGCTCGATCGCCGCCCACTGAGCGTCTGTCAGCCAGAATTCGTTGGCCATCTGCTTCACTCCGGTAATTACGGAGTTTGAATCAGAGCCCATCGAGCCGCTGCAATAGCTAAATTGAGTTCCGAGCCTAGCGCGGATCATCCACACCTTAGAGATGACGCAAGATCGATGGATGAAGCGAATCCAACCTGGCAGCCTCCAACAATCCGGAAGATCCTCCTCTGCACGGGCCGTTTCTCGTCCGGGATGGGCGCCCCAGGCGGCGAACCCTGACGATCGCGCTTTGACATTCCGCTCAGCGGGATCAGCTTTTTCGCTCCTTCAGTCGCTGGAGTGCCTGTCCGACCATGCGGGTTGGCTCATCTGTTTGATAGGCCCGAACCATGCAGCGTATGCCGGCTTCGATCGCATCGTTGACCGGCATCGCCTCCCACTCGCGGATCAGTTCCTTCTGTAGGCGGATCGCCCGTGGACCCGACTCGAGGATCGCATGGGTCCACTGGGCCAAGGCATTGTCCAGATCGGCCGCAGGGACGACTTTTTCTACCAAGCCCCAGTCGAGCGCGGTTTGGGCGTCGATGGTGTTGCCAGTGTAGAGCAGCAGCTTGGTCCGCCCCCAGCCAATAAGCTGTGGCAACAGCGCGGCTTCCACTACCGAGGGCAGACCAACTTTCACCTCAGGCATGCCGAATGTCGCATTATCACTGGCGATGTGCATGTCACAGGCGGCCATAACTTCGAGACCGGCGCCCAGGCAAAAGCCGTTGACGCGAGCAATGACAGGCACCGGCAGGTCGCGCAGCACTTTGCACATGCGGTGGATGAGCGTGAGGAAATCCCGTGATTTCGGCGGGTCCAACTCAGCGAGTTCGTGAAGGTTGGCGCCGCCCGTGAAGGCGCGATCACCTTCACCGGTTACAATGAGAACGCGCAGATCGGGGTCGTCGGTCAAGCTGGTCACGGCGGCAATGAAGCCGTTAATCTGGGCGTCGCCAAGGCAGTTGAGCCGGGCGGCGTTGTTGATGGAGATGGTGGCGACGCCGCCGTTGCGGTGGAGTCGGACAGTCATGTCTGGGTCCTCTGGTTCCAGCCAATGGGGCCGCGGAAGGGTCTCATATCCGGATAGCCGCTCACCGCCCAGGCACCATCCACCAGCAGGCTGGCGCCGTTGACATACGTGGCGTCATCGCTGGCCAGATACAGCGCAGGCGCGGCAATTTCTTCGGGCTGGGCCGGCCGGCCCATCGGGATGCGCTGGACGAAGGCGGCGAGTGCGTCCTGGTTGTCGAAATGGCGTCGGGTCAGATTGGTCTGCACCAGACCGGGAAGTATCGCGTTTACTCTTATACCGAATTCCCCGAATTCGAGAGCCCCGTTCCGCGACAGCAGTTCAACGCCTGCCTTGGCGGCGACGTATGCGGACCCGGCATGCATCGGCACATGTGCGTTCAGCGATGCGATATTGACGATGACGCCGGTGCCCTGGCGCATCATCTGGCGCGCCTGGTGCTTCATGCCGAGGAAGACGCCCTTCAGGCACAAGTCGACGGTGAAGTCCCAGTCCGCTTCGGACAGATCGACAATATAACCGGGGCGGGAGCCGCCGGCGACGTTGAACGCTACGTGGACCGCGCCGAAGCGATCGACGGCAGTAGCGACAAGCTTTTCGGCCGATGCTTCCTGCGTGACGTCGCCCTCAATTCCTACAAAGCTAGCGCCCAGGTCGTTGATTGGGTTCCGGTCTGAGCCTACGACATTCGCGCCCTCGGCTACCAGGCGTTCGGCGATCGCCCGGCCGATGCCCGAGGCTGCGCCTGTAACCACCGCTGTTTTACCGACGAATCGGTTCGTGAACGCGATCATCTGTATCCTCCTGTCCCGGCGTTAAGGGTTTGGCAACTTTCTCGTGCTTCCGTGTCCGGGTTTCGACGGGGAGCCTGCATGGAAATATCGGCCGGGATCAAGGTCGCAGCCCGTGGCCTGGAATGGGACGTGACCGAGGTCCAACCGCTCGGGCCGCAGCAGCGCGTGCGTCTTTCCTGCTCCGCGGGTGATCTTCAGGGGCTGGAATGGGACGTGATCTATCCGGCCGAGGAACTGTCGATCCTGCATATCGAACCGAACCCGGACGAAGCTGGCCCACTGGATGCCTGGCGACGCTACCACATTGCCCGATTGCTGGAACAGATTCCAGGAGCGCCGGTGCCGCCGGGCCGAGTCGTCATCGAGGCTTATCAGCGGGTTCCATTTTTGCGTGCGCTCGACATGGTACGGCCGAGGCTGCTGCTGGCGGATGGCGTCGGGCTGGGCAAGACCATTCAGGCTGGTCTGATCGCGGCGGAACTTCTTGTGCGCCGGCGGGTCCACCGCATCCTGATCGTTTGCCCGCCGGGCCCGCTGCTGCGCCAGTGGGACCAGGAGATGCGGATACGCTTCGGCCTACGGTTCACCATGATTGCAGACGGTGCGGGGCTCCGCGAGGCGCGCCGAGGGCTCGAACTCGGTAGCAATCCGTTCGACGCGACGGCGCTGTGCCTGACCTCGATCGACTTTGCGAAGCAGGACCGCGTGCTGGCGGAACTGGAGCGAGTGGCGTGGGACCTGGTGATCATCGATGAAGCTCATCATTGTGTCGGCGAGGAAAACCAGCGGCGGGGTCTGGCGGAGGTGCTGGCGGCGAAGTCGGACGGGCTGTTGCTGCTGACGGCGACGCCGCATGACGGCAATGATGCGCACTTCGCCGCGCTGATGGCGTTGTTGGACCCCAGCCTGGTCGATGGCGCCGGGCGTTTACTGGGAAGCGGCTATCGGCGGCACATGGTGCGGCGGTTGAAGTCCCATATTCGCAGCGAGTCAGGTGCGCCGCTGTTCCGCGAGCGGGTCGTAGTGCCGGTGCGAGTCGACGTGGCAGAGGCAACGCCGGTGTTGGCCTTCCATAAGGCGTTGTCGGCACTGGTAGGGCCTCGGCTACAGCGTGTACACGACCGCAAGGGGCTGACCGACTCCCTGGCGTTCGTAAGCCTTCTGAAACGTTCTATGTCGACCATTGCCGCGTGCGTGGCGACGCTGCGTGTGGTGGCAGATCGTTATGGGGTGAAGCCGCTGCGCGAGCGGCAGCGAGCGTTGCGGGCATACCGCCGGAGGCTGGCGCGGATCGGCGTGTTGGGCAGCGGGGAGGAGGCAGACATCGCGGAACTGGAGGCCGAGGAAATGGCTGCCAGACTGCAGGACGCTGGGGAGGACCTGCGTGCGCTGATACGGCTGGGCGTGGCGGCGGCGCCGCATGATCCCAAGCTGGCGGCCCTGATACTAGAAATCCGGTTGATCCGGCTGCGTCATCCGAACGCTAACGTCCTTGTCTACACCGAATATGCGGACAGCCAACGTGCGGCGGTCGCGGCGCTGGCCGGCATTGGTGGAACGGTGCTGACCATAGGCGGGACAGATTCCGAAACGGATCGCACCCGAGCGGCGGAACGGTGTGCGCGGGAGGACGGGATTGTGCTGGTCAGTACCGATTCGCTAGCGGAAGGGCTGAACCTGCATCAGCGGTGCTGTCATCTGATCCATCTGGATTTGCCCTATAATCCAAATCGACTGGAACAGCGTAATGGTCGCATTGATCGCTACGGGCAGCGGAACGACCCGGAGATTCGATACCTGTACCTGGGCGGGACGTTCGAGGAGCGGCTGCTGTTGCACTTGATCGCGAAATACGAGAAGGCGCGGGCATGTCTAGGCGTGATGCCGAATACGTTGGGGGTCGGGGCCGATCCGCTCAGCCTTCGCGAACGACTGTTCAGTGGATTTGCCGAGGACCTATTCAGCGCTGTGCCGCGCTTGATCCACTCGCTGGATCTTGCTGCTGAGGACACCGACAGCGAAGCATATCGCGACCTGCTGCGGGAGATCGACAGAGCTTTTCAAAGTTTCGACCACATGGCGGTGCGCCATGGTTGGTTATCGGGTGGTGAGGTCACTGTCGCGCCACTCTTGGTCGAACCTCGCGCCGATATCGATCTCGTCGCGTTTGTCCGGTCGGCCCTAGTGGAAGACGGCGATGGATACCTTGTGCCGCCTGCCTGGGCGCAGGATTTGGCGGGACTGCCGGGCTTCGATCCAGTGCGGTGCCGCGTGCTGCTGACAGACGACCCGGCCAAATCCGACCGAATGTTTCCCGGACGGGCGCACCCGCTGATACGGCGGACGGTCGCAACGGTGCGGACGGGGCGGGTGAGCGCAGCGCTTGCGAGGACGCCTGGATTGCTGATGACCTACGCGGTCGACGCGGGGACTATGTCTCGTTCGGTTTTCGGACTGCTTCTGTTGCCGGACGGTTCAATCTCAGAACAGGAAGATTTTGTTTCCATAGCGGGTGACGAGGTCGGTGCGGACGGAGTATGGCAGCGGCTGTTCGCATCGTGGGCCCCGACGGCGATCAAGGCGGCGGCTGGCGTTGCGAAAGAGATCGCGGACCGGACCTCGAATGCAGCTGTCTCACTCCATCAGCGGCGAATCGAGCGGATCACAGCAACCCGACAAGCCTGGCTTGCGCGGCGCAGCATCGAGATGTGCGGGCGGGTTAAGGTTGCGACGGCCGATCTATTTGATCCCGGTTCGGGTGGGTCCGCCGAGGAGACCGATCCGATGCGGCGGCTGGCTGCGCTCGCTGCCGACCTGTCGGCTTCCGCTGCCCAACGGCGAGAGGCGGCCGAGGTGATGGCACAGGCAGCCCTGACGCCGATGCCGTTTCCGCGGGCGACGCTGACGACGCTGGGTATGCTGATGTTGGTGTCGTGACTCTCGACCTCGACGACTGCGTCTTGACTGGGTCGGCGTTGACGGAACAGTTCTTGCGGGAGGGACTCCAGTCGTTGTTGGCGGCACGGCCTGACATGGGTCGGGGGTGGGACGCGCTGCGCCGATCATTGCGCCTTGGCGGGTCCCAACGGGTGCATCAGCATGTCACGACGCCCCTTGGCGTGTCGCTGGGTTATGGTCGCCCAGTGCGCCAGCCAGCAGTGGCTACGCGTGAGGGGGAGGAAAATGGCGGATGGATTTTGCCGGCCGAGAACGGCCAGTCGCTGCGGGCGTGGTCAATTGCCAGCGACGTAGATTTGGGGACATCAGGACGATCACCAAGCACGTGCCGGGCGAGCCCCACCCGCGTTGCGCAACGCGTCCTGCTGGCGCGTGGGGAGCGGGCGGGGCTTCTGACCAACGGCCGCGAGGTGCGGTTCCTACTGTGCGATCCGTCCCGGGCTGACAGTCATCTGACGATCGGGATTGAGTCGTGGCAGCAGGCGCCGAAGGTGACGGACTCCTTTCGCGTGTTACAGGCGCTGGCCAGTGCGGAAAAGCTGATGCAGTTGCCGGCTGTGCTGGATGCTGCGCGGCTGCACCAAGTCCGGGTGACCACCGAACTGCGGCGCCAGGCACGGGAAGCGATTGCCGGCTTCATCAATGCTCTGCCGGATCGAACCGGGCTGCATCCGGTTGCGCTTTGGCGCGAGGGGCTGGTTCTGGTGTATCGCCTGTTGTTCATTCTGAAGCTTGAAAGTCCTGCGGAAACCGGCGCCGGATTCAGTTTTGCCGCAACCCGGCTGTGGCGTGAGGCGGTATCGCCAAACCGAGCGCTGGGGCCGTTGGTGAGACGGCATTTGGATCTGGGGCATGACACGGGACGAATGCTGGAGGGCGGGCTTCGCATGCTGTTTGCGGTGTTCCGCAACGGGCTGCACTGTAGCGAACTGACCATCGCTCCGCTTGGGGGCGGCTTGTTTGGACCAGGAACGACGCCTTTACTCGAGCAGCTGGCATGGGGAGATCGCGCTGTGGCGATTTTGCTGGATCGGCTGATCTGGGTCACGACGCCTCGGGGCGAGCGGACGAGGGTGCATTTCGAAACGCTGGATGTCGAGGACCTCGGCAGCATCTATGAGGGGCTGCTCGACCAGGAACCCGGCATCGCCGAGGAATCGATGCAGGGTTTCAGCCGGGGCAGGCCGGCGATAGGCCAAGCGCCGGACGTCCGGCCAGGGGATTTTTATCTTCGGAACAGTAATGGCCGCAAGGCTTCGGGATCTTTCTACACGCCGCATGAATTCGTAGGTTTCCTGGTGCGCGAAACGCTTGACCCGAAAATCGCGCTGCTTAGTCCGCCGACCGATCCTGATCCCGCGCGGCTGCTTACGCTGAAAATTGTCGATCCTGCCGCCGGTAGCGGGCATTTCCTGGTCGAGGTCTGCCGTTACCTGGGCGAGGCGATGCTGACCGCCTGCCGGGTGTGTGACGAGCGCGGGCTGCACGATCGCATTGCAGCGTTGCCCGATGCCGGTCAGTCCATTGCCGCCTATCTGCCCAGTCGCGGGTTCCAGGAGCAGCACGCGCGGGCGATCTGCCGCCGACTGGTGGCGGTGCATTGCTTATATGGTTGCGATCGCAACAAACTTGCGATCGAACTGACGAAGCTGTCACTGTGGCTGGAATCCCATGCCGAGGGGCTGCCGCTGACCTTTCTCGATCATCGTCTGGCGCATGGCGATGCGTTGACCGGACCATTTTTCGCATCATTGGCTACGTTGCCGGTTTCCGATGGCCCGCTCGATCCTTTGCTGGCCCGGGATGTGGCCGGTCGATTGAATGGGATCCTGAATGACGCTCGACGGATCGTTACGAGGCTGAACGCCTCGATCGGGCGCGACCTGCATGACCTCGATATGAAGCGTCGGGCAAAAGTAGAGCTGGACCATTTGTTGGCCCCTCTGCGGAACCTTGCGAGAGCGTGGTCGGGTGCCGCGATGTTGCGTCAGCGCGATTGCGATGATTTATGGCTGGGGCTGGCAAATCATGTCGCTGATACCGGTGATTGGCCCGCGCGGTTGACGAAAGCGCAATCGGCGTTGATGGCGAATGACTCGGTAAGCTGGGATCTGGCCTTCCCTGAGGTCTTTCCTGACGGTTTCTCGGTGGTATTGGGCAATCCGCCATGGGACGTCGTGCTGCCCAACACAAAAGATTTCGTTGCGATCTATGATCCTGCCATCCTGGCAGCTCGCACCCGGGCGGAGCGAGTGGTGATCCAGACCGAGGTGCTGGGTCGGCCAGGCGTTAACGCGGCATTTGACGCCTATCGCGAGGGTTTCGAACGGACGAAACGGGTCGCGGGCCGGCTTTACCAGCATCAGAAGGCGGGTACCGGGGCCAGCGCGACGGCCGGTAACCTTGATCTTTTCCGACTATTCGCGGAACGGGCGACCGACATCACCGCGGCCGATGGCGCGATCGGTGTGCTGATGCCGTCTGCCTTCCACGCCAACGAAGGCACGACCGCAATCCGCAACCTTTATCTGAACGGGACAACGCTGCAATGGCTGCTGTCCTTCGAGAACCGGCGGCGCGTCTTCGACATCGACAGCCGGTTCAAGTTTGACCTGATCGTCGCAGCCCGGCCGGGTTCGACCTATGAGTTCCGCTGCGGGTTCTATCTGACGCGGATCGATGATGCCCGTGATCCCACGAAGATCATGTCTTACACGACGGACTTTCTAAATCAGACTGGTGGAACGCCGCTGGAGCTGCGCGGCGGTGCCGATCTCGATATCGCAAAAACCATGTATGCGTGCGCCGGCCGGTTAGGACGCTGGTGCGAGGTCCGGCATATCCGGTTCGGCAATGACCTGCACATGACTGCCGATGCAAGCCACTTTCGGCCTGCAGGTTCGGCTGACCTGATACTGCACGAGGGTAAGACATTCCATCAGTACACCGACCGCTGGGATACCAAGCCGCGTTACAGTGTTCCCGCCGAGTCGGTTCGGTCTGAGGCACCTCGCTACCGGAGGCTGGTGTTCCGCGACATTGCCCGCTCCAACGACGAGAGGACGATGATTGCCTGCATGGCGCCGCCTGGGTCAGCATTTGGCCACACCGCGACGGTGGAGAAGACGCCATGGGCGCGAAGGCCTGACGACGCGTTGACGCTGTGTGCCCTGTTCAACTCGTTCCCGTTTGACTGGCTGGTGCGGCAGAAGACGGCAACGCATCTCAGCCTCTATCTGATTAATGGGCTGCCGGTCCCTGATCTGGATGCACCTGAATTGGCGCGGGCGGCGGGGGCGCTTTCAACTGGGCGTTTAGAGGCAGGCGCGGCCTGGGATCTGCGGGCAGAAATCGATACTGGCATAGCTCGGCGATATGGGCTGACACGTGATCAGTATCAGCACATACTCACCAGTTTCAGCCATCGCTCCTATCCGCAGGCACCGGTTCTTTGCCTAGCGGCATTCGACCGTGGAGGGACTGTATTCCCGCATTCCATAAACCCCGATGGATGGGCACAAGCGCAATGAAGGCCGCGATCTTCCGCAGTTTCATCGGGTAAAGATGCGTGCAGCGCAGCAAAAGCAATAAACGCAAGGCGTTGGCCGGTAACATCGGGCAACAATGATTGACTCGGCTGGGGCAACGAAACGGGCTAGTGGCGTTATGGCATTACGTGATTACGCAACGTGCCGGACAGGATTCACCATATGGATGGTTTGGCTCGACTGGAGCTACCCGCGCAAAACCCTGCCTTTGGCTGGCGGCAACGCACACTGAAGGCGGCGATCGGTTGCGTGGGGATTGGCGTCCATTGCGGCCGGCGCCTCAGCCTGACGATCCGGCCAGCACCTGTAGACCATGGCATCGTGTTTCGGCGCACCGATATGGACCATGCTATCCCCGCACGCTTCGATACCGTAGTCGACACCCGCTTGTGCACGGTGCTGGGCGATCAGGTTGGGCGGGTCGGCACTGTCGAGCACTTGTTGGCGGCGCTCTGCGGACTGGGCATCGACAACGCTCAGATCGATGTTGACGGGCCGGAGATCCCCATCCTGGACGGATCCGCTGCGCCGTTTGTGTTTCTGTTGGATTGTGCGGGATCGGTGGAGCAGGACGCGGTGCGTCGGATCATCGAGATACGCAGCCCGATTCGGGTGTCTGCTGGGGAGTCCTGGGCGGAACTGCGGCCGCTACGTCCGGTTACCCGCGCGGTGCAGCCCGTGCTGGAGATGGATGTGTCTATCAATTTCGCGGCCCGTGCGATTGGCCGGCAATCGGCCTCGCTGCGGCTGACCGAGGACAGTTTCCGCCACGAAGTCGCTGCTGCCCGGACGTTCGTCCAGGCGGGCGAAGTGGCACAACTGCGGCAGGCGGGATTGGCGCGTGGCGGCAGCCTCGACAACGCGATTGTGGTTGACGGTGCGACCATCCTGAATCCCGGCGGATTGCGGATGGACAATGAGTTTGCCAGTCACAAGCTGCTGGACGCCGTGGGTGACCTGGCGCTGGCGGGGCACCGGCTGCACGGCCGTTTTGTCGCGCATCGTCCGGGGCATGAACTCAACAATCGTCTGTTGCGCGCATTGTTTGCCGATGAGACGGCATGGCGGGTGGTGGCGGCGGAGCCATTGGCTGCAGCGGCCTGAGTGGCACTGACCGCTCTATTTTCGCGCCGCCATCTGCTTCGCCCCCGACGGGCGGGGCACTAACGCGGTATTCGCGAATTGTGCGGGCATGATATAAGCCGCGTGATGAACACGAGTTGCCCCATGTCCTTTCGATTCCCGAGCGCCCTGAGCCAGGGGCTTCTCGCCTTGCTGCCGTTGCTGTCCGGCTGCGGTTCGTCAAACACTGACACCGCGAAGGCTGCGCCAGCCGCCCCGGTAGAGGCGTTGTACAACAATGGCGTCGACGCCCTGAACGCACGTCGCTTTGCCAGCGCGGGTGACCAATTCGCCGCGGTCGAGCAGAATTACCCGTATTCCACATGGGCGGTGAACGCCCAGCTGATGTCGGGCTATTCGCTGTATCTGCAGAACAAGTACACCGACGCGATTGGCACCTTGGACCGTTTTATCCAGTTGCACCCGGCGCATCGGGACGTCGCCTATGCCTATTATCTGCGGGCGTTGTGCTATTACGAGCAGATTGCTGATATCGCGCGCGACCAGAAGGGTACCGAACAGGCTATGAACGCGCTGCGGGAGGTGGTGACGCGCTTCCCCGACACGTCATACGCGCGCGATGCGAAGCTGAAGATCGATCTGTGCTTCGACCATCTTGCCGGGAAAGAGATGGAGATCGGCCGCTACTATCAAAGGCAGAATTTGTATGAAGCGGCAATTGGCCGGTTCCAGCGCGTGGTCGACGACTTTCAGACCACCAACCACGTGCCGGAGGCGCTGGCGCGCTTGACGGAGGTGTATCTGGCGCTGGGGCTGAAGGACCAGGCGCGCAAAACCGCGGCGGTGCTGGGCTACAATTACCCCGGCAGCGAGTGGTATACTGCCAGCTATGCCCAGCTTGTGGATGATGGCATCGCCAAATCGGAAGGCGGTGCAGCAGGTGACGCATCCGATCGGCCCGGCTTCCTGTCGCGTGCCTGGCATGCGGTGTTCTAACCGGATCCGGCATAAGCAAACGGATTGCGCGGCGTGCTGACGGCGCTGGCGATTCGTGATGTCGTGCTGATCGAGCGCCTCGACTTGGTGTTCGATCAAGGTCTGACGGTGCTGACCGGTGAGACCGGCGCCGGCAAGTCGATCCTGTTGGACAGCCTTGGTCTTGCGTTGGGCGCCCGTGCGGAAAGCGGGCTTGTGCGGGCGACGACGGAACAGGCAAGTGTGACGGCCTGCTTCTCGCCACCGGCTGGGCATCCGATTGGTGACGTGCTGGATGAACACGGATTGGGTGCAGACGACGAGGTCGTGCTGCGCCGCGTGGTTACGCGCGACGGACGGTCGCGTGCCTTCATCAACGACCATCCTGTCGGCGTTGGGTTGTTGCGGCGCGTCGGCGCGCTGTTGGTGGAGGTGCAAGGGCAGCACGAACAGATGAGCCTGGCTGATCCGGCGAGCCATGCTGGAATGTTGGATGCTTTTGGCGTAGCCGCGGGGCTGCGGACCGCGGCGTCGAAGTCGTGGAAGGGCTGGCGGGACGCGGTTCTAGCGCTGGAAAGCGCTCGGGAGGCGATTGCAGCGGCTGAACGGGACGAGGAATGGCTGCGTCATGCGGTCGATGAACTGGCCACGCTGGGCCCGCGCATCGGCGAGGAGGAGACCTTGGCGCGCGAACGTCAGCGGCTGCAGCAGAGTGAGCGCAGAGCCGAAGCGATTGCGGCCGCGCTGACGGAATTGACGCCTCGGGATCGTCGAAACGCTGGGCCGGCGGCCGCGCTGCGCGCCGCATCGCGTTTGCTGCAACGGCTGGCGCCAGCGGGTCAGTCGGATGTGCCGGGCAGCAATCCGGCGGATCCTGCACTGGCGGCCCTTGAGCGGGCGGCGGAAGCGCTAGCGGAAGCGGAGACGCTGCTGACGCGGCTGATTGCCGATGCGGAGGTCGATCCGCGCCTTCTGGAACAATCGGAAGAGCGGCTGTTCGCGCTGCGCGGGGCAGCCCGAAAGCATGGCGTGGCGGTCTCCGACCTGCCGGGACTGCTGGATCACTTGGCGGCTCGGCTGGCGGCGCTGGAAACCGGGGCAGCAGAAATTGGTGTGCTGGAGCAGGCGGCACACGATGCAAGAGAGCGCTATGTGGCCGCGGCGATGGCGCTGTCGGTCGAACGGAAGGCTGCGGCCGGGAATCTGGAGAGGGCGGTAGGCCGGGAGTTGCCGCCGCTGCGGCTCGATAAGGCGCTTTTTTTCGCCGCGGTGACGTCGCTGCCGGAAGCTGGTTGGGGTCCTGGCGGCATGGACCAGGTGCGGTTCCTGATCGCGACCAATCCAGGGCAGGAGCCGGGACCGCTGGCGCGTGTCGCCTCGGGTGGCGAGTTGTCGCGCCTGATGCTGGCAATGAAGGTTGTGCTGTCGGTGGGGTCAGCTGTTCCGACACTGGTGTTCGACGAGGTTGATTCGGGGATCGGCGGTGCGACGGCGGCGGCGGTTGGGGAGCGGCTGGTGCGGGTGGCCGAGGGGGTGCAAGTGCTCGTGGTGACGCACAGTCCACAGGTTGCCGCGCGTGGGGCCATGCATTTGCAGGTCGCCAAAGCGGCGACGCGGGGGCGGACGGCGACGACTGTCGAGCAACTGACACCGGAGGCACGGCGGGAGGAGATCGCGCGCATGCTGGCCGGCGAGATCGTATCGGACGCGGCACGGGCGGCGGCAGACGATCTGCTGCGGGGGCAGCGGCCCGCGCAAGGGTTGCTGGTGTGAACGGGGCGGGGCCGGCACTGGATCGCGCGGGATCTCGACGCGCCAGCCGTGGCGGTATGCTGTGGTAGAACTCACCGCGGTTGACTCTCTGATCGAGGCCGAGGCGGCAGCGGAACTGGCGACCCTGGCGCGCGTGATTGCACATCATGATGCCGCCTACCACACGCACGATGCGCCAGAGATTTCAGACGCTGACTATGATGCGCTGCGCCGTCGCAATGCGGCCATTGAGGCCCGATTTCCAGCCCTGATCCGGTCCGACTCGCCGTCGACGCGAATTGGCGGCGCGCCTGAATCCGGTTTTGCCAAGCTGCGCCACCGGACGCCGATGCTGTCGCTGGACAACGCATTCGATGCTACGGAATTCGCTGAATTCTGCACCCGGGCAAAACGCTTTCTAGGGCGCACCGAACCATTGGTGTTCGTGGCTGAGCCAAAGATCGACGGATTGTCGATCAACCTGACCTATAAGCGAGGTCATTTTGTGCGCGGAGCAACGCGAGGTGATGGCTCCGAAGGCGAGGACGTGACCGCCAACCTGCGCACCATCAAATCCATCCCAGACCGGCTGCACGGCGAGGCACCGGCGCTGATAGAGATCCGTGGAGAGGTTTTCATGACCAAGGCGGATTTCCTGGCGCTGAACCAGGCGCAGGCCGGAGCGGGCGCCAAGGTGTTCGCCAACCCACGCAATGCTGCGGCCGGCAGCTTGCGGCAACTCGATGTGCGGATCACTGCCGACCGGCCGTTGTCACTGTTCGCCTACGCGCAAGGCGAGACGAGCCAGCCGGTGGCGGAAAGCCACTGGGAGTATCTGCAACGGCTGCAAGCCTGGGGATTTGACGTCAATCCGTTGTCGCGTCGGCTGGAGAACGAAACCGATGCGGCGGCGTTTCAAGCCGAGATTGGCCTAGCGCGGTCTGGTCTGGGCTATGACATCGATGGCGTTGTCTACAAGATCGACAACCTTGGTCTACAGCGCAGGTTGGGGTTTGTCGGGCGGGCGCCGCGTTGGGCGATCGCCTGGAAATTTCCTGCCGAACAGGCCACGACCGTACTGCGCGATATCCGCATCCAGGTTGGCCGTACTGGGGCCCTGACACCGGTTGCTGAATTGGAGCCGGTGAATGTTGGGGGCGTGCTGGTCGCCCGCGCGACCTTGCACAACGAGGATGAGATTGCGCGGAAAGACGTCTGCGTTGGCGATACTGTCGTATTGCAGCGAGCCGGCGACGTGATCCCGCAGATTGTTTCCGTTGTTACCGAACGCCGGCCGGCGGACTCGGCACCTTACGTGTTTCCGGAAATCTGCCCGGCTTGTGGCAGCCATGCAGTGCGCCCGCCCGGCGAGGTGGTGCGACGGTGCACCGGCGGGTTGATTTGTCCAGCGCAAAGGGTCGAACGGCTGATCCATTTCGTTTCGCGCCCGGCGTTCGACATCGATGGACTGGGCGAGAAGACCATTGAGGAATTCTATAACGAAGGCTGGCTGCATGGTCCGGCCGATTTGTTCAAGCTGCCGGAGCGCGAGGAAGCAATCGCCGCGCGCGAGGGCTGGGGAAAATTATCGGCGGCGAACCTGTCGAAGGCGATCGCGGCGCGGCGCAGCGTGCCGTTGGAGCGGTTTATCTATGCGTTGGGCATCCGTCGCATTGGCGCCACCAACGCCAAGCTGCTGGCGCGGCATTACGGCACGTACGACAACTGGCTGGCGCAGATGCAGGCAGCCACCACGATCGGATCGGATGAGCGGCTCGCCCTCGGCAGCATCAGTGGCATCGGGCCGACGATCGCTGAGGAATTAACGGATTTTTTTGGCGAAGTCCGCAATGTCGAAGCGGTCAAGGATCTCGCCAAGGAACTGACAATTCAGTCAGCTGAACCGCTCGACTCCGCTGACAGCCCGATCGCGGGAAAGGTGGTGGTGTTCACTGGCTCCCTGGAGACGATGACGCGCCCCGAAGCGAAGGCTCGAGCCGAGTCGCTGGGCGCCAAGGTCACCGACTCAGTCTCTAAGAAGACCGATATCGTAGTGGTTGGCGTGGATGCCGGGTCGAAGGCGCGGAAGGCAACCGAGCTGGGCGTGCGAACGATGACGGAGGCGGAATGGCAGGCACTGGTCGGCGATAGCGGCTGATCACGACGTCCCTGGCGGGCGTTTTCTCCAATCGATCCTCGTTTCGTTCAATCCGGCATGTCGTGCCGAATGCAGGATGACTGCGGATCACCATTTGGGTGAGAGGAGCAGGCCATGAACGCGAACGTTCTCAGCATCGGCCCCGAGGGCAACCTGTCGCGCTATCTGCGTGAGATTCGGCAGGTTTCCATTGCTGACTGAGGGAGAGGAATTATCACTGGCGCGCCGATGGCGGCAGGGCCAGGATGTTACGGCGGCGCATCGCCTGTTGGTCGCGCACCTCCGGTTGGTTACGAAAATCGCCATGGGCTATCGCGGCTACGGCTTGCCGGTGAACGAGCTGATCAGCGAGGGCAATATTGGCATGCTGCGTGCGGTGGAGCGGTTCGATCCCGATCGGGGGTTTTGATTGGCGACCTACGCAATGTGGTGGGTTCGGGCTTCGATTCAGGAGTACGTCCTCCACTTCTGGTCGCTGGTCAAAATGGGCATCACGACGTCGCAGAAGAAGCTGTTCTTCAATCTGCGCCGGCTGAAGGGACAGATGAAAGCAATTGACGAGGGTGATCTTCACCCAGAGCAGGTGGCCCATATCGCCACGTTCTGGATGTACCGGAGCAGGACGTCGTCAGCATGAACCGGCGGCTGTCGGCGTCCGACACTAAGGCGGATCATGCCGTTGAGGTCGGGACGTTGATCCCGACCGAGGGCAGAGCGGTCTGTCCGAGGACCCAGCCTTCCCAGCGCTGGACCCAGGGGTCGGGTGGGGCGATGTCGGGACGGGCGCCGGCGAGGACATTCAGCACGCACAGGACGCCGAGGACGCTGTCGAAGCGGTCTTCGCCACTGACGTCGGCCCCGAAGCCGTCCAGCACGGCGTCGCGCATCGCGTCATCGGGCGTGGCGGCCTGCTGATCAATGGCAGTGAGTAGGGCATCGGCAGTGGCACAGCGGTCGGTGTGGCGACGCTTGCTGCCGCGCAGGCGAATAGCGAGGTGACGAAGGGCCTCAGCTGGATAGGTCTCAGCCAACGCGATATGACCGGGCGAGAGAAGCCCGCGAAACGGACCATGAAACGGCCATATGCGGAAGCTGGCATTTTGCAGGCTAGGGCCTGTTCGCATTTGGATATTGTTCAAAGTGAAGATTTGAACCAGTCGAGCGTAGCCGCGATGGCGATACCGGCAGCGTATGAAGCGGCGGTTTTGTCGTAACGGGTGGCGATGGCCCGCCACTCTTTCAGACGCGACCAGCAGCGTTCGATCAGATTGCGGTGGCGGTAAATATAGGGTGGGCATGGGTGCGGCTGCTTGGTGCCCTTGCGCGAGGGCACCACAGGGATCGCCCCCATCTCCTTGACTGCCGAGCGCAATTCCTTGGCGTCGCACGCCATATCCGCCAATGCCCAGGCCGGTGCTTTTGGCAGACGTTTCAGCAGCACCAGCGAAGGCGCCAATTCGTGGGCCTGTCCCGGCACCAATACGAAGTCGACGAGCCGCCCCGCCGCATCGCAAACACCTACGATTTTGCTGCCCAATCCGCCTCTCGAACGCCCCAGCGCCTGGTTATCGCCGCTGGTCTTGCGATTGAATCGCAGACTCACTTCGGCGGTTTGCTCGGGGGCGCACCAGCCGCCTTCTGATGTGCCCGCGCGATCGTGCCGTCGATGCAGGCGAACGCCAGTTTAGGCTCCCCCTCAGCCACCACGTGGGCCATGATCCTGTCCCACACGCCACCCAGCGTCCAACGACGGAAACGCAGGTAGGCATGGTGCCAATCGCCGAGTTCAGCTGGGATCGAACGCCACTTTGAGGTGGTCCCGGAAATTCGGACAGCGGCTTAAGCTCGGTTTGCTCCTGACAAGGACGAACCTGAATGACAGGCAAACGGAAGCGGTATTCAGCAGATTTCAAGGCGAAGGTTGCTCTTGAAGCGCTGCGTGGCGAGCTGACGACGGCGCAGCTGGCGACCAAGCACGGTATCCACCAGACCATGGTGGGGGAATGGAAGAGGCAGGCGATGGAAGGGCTGACGGCGGTGTTTTCGGACCGCTCGGCAGCCGCGGAAACGGCCAGGGCGTCTGAGGCGGACGTCGAGAGGCTGCACGCCAAGATCGGTCAGTTGCTGGTGGAACGGGATTTTTTAGCGAAAGCCTCCGGTCGATGAGCATCGAGCGGAGGCGGCAGATGATCGAGCCTGAACACCCTCGGCTGTCGGTCGTTCGGCAATGCGAACTGGTCTCCATCAGCCGGTCCGGGTTCTACTACCGCCCTGCTGGGGAGACGCCGCTGAACCTGACGCTGATGCAGCTGATTGACGCGCAGTTCCTGGAAACGCCCTGGTATGGCTCACGGCAGATGGCCCGCCATCTCCGGCGCGAGGGCTATACGGTGGGCCGAAAGCGGGTGCGTCGGCTGATGGCTAGGATGGGACTGGAGCCGATCTATCAGCGGCCGCGGACGACGATCCCGCATCCCGGACACCGGATCTATCCGTATTTGCTGCGGGAGGTGGTCGTTGACCGTCCCAACCAGGTTTGGTGCGCCGACATCACCTACATTCCGATGCGGCGCGGCTTCCTCTACCTGGTTGCGGTGATGGACTGGTCGACGCGGAAGGTGTTGTCCTGGCGGGTATCGAACACCATGGATGCCGCGTTCTGCATTGAAGCGCTGGAAGAAGCGCTGGCACGGTATGGCCGCCCGGACATCTTCAACTCTGACCAAGGCAGCCAATTCACCTCTCCGCGCTTTACCGGCGTATTGCAGGCGGCTGGCGTGCGCATCTCGATGGACGGTCGGGGGCGTTGGATGGACAACGTCTTCATCGAACGGCTCTGGCGCAGCCTGAAATACGAATGCATCTACTTGCATGCGTTCGAGACCGGAACAGACCTGCGTGCCGGACTGACCTCGTGGATCACCTACTACAACACCCGCCGCCCGCATTCGACACTGGCCGGGCGCACGCCCGACGAGGCATACAAGGCAACAGGGACGATAAAACTGGCGGCATGACGACAATCAGAACCGAGCTTAGCCACGCCGCCAAACTGTCCGATGAAGCGGGACCACCTCACTTCGCACCGTTGTCCAGCCGCCAGATGATGGCCTCGATCGTACGGCGCTCCTGCTTGCGAGGACGCGCTCCCCGCGGACCAACCGCCGCTATCGTCGCTTCGAACTTGGCCCATTGGGCGTCGGTCAGGACTTGCATGGTCTTTCTCCGAGCAAAGCCGCAGAAAGCCAGGAAACGCCTCGATTCGTACAGTCTTTAATTGCGAACAGGCCCTAAGCAGGATCAGGTGCTGCCAAGCGGCGATGGCTGCCTTGCCGGACTGGTTGGCGCCAAGCGTCCAGAACGGCGGAGCACCGGCTGGCCGTTCCGCGGTGGCTCGATCGCAGGCTCTGGACAGTGCTGAGGCATCCGTCATGTCCAATGCCAGGGCGTGTGACATGCGGGTCATCCCGGCAACGCCTCTTGCCGGATAGAATGGACGGTCCGGCCGAAGATCTTCGAGCCCTGGGCAAACGGTGAAGAAATCGGGGAGCGCACATACGCCGTGAAGAAAAGCGAGGAAGTCCGGCTCCGGACGAGTCGCTGCGTAGGCGCGCGGCAATCCGATGGGAAAGTCCGCTCCGAACGCTACGCCGCCACCGTCGGCCTTTTCCAACAGCCGCGTCAGGAGTGTGGAGACGTCGCCCACGGGACCCGGGGCGGCCAGGCGCCAGCCGGTGGTGGTGCGATGCGCCACTGTCATCCACCGCTTGCGAGGGTTGACACTCCAGTCGGCATGGACGACGAGCACGGGTGGATCCGGTTCGCCCAATGCGACGACCCTCTACGATTTCAGCGGGCGATGGGCGCGATCGAGCAGGCGACCGAGGAAGCCAGGCGGTTTCGGGGGCTTGGCGGCCTCCACAGCCTTTAGCTTGGCCTTTGCCTCGACTTCCCGCTCACGCTCCTTGCTTGCCAGCCACTTGTCAAGACTCATGCCTGCCTTGGCAGCGCGCTTCGATTCGTAGGCCCGCTGGCCCTCGGTTAGTGTCTTCGTCGGTGGCACGGTGGTTCCCCGGATTGCTCCGCCTTTTCGCAGGGAGCAGCCCGGGGATCAAGGGTTCTGGCGGCTCTACTGCACTGTCGACTTCGGCGTCGGCACGATGCGGGTCACAACGATGGCCGAACGGTCGAGATATTCCGGGACCCTCGGTGCGATCTTGGTCTTCCAAAAATCAGATTCGTAGACCGCGGCATATTGTGCGACGCGTTGTTCTTCGCTGTCGAACCGGCGAAGCCAGATGTAGACCGAAGAGTCGGTTTCGCCCTGGAAGCTACCGGTGATGACCATGCCTTGGGAGACCTGGAACGGGATGATTTCTTCTTCCATAATCTTCACCCATCCTGCCAACTTGCCGGGTTGCACTTTGTATTGACGCAGTTCGTAGAACGCCATGGGTTCCTCCTGTAATGGACGACCCAACAAGACATGGCGGTGGGAAGGATGCAACACTGCTCGATGTCGACGTGCTCAGCGCTTGGTGCCGGTTCCCTGCAACGGCCGGGGCAGTGCTTTTCCTCCAGCGCTCTCCCGGGCCTGCTGCAACAACTGGCCACACCGTTCGTCATCAGCTTCGGATGTGCCGAACTGGATGGTTGGCAGGATCGCCAACGGCACGAACAAGACGCCAAGGCCCGCTGCGGCGCCAGCGCGAGCAGCCACCTCGGCGCCGGGCCTGATCGAGGGATCCTTGAAAGTGCCGCCGATGTTGATCCGGGTCGGGAGCGAGCCAATGGAGAAGTGCCGGGCGTCGGTTTTGAGCGCGAGGTCGATGGTTTCTTTCGACAGGTCCAGATTGCCGCCGACATTGGTGATGCCCTCGCCGGTCTGTAGGGTCATGGCCTTGAAATCCAGCACACCCCGCTCAAGGCCAAGGTCACCAATGAAGCACTGGACCTGGGTCTTGTTGGGAACGCCCAGGGCGGAGAGCAAGGCGTTGCCGAAGTGCAGACCAGTCAGGTCGATCAGCACAGCGGACAGATCACCGCCGGCCATCGCCATCTTCACCTCGCCGTTCCCGTTGCCCAACAGGGATGCGAGGGAATTTCCGGTGGCATCCAGGGCGCCAATTCCGCTGACTGAGCCGGCGCCTTCAAACGTGTGGGTGGCGGCCATCATGCGTGCGACATCCAGGTTCTGCAGGCGCAGATCGACCTTGGCACGGACGTTTTTGCCAGAAACCGGGGTCAGATCGACATTGGCCGCCAGATGTCCCTTGCCGATACCGAAGCTGATCGGATGCAGAGTAATCCGCCCGCCAACCACCTCCAGCGCCACGACGACATCGTCAAGCGGCATGTTGCGGCCTTCGATGTGGGCACCACGATAGCGCAGATGGATGTCCGCCCAATCGAGGCGTGGGATGCTGATCGGAGTATCCGGCAGCAGTTTCGTGTTGGCGTTCGCCTTAGGCGCGTCTTCGCGTTGGTGCGGGGTCGTGGTGGCGGTGCGGCCTGGGGCTCCGCCGATGAAACCGCTCAGATCAGTAAGATCGACCCGTTTCGAGCGCAAGTCCATGGTCACGTCCGGCTTCGACTTGCCTTTCGATTCGACGGCGCCCGGCCTTTCCTCAATCGTTCCCGCAATATCGGAGTTGCCGAGACGGCCTTGGAAGTCGTTGAAGGTAATTTTATCGAATCCGTCGAGATCGAGCTTGCCTGCAATCTGATAGGCCGGTGTTTTCGGGATTGGGAAGCCGACAAGTGGTTCCAGCAATGCCATATCGGGACCGCTGAAGCGCAGCCGCAGATCCGCGCCCTTGAAGGCGACCGGATCCAACAATGTCCCTTGAAGTGCCACTTTCGTCGGCCCATTGGCGACGTTCAGCTCGACCGGCCAAGGATGATTGGAGTCGCGTAGCGATAGCAATGCGCCGCCGACAAGCTTGGCAGTGATTGGTTGGGCTGAGTAGGTGCCCTTGGCATCGACAACGATTTTGGCATCCGGCCCGGTGTCCTGGGTTTCGATCTGGGCGTTGAAGTCCGCCTTGAGTTTCGGGATTTGCACGCGGACATCGCTGTCACTGATCCGGAGATCGCCGATCTTGGTTGTGCCGCCGCTGCTGCTTCCGCCGGTCGACAGGCGGAAATTGGCGGTGCCATCAGCGGTTTCAGCTACCAAAGCGTGGGCTCCATCCAGCCCGATTAGGGGAAGCACCAACCCTTGGCCGCGAATATAGGCCAGCGCATCTGCCTCAACAGTTAATGTCTTTATTGAAACGAAGGGCGGGTCTTCGGCGGCCCAGTCGGGCGGATTGGCCACCGTCACGCCTTCGGTGGTGACACGAACGACCCTACCGAGGCGAACGTGCAGGTGGGTGATCGTTACCTTGCGGCCGATCGCGGCGGAAGCACGGGCGTCCACCAGGGGAACGAACCAGTCCCAGTTCCAGAACGCCACCAGCAGTACCAGCAGCAGGAGCGGTATGCCGATCCAGGCTATCCGCCTCCAGGCCGGGCGGCGTTCGGCGCGTGGTTTTGCCATGGCTGCGAAACGGCTTAGGGCCTTAGGTGGTTGCCGACCCCAAGTTCAATTGTGAGGTATATCCGTTTCGTTTGCGATGGCGCGGCCGGCGCCGTTCCCGCACACAGTTTCTTCAGTGGCGCAGCGTTCCAGTGCCTGCGGTCCGATCCCGCCAGAAGCGCCGCAAGCCCAGCACACAAACTGGCAGCACCTGTTCGGAATCCTGCAACAGCCCTTCCAGCGCGTCATCGGACATTGCTTGGCCGCGTTCGGATTCCGGCAAGGTCATGCCCGCCAGGCTGGCGATCGGGATCAGCAGCATGGAAGCGTCTTCGTCAGCCAAAGCTGGCTGCCAGGCTTTCGCCTGCAGGCTGACAGCCTGCATGAACCCAGCCGCCCAGTCCTCGGCGACAGTGGTGCCGGCCTCGTCCTGCCAGAGGATAGCGGCGTAGGTGAGCGGTGTCTCGTCGAGGCCGGTTTCAATGGCGGCGAAGCGATCCAAGATTGCCTGCTCGACGGCTTGCTGCTCAGCGTCGTCAGCGTAGTCGGGTTCTTCGTTGTCCCATACCTCGCTCAGCCATTCATCCCGCGGCACGGCTTCCGGGCCCGCGGCGAGGCCGGCCAGAAAGCCGTCCAACTCGGACAGGTCCATGCATCCTTGCGGTGCGTTGCTGGAATTCAGAAAGTCTGCAAGTTCGTCGAGAGACACCGGATCACCGTGCGCTGCGATACGCGTTCTTATAGATCCTCGAATGCGTGTTGTGGAGCGGCCTATTGCATGACATTTGACCGACCACTTCGGGGGTCAGGTATAAGGAGGGGCCGGCTACATCGTGGCACCGAGCACCCAAGGAGCAAATTCGGCGGCGCCGAAGTCGAACAATTCGCTCTTGGTGCGTTCGCCCGATGCGACCCGCAGGATCAGTTCGAAGATGCGCTGGCCGGCTTGCTGAACGGTTTCGTCGCCATCCAGGATTGTGCCGCAATTGATGTCCATGTCGTCTTCGATATGTCTATACATAGGCGTGTTGGTCGCCAGTTTGATCGAGGGTGCCGGCTTGCAGCCGAAGACACTGCCGCGACCGGTGGTGAAACACACCATGTTGGCGCCGCCAGCGACCTGCCCGGTTGCGGCAACGGGGTCGTATCCCGGGGTGTCCATGAAGACGAAGCCGCGTGCCTTGACTTCCTCGGCGTAACGGACGACGTCGACCAGGTTGCTACTGCCAGCCTTTGCCATGGCGCCCAGTGACTTTTCCAGAATTGTGGTGAGGCCGCCCGCCTTGTTGCCCGGCGAGGGGTTAGCGTTCATTTCGGCACCTTCCTGCCTGGTGTAGTCTTCCCACCAGCGCATCAGCGCGACCAGTTTCTCACCGACGTCCTTGGAAATGGCACGGCGGGTCAGCAGATGTTCCGCGCCGTAGGTTTCCGGCGTTTCCGACAGGATCACGCTGCCGCCATGGCGGACCAGCAGATCGCTTGCGGCCCCGAGCGCCGGATTGGCCGATACGCCTGAGTAACCATCGGAGCCGCCGCATTGCAAGGCAACGGTGAGTTCCGAAGCCGGAACCGTAACCCGTGTCACCTGATTGGATCCGGCCAGGATATCCTTCACGAACGCGATCCCGGCCGCGACGGTCTTGCGGCTACCGCCCATGGTCTGGATGTCCATTGCCTTGAGCCGGCCGGCCAGTCGCTGTTCTTCCATCAGGCCGCCGATCTGGTTCACCTCGCAGCCCAGACCCAGCACGATAACGTGGGAAAAGTTTGGATGGCGGGCGTAGCCGGCGAGGGTACGGCGGAGGAGGCGCAGGGGCTCATCCTGTGTCATCCCACAGCCGGTCTTGTGGGTCAGTGCGACCACGCCGTCGACGTTGGGGTACTCCGCCAGCGGATCGTCCCCGGTGAAGGGGTTGCGTCGGAACATGTCGGCGACTACGCCTGCGACGTGGGCGGAGCAGTTCACGCTGGTGAGGATGCCAATGTAGTTGCGGGTGGCAATCTTTCCATCCGGCCGGCGGATGCCCTGAAAGGTAGCGGCGGGGTTGAAGAACTCGGTCGGGGAAGCGTCGACGCCGTAGGCGTAGTCCTTAGCGAAATCGCCCATCTCGCAATTATGGACGTGGACGTGCTGGCCCGTCGCGATACCGGATGAGGCGAAGCCGATGATCTGGCCATAGCGCCGGATCGACTCACTGGCGCCGATTGCCCGAACGGCCACTTTGTGCCCAGCCGGGATGCGCTGGGTCGCCAGAACATTGTCGCCGATGGGCGCCCCCGGCAGCAGAGTGGCGCGGGCAATGACAATGTTGTCGTCGGGGTGCAGTCGGATGACGGGGGGCGGTGACATGACGATTTCCTCGGGCGGATTTCGGGTCTTCTTACCGCGTTTGGACAGTGAGCGGCAAAATCTGCCCGGTTTTTTGTTGAACCCGATGCAGAGGGGCCTCGTTGGGGTCTGTGGTGATCCCGAGGGAACACCGTTTTGAGGCAACGACGGAGAGAGCAATGGCAGCATTTCAAACCAGCCCTGGCACTATCCCGCAGGAGATGGTGAGCCGGGTCGGTATGGCCGCTGGCCTGGTTGCGCGGATTCAGCAGGATTACGCCATGCGGGCAGAGGCCGAACCGGGCGAGGATGCGCGGCAGGAGCTTGCCACGGAGGCGCGGTCGGCAGCCGAACGAGTTCTGGATGAGCAGGGTTTGTCAGTGCAGGACTACAACGCCGTGCTGACCGCGGCGGAGCACGATGAAGACCTCGAGGGTCGACTTCTTGATGCTGCGCGGGAGGTACTTTGACATGCGGCGTAGTGACACGCGGCGAATTGTAGCTTTCGCGGCCTCGGCCGGTCTGATGCTGGCGCCGGTTCTGGCCATGGCGCAGGCGCCGAGCGCGGCCATTCCGGATCAGACGATCGGCAAGGCGGGGGCGGCACTGCATGATGTGGCGAAGCTGCAGCAAAAATATCAAGGTGAGATGAGTTCCGCTTCCCCGGAGCAGAAGAACGGCCTGAGCGAGAGAGCCAATGCGGAGGCTGTGCAGGCGATACAGTCGCACGGTATTTCGGTGCAAGAATACTCGACGGTCATGCGGACTGCGCAGAACAACCCACAGATCAAGCAGCGTCTGCTGGATGCTGCCAAGCAAGCGAACTGAAGTCGCGGGGCGGGATCAATGCGGTCCCGCCCTCATCCTATTCGGCGGCGAGCTTGCCGACCCTGGTCGCCGAGGATTGCCAGTTTCCCGGGAACAGAGTGTGTAACGCCTGCACCTTGGGCAGGTCGTTGATCGCGATGTATGGCTGGTCGGGGTGCAGCTCCAGGTAGTCCTGGTGATAAGCCTCGGCAGGGTAGAATGGCCCCGCTGCGTCGACCCGGGTGACGATCGGCTTATTAAAGATGTGCGCCGCATTGAGCTGGGTGATGTAGGCCTCGGCAACCTGTTGTTGCTCCGATCCGTCGACGAACAGTGCGGAGCGATATTGGGTACCCCAGTCGGGCCCCTGGCGGTCCTTTTGCGTTGGATCGAGGGCGACCGAGAAGAAAATACGCAGCAGCGTCCCGTAGCTGACCTGGGAAGGATCGAACGTGACGGTGACGGACTCGGCGTGTCCGGTCAAGCCTGAGCTGACTTGTTCATAACTGGGGTTGGCAATGTGGCCGCCGGCGTAGCCGGACACAGCGCGCGTGACGCCTTTGACGTGCTCAAACACACCCTGGATGCCCCAGAAGCATCCGCCCGCAAAAATGGCCGTCTGCGGGCCGGTGGCATGACCATCGGTGGCCTGGGCGTCAAATGCCGGGGCCGGCATGATCCGCGCGGGGGTTTCCGCCTGTCCGGGGATAAGCGGAACGGCCACCGCGAGGGTTGCCAGCAAACCTGCCCCGGTTAGGGCAATCGCAGATCGGATCATGTTTAGGTTCCTCCCGACGCCGGCTTTGCATAGGGCTTTGTCATGGTGCGCAGCGGTGTGCGTCAGGTTAGCACCGGCCCGACGCCGACGGCGTTAAACATTTTTCACGCTTCAGACCCGGGCGGTTGGCCCGGGTCCATATGCGGTCAGTGAGCCTGTTCCGTGCTTTAACCGGCGATATCGCCAGCGGCCTTGCGGGTGGCGGTGACGGCTTCGCGGGCGGCTCGGGCCATCAAGCCGCTGTCATTGGCAATGGTGCACAGCTGGAAGCCCATCTGCATCATGCGTGCAGCGTAGGCGGCGGTGCCGTTGTGAATTCCGGCGAACTTGCCGTGGCGTTTGCAGGACGCCAGGAGCTTGCCATAGATCTCCAGAATGATCGGTTCCTCGCGGTCGAGGATCGGGATCATTCCAAGCGACAGGCCCATGTCGGACGGACCGATATAGATGCCGCTGATGCCGGGGACGCTCAGAATCTCGTCAATATTGTCAATGCCCTGCTGGGTCTCGATCATTGGGATCACCAGGATCTCGTCGTTGGCTGTGGCCTGGTAGCTGCTGGCCTCCCCATACATCGCGGCGCGGATTGGGCCGTTGCTGCGCTTTCCCATGGGCGGATAAAGGCTGGCGTCGGCAAGTTGCTTCGCTTCGGCCGCGGTGTTGACCATCGGGCAGATGACACCCATGGCGCCGCCGTCGAGCACTTTGCCAATGATGCCGGGTTCATTCCAGGGCACGCGGACCAGCGGGGTGACGGGATGGGCCTGCATGGCCTGGAAGCATTGCACCATTGACTGGTAGTCCTGCACGCCGTGCTGCATGTCGACGGTGACGCTGTCCCAGCCGCACTGCGCCATGACTTCGGCGGAGAAGCCTGACGGAATTGCGAGCCATCCGTTGACGTTGGCTTTTCCAGCGTCGATGCGCGCCTTGAGGTTAGTGGGCATGGAACGTGTCTCCGCAGCTGATGAAGGGGCGCAAGCTATGCGGGGGGAGAAGGAGCGTCAACGCAGGCGGTTGTCGACCTGAACCACGGCAGCACAGGACGAGTGTTATGATCTGGTGCCGGTGAGGCCATGGGTGACGCCTATCGCTGATTTCAGACGAGGGGCAGCAGGTTGGAACTGCAGCTGCGATCCGGTCTTAATTCAGCATCGACTTCAGGATGTCGAGTTGCGTGCGCACGCTGCTGGCCACGGCGCCTTCCGGCACAAGGTCGAGGAAGCGCTGGTAGCAGTCCCGGGCGGCGGCGACCTGCTCCAAGCGCTGGTTCATGATGCCGGCCTGACGCCACAGTTCCGCCTGATCAGGGGCGATCAGCAGCATGTCCTCAGTGCAGCGCAAGCCGCCTCGCAGGTCACCCGACTCGAGACGCCGGGTCATAATATTGTTCTGCAGTCGCAGCAACACCCGCCGTGTGCTCATGGGTTGCAGAAGTCCCGGCCGCAGCTCGGCTTTTTCGCCTTCGACCCGTTTCAGGAGGCTACGCAGTTCACGGGCGGTCATGATCTGGCCGCCGTTAAAGACGTCGAGCACGACCTGGGTCTTGTGACCCTCCAACGCGATCAGAAAGTGCGCCGGGAAATCAACTCCGTGGCTATCCCAGCCGGCCGCCCGGGCAGCATGCAGCCAGATGACGCCAAGCGCCACGGGCAGGCCGCGACGGCGTTCGATGACCCTGATCAAGTTGGCATTTGCCGGATCGTCGTAGGTTTCCAGGTCACCGGCGTAGCCGAATTCACGGACCATGAGGTCGGCAAGGGCTGCTGCCCGAGCCGACAGCTCATCCTGGTCGATATCGGCGGCGCGGTGGACCGCGCCCTGCGCCAGATCAGACAAATGGCGGGACGCGGCCTGCCAGTCGCTGTCCGGCGCATCGACACGGGCAAGTTGCAGGGCAGCGTTTCCGATATCGATCTCGGAGTCCGCCAATTGCCCGATCGCCGCGAGCGCCGCCCTGGGTTCCGTCATCGCGCGTGGATTACTCAGCTGCCTGCTGCGGAAGATAGATTTCCTTGCCGGTATCGGCAAATTCAGCACTCTTGGCTTCCATGCCAGCCATCCGTTCGGCCTCTACACGCAGATCCTGAGTAATCTTCATTGAACAGAATTTCGGCCCGCACATGGAACAGAAATGCGCCACCTTGTGGGCTTCCTTGGGCAGGGTCTGGTCGTGGAACTTGCGCGCGGTGTCAGGGTCGAGCGACAGGTTGAACTGGTCTTCCCAGCGAAACTCGAAACGGGCGCGGCTGACCGCGTCGTCGCGGAGCTTGGCGGCCGGGTGGCCTTTTGCCAGATCGGCCGCGTGGGCAGCGATGCGGTAGGTGATAACGCCGGTCTTGACGTCATCGCGGTCGGGCAGGCCGAGATGCTCCTTGGGGGTGACATAGCAGAGCATGGCGGTGCCGTACCAGCCGATCATTGCGGCGCCGATGGCACTTGTGATGTGATCGTAGCCGGGTGCGATATCGGTGGTCAACGGCCCAAGGGTGTAAAACGGAGCTTCGCCGCATTCGCGGAGCTGCTTGTCCATGTTGATCTTGATCTTGTGCATCGGCACATGGCCGGGGCCTTCGATCATGACCTGGCAACCCTTGTCCCATGCCACCTTTGTCAGTTCGCCCAGGGTTTCCAGCTCACCGAACTGGGCGGCGTCGTTGGCGTCGGCATTGGAGCCAGGGCGCAGACCGTCACCAAGTGAGAACGACACGTCGTATTTGCGCATGATGTCGCAGATTTCGTCGAACCGTTCGTAGAGGAACGACTCCTTGTGCTTTGACAGGCACCACTTCGCCATGATCGAGCCGCCACGGGACACGATGCCGGTTACCCGTTTCGCGGTCAGCGGCACGTATTGCAGGCGCACGCCGGCATGGATGGTGAAGTAGTCGACGCCCTGTTCGGCTTGCTCGATCAGGGTGTCCTTGAACACTTCCCAGTCGAGCTTGGTCGGGTCGCCGTCGACCTTTTCCAGCGCCTGGTAGATCGGCACGGTGCCGATCGGCACCGGCGAATTGCGCAGGATCCAGCCTCGGATATTGTGGATGTTGCGGCCGGTGGACAGGTCCATGACGGTGTCGGCGCCCCAGCGGGTCGCCCAGACCAGCTTTTCGACTTCTTCGGCGACGCCGGAGGTAACGGCGGAATTGCCGATATTGGCGTTGATCTTGACCAGGAAGTTGCGGCCGATGATGACCGGCTCCAGCTCCGGGTGGTTGATGTTGGCCGGGATGATGGCGCGGCCACGGGCGATCTCACTGCGGACGAATTCCGGGGTGATAAAGGCGGGAATTTCAGCGCCGAAGCTTTCGCCGTCGGCGACGCGGTCTTCCGCACCTTCAATCACCTTGGCGCGGCCCATGTTCTCGCGATGGGCGACGTAGATCATCTCCTCGGTGATGATGCCGGCGCGGGCGAACTCGTACTGGGTCACCATCTGGCCAGGGGCGCCGCCGTAAAGCGGCAGCTCGGCCGGGCAGGTCGGGACCAGCTTGTCGGCCGAGAGGTTGCCGTTGTCCTCGGGGCGGACGGCGCGCGGGGTGATCCGGTCGTATCCGCGCTTGGCGATCCACTCACGGCGGATTGGCGGCAGGCCGGCTTCGAGGTCGATGGTCACGGCGGGATCGGTATAGACGCCGGAGCAGTCATACGCCCGGTAGGGTGGTTCCTTGGCGCTGGGGTCGAGCGAGATTTCGCGGAACGGCACCAGGATGTCGGAACGGCCTTCCGGGCTGGAGTAGATCTTGTGGGATCCTGCGATTGGGCCGGTGGTGACCGAACTGGGGCGGGTGGTAGATTTCGACTGGACCGTCATGGACCTCTCCGTTGTTACGGGTGTTTGCCGGCTTGTCGGAAGGGTCTTGTGGCGTTGACCCGTCCCTCCGCCGGCATAACCCGGATCAGGTTCAAGGGTCATCGCCCCGCCGGTTGGACCGGCTTGTAGCGATATCTCAGCCCCTTTGGTGGGGCACCCCTGGGTAAACTGGGACCATGGGGCGGGATTGGGATGGTGTCAAATCGGACTTACAGCCAGGCGTGGTCATCGCGAAAGATCATGCGATTCGGCAGGCAAGTCGGCCCTTGGCGGACATCAGGATCGTGACTGGGAGGATTGGAGCGGGTGAGGGGAATCGAACCCCCGTAGCCAGCTTGGAAGGCTGGGACTCTACCATTGAGCTACACCCGCGTTGAGGCGGACCCTAGTCCGCCGGTAGCCGCAGTGCAATCCGGACGTTGCCTCATCCGCGATTTGCTATCGGATGTGCATGAGGTGCTCAGACGACGGGCGGTACACCCGGGGGCGGCTCACACGGTTGAGGTGCATCGTCGCCATGATCCCGGTCCTGAGCTGGTCGTCGCGGATCAAGCTGCGACGTGGATTTCCACCAGGGCCTGGGTGCGTTTGGCCCGGACGTGGTCGATGGCGGCAGCCAGGGCGGCCGGCAGGTCGGCTGGGTGCTCCACCCGCATCGACCAGGCGCGGCTGGCGGCGGCGACCTGGGCAAAATCGGGGGTGGGGGTGAGCGACACCAGCGGCATCTGGTTCATGCGGGCGGCATAGCCGTCGGGGTAGGTGCCCAGCACCGCCTGTCGCACGGCGCCCCATTCGTGATTGTTCAGCACCAGGACGAGGACGGGCAGGCCGAGGGCTTCGGCGATCTGGTGGCAGGCGACCGGATTGGCGAACATGTAGGACCCGTCGCCCATGGTCGGAATGATCAAGCGGTCCGGCTGCGCGAGTTGCATGCCGAGGGCACAGGGAAACGACCAGCCTAGGCCACCGGAATGAGGCTCCTGGTACCACGTTCCGGGGGCGTGCAGGGTCAGCGGGTCCATCGGGCACCCGAGTTCGGACAGGATCGTGGCGTCGAGGCCCTCGATCGCCTGCGACAGGCAGAGGCTGACCCAGGCCTTGGTCATCGGCTCACCGGCGCCACCTTGTTCGGCGGATCGACGTGTCGCGGCGCGGATTTCATCGGATTGGGCGGCGACCAGGGCACGGCGTTCGGCGCAGCCGTTGGGGCGATGGGCTTGCAGAGCGCGCGCCAGGCCGAGGACGATGTCGCCAGGCTCGCCCGCCAGCGAGAGGTCGGCGTGAAAGTTGCGCACCGGGAAGCGGCTGTACAGCGGATCCGGGCCTGCCTGAATGACCCGGCAGGCAGGGCCCAGCTTGTTGATTTCCGGCGACCAGGGGGCGAGGCAGTCCAGCACCAGGATCACGTCGGCTTCGCTGATCCAGGGTTCGGGATTCGATCCAACGGACATCGGATGATCGGTGGCGAGCGCGATATGGTTTGCCCAATACTGGACGACCGGCATGGCCCAGGTGTCGACCAGAGTTGCAAGCGCGGCGCAGCCCTCGGCGGAACCGGCGCCGCGCTGGGCGATGATGACCGGGTGGCGGGCGGCGGCGAGCCAAGCAGCCGCGGTTTCCAGTGCGCCGGTCGCCGGTGCCACGCTTACCGGTGCCATTCGACTGGGTGTGCCCAGCCTGTCGATGGGGCATGGCTCGCACAGAACCTCCCGCGGCAAGCTGACATAGACCGGGCCGCGTGGGGTGGATGAGGCGATGGCATAGGCGCGGTCGACGATTTCCGGGGCCTGTTCAGGGAAGCGCAGCTCGTAGTCCCACTTGGTCGCCTCGCGCACCAGCGCGGTCTGGTCGCGCATCTCCTGCCCCCAGCCAATCGGCACTGTGCGGGCGCCGAGGCGGCCCTGCTCCAGCGTTGGGGTGCGGCCGGAGAACAGCAGCACGGGGACGTGTTCCGTGGCCATGTTGATGGCGCCGATGGCGCAGTTCGCCAGCCCGACATTGGTATGCGCCATCACGGCCTGGGCACGGCCGGTCGCCAGGTAGTAGCCGTGGGCCATGCCCATCGCGGCATGTTCATGCGGGATCACGATTGGTCGCGGCAGGGCAATATCCTTGGCGGCGGCTTCCGCCAGGCCCTCGATGATCGGCGGAAAGTCTGTGCCGGAATTGGCAAAGATGTAGTCCACGCCTACGGCCTTCAGCCTGGCCAGGAGGGCGCCGCCGGCGGTGATGGTGTCGGTCGGTTGGGACATGCCGAACCTCCTCCTTATGGGCGGCGGAGCCTACTGCAGGAACCCCCAGCGTGCGACGGCCGGTTCTGCGGCGGCCCATTTCCACTGGGTTGCCTGCTTGCAGATGTCGGTGGTGAACCACGACCGCTGCTTGTCCTCGTCGACCGAGAACGCCAGTTCCTTGCAGGCGGCCAAGGGCGAGTCGATGGTCCGCACCACGCGAAGCCGGCCGTGCTCATTGCCGATCGGGATGGTGTGCTCGATTTTCCAGTCTGCTTCGGTGCCTACGGGCAGATCACCCGCGGCCTGGGCGATGGCATCCTGTTCGGCGCCCTGGCACGAGCGGCCGTAGTAGCGCACGACATAGTTTGCCCCGGCATCGGTCGCCACGCCGACCAGGAAGCCGATGGCCGGACTGCCGGTTGACGCGCCGGCAACGCCACCGGTGACCACCGCGGCGATGCGGGCGGTCGAGGTGCAGCCGGCCAGCAGGAGGACGCCAGCCAGAATCGGGCCGGCTGACAAGGAGCCGGCCGAAAGGGGGCCGGTCAGCATCCGGCGTTTCACTGCAGGGCGCCCCAGCGTGCTGTTGCCGGCTCCGCCGATGCCCATTTCCAGGCCTTGCCATCCTGGCAAACTGTCGCGGTGTAGAAGGCGCGGTGAGGTATTTTTTTGTCCACCGTATCGACCGAGAACACGATCTCCTTGCAGGCAAAGTCAGCTGACCCAATCAGCCTAGTTACGACAAGGTCGCCGTGTTCGTCGTCTTCAATCGGGATCTCATGTGATGCGTTCCAATGGCCGACGATGCCGGGTTGCAGGCTGCCAGCGGCAGTGGCGATGCGGTCCTGCTCAGCGGCATGAACGTCGCGTTCCACGTATTGCAGGCCGGCGTTAGCACCGGCGGCTATGCCAAGGCCGATGCCGGCCGCCGCTGCCGCGCTTTTGGTAACAGCGCTGGCCGCACCGGCGCCGGCGATGCCGGCGACGTCCGCTGTTGTTGCAGTGAGAACCGAGCCGCAGCCCGACAGGGCGGTGGCGCAGAGGGCGAGGAGCAGAAAGCGAAGCGGCATCACTTGTCAGTGTAACGACGGTGCATGAGGCGGGTCCAGTCAAACGATCGTTTCACAAGGCGGTCAGCTGAACTATTTCATTCCAGTTATAGAAGATACCATCGCGCGCGGGTCGCGTTTCGGCCATCGCCCCGTGTCGACCTGAACGAGGAAATCCCCGACCAGGCGATTGAACTGGTCAGGATCCTCCAGATTGATGGTGTGGCCACAGTTCGGCATCACCGATAGGGCGGCGGTGGGGATCGTCTGCTTCATCAGCAGGGCCGGCTGCAGGCATGGCCAATCCTCGTCGCCGGTCAGGATTAGCGTGGGCACGGTGAGGGAGGCCATCTGGTCCACGAGGTCGTACAGCGACGGCCGCTCGCCCTGCACACCAAGCTGGGTGTTGCGGGCGCCAATAGCGGAATGTTCGGCCAGCTGGCGCTTGAATTCGTCGAAGCCGCGGGGGTCCTTGTTCTCGAACTGCACGCGGGTCGGGCCGTAGGCGTATTTGGCGGCAAAGGCCTCGATACCCTGTTCGTCGAGGAAGGCGGCCACGGCGGCGACTTCGTTGCGAAATTTGTCGCGCTGGCCTTTTTCGGCCCCGTAGCCACAGCCAGCGACGACCAGCGACAGCGCGCGGGCGGCATGGCGGAAGCCGAAATGCAGCGTTGCAAAGCCACCCATCGACAGACCGACGACGTGCGCCTTGGCGACTCCCAGGTGGTCCAGCACCGCGGCAATATCATCGGCGGCGCGCGCTTGGCTGTATTTTTCCACATCTTCGGGAACATCGGAGGGCGGGTAGCCCCTGGCTGCGTAAGTGATCGCCCGGTAACGCTGGCCAAAATGGCGCATCTGGGTTTCCCACGCACGGTGATCACCGGCGAATTCGTGGACGAAGATGACCGGCGTGCCGGATCCGGTTTCCTCGTAGTGCAGGCGGACACCGTCATCGGCGGTGGCGAACGGCATGGTGCATCTCCTGAATTGGCGCGGTGATCCTATCGCATGGCATGCCGCGACGGCAAAAGGGTGCGGGCACCGCACCATGCACAGCCTTGCGGAGGGGCGCGGGCTTTGCCAATGCTGCGCGCATGCAGAGTTTTCAGGTTGATCCGCCGTTATGAGCGCCACCATTGCCGACTCGATCATGCCGGACAACGCGGCCTTCGCGACGCGCCTGGCTCGAAACATCAAGGGGGAGGTACTGTTCGATCGCGCCAGCTGCGGGCGCTACAGCACCGATGCGTCGATCTATCAGATGGAACCGGTGGGGGTGGTCGTGCCGGAGACCATCGACGATGTGGTCGCGGCGATGGCGCTGGCGCGCGACGAGGGCGTGCCGGTGCTGGCGCGGGGCGGCGGGACCAGCCAGTGCGGGCAGACGGTGAACCGCGCGCTGGTAATCGACTGCTCAAAACATTTGCGCCGGATCCTGCATGTCGACATCGAGGCACGCACAGCCTTGGTCGAGCCTGGGCTTGTGCTGGGGCACCTGAACAATGCGCTGCGGACGGGCGGGTTGTTCTTCCCGGTCGATCCGTCCACCCATGCGCGGTGCACGATCGGCGGAATGGCGGGGAACAATTCGTGCGGGTCGAAGTCTATCCGCTACGGGCTGATGGCAGACAATGTGCGGGCCATCGAGGCGATCCTGTCGGATGGGTCGCAGCACCGGTTCGGGGTTATCCCCGACAATCTGGGCGAGCGGATTCCGGCGACGGTGGCGGAGCTGATTCAGCGCCTGCGCGAGCTTGGTGCGGCGGAGGCAGACGAGATCGCGGCCCGGTTTCCAAAACAGCTGCGCCGCGTGGGGGGCTACAACATCGATGTGCTGACGCCGGCCGCACGTGCAGCCGGACGGGACAACCTTGCCCGGCTATTGGTGGGATCCGAGGGAACGCTGGCTTTCTCGGCGGCAATCGAACTGACGCTGCAGCCGATCAAGCCGCGCAAGATGCTAGGGATCTGCCAGTTCCCGACGTTTCGCAGCGCGATGGAAGCTTCGCGGCACATTGTCGCGCTGGATCCGGAAGCTGTTGAGCTGGTTGACCGCACGATGATCGACCTGGGACGCGGAATACCGATCTACCGCGGCACGATCGACAAAATGCTGATCGGTGAGCCGGACAGCCTGCTGATCGTTGAATTCCATGGCCATCATGAAGGTACGCTCCTGGCGAAGCTGGCAGAGCTTGAGACGCTGATGGGTGATCTCGGCCACCCCGGTATGGTGCGGGCGACGGAGGCAGCATTCCAAGCGGACATCGCCGCTGTGCGGGAGGCCGGGCTGAACATCATGATGTCAATGAAGGGTGACGGCAAACCGGTCTCTTTCATCGAGGACTGCGCGGTCAATCTGGAAGACCTGGCCGACTACACGGAGCGGCTGAACGACGTGTTCGAGCGGCATGGAACAAAGGGGACGTGGTACGCGCACGCCTCGGTTGGGTGCCTGCATGTGCGGCCGGTGCTGAACATGAAGGACCCCAATGACGTCACGACGATGCGCGCCGTGGCCGAGGAGGCATTCGCGCTGGTGCGTGCCTACAAGGGATCGCACAGCGGCGAGCATGGTGATGGGCTGGTGCGCAGCGAGTTCCATGAGCAGATGTTCGGGCCGCGGATCGTGCAGGCGTTCGAGACGGTGAAGGATGCTTTCGACCCAATCGGGCTGCTGAACCCCAATCGGATCACGCGGCCGCCACCGATGGATGACCGGACATTGTTCCGCTATGGGCCGGGCTACAGTGCGACCAGCGATTTCGTTCCCAAATTGGACTGGTCGGAGCATCCGGGGCCGCTGGGCGGGATGCTGGGCGCGGTGGAGATGTGCAACAACAACGGCACCTGCCGAGCGTTCGATTCGGGAGTGATGTGCCCAAGCTATCGGGTGACGCGGGATGAGACGCATCTGACGCGAGGCCGGGCGAATACGCTGCGGCTGGCGCTGACCGGCCAGTTGGGCGCCGATGCGATGATCTCTGACGCGATGACGGACGCGATGGCGCTGTGCGTGTCGTGCAAGGCGTGTCGTCGGGAGTGCCCAACCGGCGTCGACATGGCGAAGATGAAGATCGAGGTGACGGCGGCGCGGACGGAGCGGTTTGGGATGAAGTGGCGCGAGGCGCTGATCGCCGAATTGCCGCGCTATGCCCCGTATTTATCGCGCATGCCGGAACTGGCCAATTTGCGGAACCATTTGCCGCCGCTGCGCTGGCTAATGGAGCAGGTGCTAGGGCTGTCGGGAGCGCGGCGGCTGCCGGCTTGGCGCCGCGATCGGTTTATGGACCGGGAGGCCGAGGCAAGCGCGCCGGCGGCTCCCGTGGGCGACGTCTACCTGCTGGCCGACACGTTCAACCGGTATTTCGAGCCGGAAAATCTGCGGGCGGCGGTCAAGGTTCTGGCCGCGGCGGGATATCGTGCTGTGATGCCGAAAACCGGCGGCCGGCCGCTATGCTGTGGCCGCACCTGGCTGGCGGTCGGTATGGTGGACAAGGCTCGGGAGGAGGTGGACCGGACCATGCACCATCTGTCGGAAGATTTGCCGGTGATCGGGCTGGAACCGTCCTGCCTGATGACGTTACGCGACGAGTTCAGGTCGCTGCGGCCGGGTGAGGCGACTGATCGGTTTGCCGACCGGGCCATGCTGTTGAGCGAATTCATCGCGCGGAAGAAGCCGGATCTGGCATTGCGGGCACTACCGGGGACGGCGCGGGTGCATGGGCACTGCCACCAGAAGGCATTCGGGGCATTCCCGGATGCGCTAGCGATGCTGCGGCTGATCCCGAAGCTGTCGGCGCAACCAATCGCGTCAAGCTGCTGCGGGATGGCGGGAACGTTTGGGTATCAGGCGGAAACCGAGGCAACGTCCCGGGCGATGGCGGAGGCGGGGCTACTGCCGGCGATCCGGTCGGCGGCAGCACATGATTACATCGTGGCGGATGGGACTTCGTGTCGGCACCAGATCCGCGACTTGTCGGGGCGGGAGGCAATTCACTCGGTGCGGCTGATGGAACGGGCGTTGGAGGGGTAACGAGTTGGGGTTGCAACTTTCGCCTCGCGGTCAGACCCTGCGCGTCGTCAACGGCGCTTTGCCGTCCTCATGGCCTGGCGGCTGCCGCGGATCGTAGTGCGCGCATCTCCTCAAAACGCTTGGTGACATCGCGCATGATGGCGGTGATGCCGATTATCCGGCCGGCATCGTCGTGGAACGGAACGATGGTGAACTCGGTGGAGATACGGGATCCATCCTTGCGGATCGCGGGAACCGCAAGGAGGTCTCCGGCGCCGTAGCGGGTTTCACCAGTGTCCATCGTCTTTCGGTAGCCGTCCCAGTGACGTTGGCGCAGCTTCTCCGGGATGATGATATCAAGGGACTGGCCGATGGCTTCCGCAGCGGCAAATCCGAAGATCGTTTCGGCACCCTGGTTCCAGTACCGGATGAGACCGTCGGCGTCGGAAAACACGACTGCGTCGGGCATGCGCGCCAGCAAGGTTGCGGCGAAGCGGTCGGGCTCGAATGTCACGGCAATCTCCTACGACTTCGATTTGAGTATGTGGCAACAGGACTGCATCGGCCAGCACGGGGTCATTGGCCTCTGTTCCAGGCAGCAAGATGTTGCTTTAGCCAATCGTTGCCGGTGGCCGGTCCTTCTGACGCTGTTGCGGAATTCGGATCTTGCCGACGCCTTTGATGACGACGTAGGGGGAATCGGCGGGCTGGTCCTGCCCGATGCTGCCCTCGTTCGGGCGCTAATAGGCGATGTCAATCGCCTTGCGCAGCGTGTCCATCTGCGGTGCGGTGAGGCGGTCGAAGGGTGGATTGGTGGCATCGAAAGCGTTGGGGCATGGCGTTTGGGGGCCGCCAGCCTGACCGGCGGCCCCTGTGTCCCTAATGCGCCGAGGCGCCGCTGGCACCGATGCCGGTCTGGCACCGGACGAACTGGGCGTCGAAGCCGTCGCGATCCAACGTTGCTCGGCGGCTGTTGTCGATCTTCGAGAACAGCCAGATACCGAGGAAAGCAATGGTCATCGAGAACAGCGCCGGGTTTTCGTAGGGAAACGGCGCGCTACCCTTTGCATTGCCAATGGTCTGTTCCCACACCGCAGGCGACAGGATCACCATGATGACGGCCGAGGCGAGACCCAGCAGGCCGCCCAACAGGGCGCCGCGCGTGGTAAGGCCCTGCCAGTAGATCGACAGCAGCAGGACAGGGAAGTTGCAGGATGCGGCGATGCAGAAGGCCAGGCCAACCATGAAGGCAACGTTCTGGTTCTCGAACACGATGCCGAGGAGGATGGCGAGCAGGCCCAGGCAGACGGTCGCAATTTTCGACACCCGCATTTCCTGTTCTTCGTCGGCTCTGCCATGGCGGATCACGGTCGCGAACAGGTCGTGGCTGATAGCCGATGCGCCGGCCAGGGCCAGGCCGGAGACGACGGCGAGGATGGTTGCGAAGGCAACGGCGGAGATGAAGCCCAAGAAGAGGTTGCCGCCGACGGCGTTGGCCAAATGGATGGCCGCCATGTTGGAGCCGCCTTTGATGGCCAGCAGCGGGCCCTTTGCCGTGATGATGGCAGGATCGAGGAAGGCGGGGTTTGTCAGCACCAGGGTTATCGCCCCGAAGCCGATGATGAAGGTCAGAATATAGAAATAGCCGATCAGGCCGGTGGCGACGAAGACCGACTTGCGGGCGGCCTTGGCGTCCGACACCGTGAAGAAGCGCATCAGGATGTGCGGCAGCCCCGCGGTGCCGAAGATCAGGGCGAGGCCGAGGGATATCGCCGAAACCGGGTTGGAGACCAGCGTTCCGGGCTCCATGATCGCAAGGTGCTTGGGATGGACCTCAACCGCCTTGGCGAACATCGCTTCGAGGCTGAAGCCAAACTGCCAAAGTACGGCGAAGGCCATGAAGCTGGCGCCGGACAGCAGCAGGACAGCCTTGATGATCTGCACCCAGGTGGTGGCCAGCATGCCGCCGAAGGTGACGTAGATGATCATCAGGAAGCCGACGATGACGACCGCCATCCAGTAGTCCAGACCGAACAGGATCTGGATCAGTTTGCCGGCGCCGACCATCTGGGCGATCAGGTAGAAGGCGACGGTGACCAGGGAGCCGCAGGCGGCAAGGATACGCGTCTCGGTCTGGCCGAGGCGGAACGAGGCGACGTCGGCAAAGGTGTATTTGCCCAGGTTGCGTAAAGGTTCGGCAATCAGGAAGGTGACCACCGGCCAGCCGACCAGGAAGCCGACCGAGTATATCAGGCCGTCATAACCGGACATGTAGACCAGGCCGGAGATGCCCAGGAAGGACGCAGCCGACATGTAGTCCCCGGAGATCGCAATACCGTTCTGGAAGCCGGTGATGCCGCCGCCGGCGGAGTAGAACTGGGCGGCTGACTTGGTCCGGCTGGCGGCCCAGTAAGTAATGCCCAGGGTCAGGCAGACGAAGGCGATGAACATCGAGATGGCTGACCAGTTGGTCGTCTGCTTCGGACCGCCCTCGATACTTTCGGCGTGTGCCAGGACAGGTGCAGCGGCGAGCAGGGCCGCAACCGCGAACGACTTCATGCGGGCCATCAGCGTGACTCCTCGACAATGGCGCGGGTCAATGTGTCGTAGGTGGCATTGGCCCGGCGCACATAGACGCCGACCAGGACAAAGGCCGATACGATCACGAATAGGCCGATCGGGAGGCCTATGGTGATGACGCTGCCGCCGATCGGAATGCCGAGCAGTCGGGGTTGATAACCGATCAGCAGGATGAAGCCTAGGTAGATGACCAGGGTGACGGCTGTGAGTGTCCAGCCAAATGCTGATCGTGCCCGGACCAGTTGCTGGTATTTCGGGTTCCGCTGAATTGCTTCGTAGCCTTGCGCTACCATGTGCTGTTCGCCTTCGCGTGTTTGGGCGGCGCCTTCAGGCGCGCGCTTGGGGTCCTCCACCAAGCGGGCTAATGCGGGGATTTCTTTGCGGCGTCGTTGACCTAAGTCAATCGTCCCGGTCGAGATTGGGGCGGGCTGATGCCGACGAAATCAGCTTGTGGCGGTCGCGGCGCCGTTGCCTGGGCAACGGGTTTTGCCTCCGACCAGGCGAAACATTACAGTCACGTGGGTCTTGATGGCCGGGTAATCCAGGCGGCGATATAGAGGAAGCGATGCCATGAAAAAGCTGATCAATGACCCGCGCCAGGTGGTGCGGGAGATGCTGGAGGGTCTTGCGGACCTGCATCCGGGATTGGCTTTGGTAGGCGACGAAAATGTGCTGGTGCGCTCTGACCTGCCCCCTGCCCCGGCGCGTCCGGTGGCGGTGCTTTCCGGCGGCGGCAGCGGACATGAACCGGCACATGCCGGCTACGTCGGTACCGGGATGTTGAGCGGGGCAATTGCCGGTGACGTGTTCACTTCGCCGAGCACGGATGCGGTTCTGGCGGCTATTCGCGCCGTGGCCGGGCCGGCCGGTGCGGTGCTTATCGTCAAGAACTACACCGGCGACCGGCTGAATTTCGGTCTGGCCGCCGAATTGGCGACGGCGGAAGGAATTCCGACCCGCATGGTGATCGTGGCGGACGATGTCGCGCTGCACGATACGGTCGAGCGATCGCACTGGCGCGGCATCGCAGGGACGGTGCTGGTGCATAAGGTCGCGGGCGCAGCGGCAGCGGCCGGGTTGACCCTGGATGAGGTCGCATCTGAAGCAGCGGCGGCGGCGGCTTCAGTTGGCACGATGGGCGTCTCGCTTGGCGCATGCACGGTGCCGGCGGCTGGCGTGCCAGGGTTTGCGCTCGATGAGGACGAGATGGAACTCGGCCTGGGCATCCATGGGGAGCAAGGCGTGCGCCGCATGAAGCTGGCGCCAGCGGATGCGATAACCGAAACGATTATTGCGACGATTGTCGCCCAGATGCGCATCACCGGCGGGCGCGCCGCCCTGCTGGTGAACGGGCTGGGCGGCACGCCGCCGATGGAGCTTGCCATTATTGCCCGACGGGCGCTGGCGGCGCTGCGAGAACGAGGGATCCGGGTCGACCGCGCGTGGGCAGGCAACTTCATGACGGCGCTGGAGATGCCGGGCTGCTCACTGAGCGTGATGGTAGTTGATGACGCCCGCCTGGCTCGGCTGGATGCGGCGGCCGCTGCGCCGGCCTGGCCGGGCGGTGGTGCGGTGGTGGAACGCCGGGTGATTGCTGTGCCGGCCGTTGATCCGGTGGCGGCGCCGGTCGGTGAGGCGTCGGAGGACGGCAAAAGGGTGCGCTGCGCGGCGATGGCGGTGGCGGACGCTTTCGATGCGGCGGAAGCGACGTTGACCGACCTCGATAATCAAGCAGGGGACGGCGATCTGGGTGCCAGCATGGTGCGTGGGGCGGCTGCAATCCGAGCCTTGCCGGATGGCGCGTGGCGGGATCCGGCGACGGCCCTTGCAGCCATGGGCGACGCGGTGCGGCGAGCGATCGCTGGCAGTTCCGGCCCATTCTATGCCACCGCCTTGCTGCGGGCGGCGCGTGAACTCGGTACGGCGGCGGACGGGCCGACGGCGTGGACGCACGCATTCGATCGCGCGGTGGCGAGCGTCGCCGAATTGGGTGGGGCAAAATCGGGCGATCGAACGATGCTGGATGCGCTGGTGCCTGCGAGCGAAGCATTCAGCGCGGCACTGCGCGAAGGCGTTGCGCCAGTTGAGGGCTGGCGGAGGGCGATTGCGGCAGCGGAGCGTGGACTGGCGGCGACGGCTACCATGTATCCGCGTGTTGGACGTGCCGCCTATCTTGGTGAGCGGGCGGTTGGCACGCCTGATGCCGGGGCGGAGGCGGTGCTGGTCTGGATGCGCGGTGTGGCGACGGCGCTGACGGGCGCCTGATGGGCGGCCCTGGGGAGGTTCCGTTTCGCCTGATCATGCGCCAGCCGGGCCGCGGCCAGCTGCGCATGCTATCGATGGCAAAGCTGGCTTCGGGACAAGCGGAGGAAGCTGCCGCTGGGGGGCGACTGCGTCTCCGCGACTTGCCGCTCATCACTGGATGAGCAGCGCGGCCATCGCCAAGCTCGTGGCTGCTTTGCTTCATCTCGACATTGCAGGAGAACCGGCTGATTGTGTGACGCCACCATCGAGCTCCCGGAAGTCAGGCAGGGCGGCGTCAATACGCCTGCCGCCACGCAAAACGACCCGGTCAGATTGCGGGCGTGCCAGGAGCTCGGTCATGCTGCGGGCGCGGAACAGGACCAGGTCGGCCGGCGCATTCAGCGCGATGCGGCGGCGATCGGGAAAGCCGCACGTGATGGCCGGCGTGGACGTGACGGACGCGGTCCAGGGGCCGAACGGGTGATCCAACTGGGCAATCCGGACGGCCTCGCGGTAGACCTCCATCATATCGTAATCGCCGTAAGCATAGAACGGATCGCGACAATTATCTGAAGCGAATGAGACTGCGACGCCCGCGGCACGGAACTCGTGCACCATGGTGATGCCGCGCCAGCGTGGCGTTCGGCCTGCCTGGCGGCCCTGCAGGTACATGTTGCACATCGGCAGGTTCATGACGTTCAGGCCGGCTTCGGCGCACAGTGAGATCGTTGCGGCAGCGTCGGCTTCATCCTGCATCGACAGCGAACAAACATGGCCGACCTGGATCGGCGACTTGAAGCCACGCTTGATCGCGGTGCGGGCGACCGCGTGCAGCGTCCGGGCGGTTGGGTCGCCGGTCTCATCGAGATGCAGGTCGAGGGCGAGATTGCGATTCTGGGCCAGGGTAAAGAAGCGGTCCAGCAAGAATTGAAATCCGGGCGAGTCGGCCTGGCCATGTCCACCGGTTGTGCTCATGCCCAGGACGCCGCCCGAGGATGCGACTTCGTCGGCAAGTGCGATGCCATTTTCGCCAGCGAAACGTTCGAGCGGGCAGATGCTGACCGCCTGCAGGTCAATGCGACCTGCCCATGCCTCGCGCATGCGGCGAAACACCGCCCAGTGGGCCCTGGCATTTGGCCAGTGACTGTCCAGATGGGTGCGCATCGCGGCAGTGCCATGGGCATAGGCGCAACGCAGGCCGAAGGTGAAGCGACGCTCGATATCGGCTTCGGTGTAATGTGCCGCGCGATCTGCGGTGACGGTCGTGCGGGCGCCGAGATGGGTGCCATCGGGATTGGGACGACGCGGCCAGGTCTGGGTTTTGTCCAGATGCACGTGCCCATCGACGAAGCAAGGCCAGACCTGTCCGTTGTCGAGGTCGATGCCCGTGGGGGCGGTGCCGCAAGGGGCAACGGCGGCGATCCGGCCAGCGGTGATGCGGAGGTCGCGTTGCGTCAGGCCTTCGGCATCGTATGACGTGGAGGTGTCCAGCATTGTGGCGGGAATGGTCGCGTTCCGGAGCCAGACATCGCGGGGCAGCGTGGTGGGAATCATATTGGCATCCGATGCTTGTGTTTCTTGAACATGAAAAAGCTGCTGATTGAGTGCGCTGAAGCGCTGAGTCGTGGGACGAGGTGGAGCGTCGCGCAGGATGTCGGATGCTACAAGAAGGTCGGGAAGAAGGGATTCTTGGACGCAGTATGTGAAGAACCAGAACCGCCAGCACACGCGGTGCACGGACAGCCCGGGGCAGTGGGGGCGACGTCGTTGATGTCCAGGAACAGCACGATGCCCTCGTTCATCGGGCTGAACAGCTTGGGACTGCCGGCCAGGTCGCTGACCGGCATCGTCGCGTAGCGGAATCTTTGCAAGGTCTTCCCCGGAGTCCCATCCGGGCGATGACAAAACCGCCGCGGCGGGATAGCGTTCCTGACTAATGGCCCATATCAAGGTGCAGACCGAGGACTTCGACATCGGCGCGGAGATCGCCGCGCTGACGGCCGGGCGGACAGATATCGGCGGAATCGGCTGCTTCGTAGGCACCGTTCGCGCCGATGTTAAGGGCTCGACCGTCACCGGTATGACGCTGGAGCATTATCCCGGAATGACCGAGCTTGCGATTACGCGGATCGCGGACCAGGCTGCGGAGCGGTGGCCGCTGCTGGACTGTACGGTGATCCATCGTGTCGGTCCGTTGCGGCCGGGTGAGAACATCGTGCTGGTGATTGCAGCCTCGGCGCACCGGCAGGCGGCGCTGGATGCAACCGCGTTTCTGATCGACTGGCTGAAGACGAAGGCGCCGTTCTGGAAACGAGAGGATTTTGCCGGCGGCGAGGGCGCGTGGGTGGATGCGCGTGAGGAGGACGATACGGCGGCATCACGCTGGAGCTAGGCGTGATCGCGTGCGGCGAAGGTGCTCCAAACGCGCGATCGTGTAAAAAAACACAGGGAGTAAGGGCGGAATGACAACAATACTGCCTGTCGACGCAATGATCGACACAGACCGCGGACGAATCAGCCGAGAAATCTTTGTTGCGCCGGAATTCCATCGCGAGGAACTGGAGAAACTATTTACCCGGGCATGGCTGTTCGTCGGGCATGAGAGCCAGATCCCGAACAAGGGTGATTTCTTCGTCTCGCGGATGGGTGAAGAATCGGTTATTTTGTGTCGCGACACGAAAGGCGCGGTGCATGTATTCCTGAACTCCTGCCGGCATCGCGGGATGAAGGTTTGCCGGTACGAGTCCGGCAACACGTCGCTGTTCGTATGTCCCTACCATTCATGGAGCTATACGACCGATGGCAAGTTGCAGGGCGTGCCGCTGTACCGGGTGCTGTATGAGGGGCAGTTGGATCGAGGCGAATGGTCGCTGATCGAGGTGCCGAAGCTGCACGTTTACAAAGGCACCGTTTGGGCCTCATGGGATCCGGAAGCGCCCGACTTCATGAGCTATCTGGGTGACGTGGTGGACCATCTGGACCAGGTGCTGGATTGCCGTGACGGGCGGCCCGGCGGGTCAGAGGTCATTGGTGTCCACAAATGGATCCTGCCGACCAACTGGAAGTTCGCGGCGGAGAACTTCCTCGGCGATACCTATCATAATCCGTCGCACCGTTCGGTTGATATGATTGGGATCGGACCAAGCGCGCGGGCGGGACAGTCGGGGCGGCGGGACAACGAGTATAACAAAGGTCAGCACGTCTGGGTCAGTTATCCGCAGGGACACGGTGTGCACAGCGTGTGGATGCCGGAGGATTTCGAGTATCAACCGTCGTATGTGCAATACCCAATCGTGGACGAATACTTTCGCCATTGCTTCGAGGAGCGGAAGCGCCGGCAAGGCGACAAGGCTCGGATCATGCCGTTCACCGGTAATTTATTTCCGAACACGTCCTATCACGGGCGGCAGCCGAGAGGGTTGTGTGTGTGGCATCCGCATAGCCCAACGGAGACGGAGGCGTGGCGTTTCTTCCTGGTGGATGCGGACGCGCCAGCCGAGGTGAAGGATGTGTTGCGGCGTTTCTATATGCGCTACTCGGGCCCGGCGGGAATGACCGAGCAGGATGATATGGAAAACTGGCTGTATGCGACAAAGGCATCGACAGGAACGATTGCCCGGCGCTACCCATTCAATTACCAGCAGTCGATGGGTGCTTACAAACGAGACGATCCGGTTCGGGGCGACGTGTCGGTGCAGATTACCGAACAGAATGCGCGCAACTATTACCAGGTCTACGCGCGTTACCTTAAAGGCGATGGATGGGACTCGCTGATCGGGCGTGGCGAACTGGTAAGGCAGGCGGCGGAATGAGCCGTCCATTGGCCTGGTATGAGCTGAAGCAGGATGTCGAGGACTTCCTGTACATGGAAGCCGACCTGCTGGATCAGCGGATGTTCCGGGAGTGGCTTGATCTGCTGGCCGAGGATCTCGTGTATTTCATGCCGATCCGCCGCAATGTTAAATTCGGCCAGCACGTGGAAAAGGAAAACACCAAGCATGGTGAAGGAATTTCCTGGTTCGACGAAGACAAATGGACACTCGGCAAGCGGGTGGAGCAGATCCTAACCGGTGTACATTATGCCGAGGAGCCGCTGTCACGCGTTACCCATATGGTGAGCAACGTTCGGCTGCTGGAAGTGGCGCCTTCCCTGGAGGACGCGACCGAAGTGGTCGTCGGCAGTCGCTTCCTGGTGTATCAGAACCGTGTCGAATATGAGACGAACACGTTTGTTGGGCGACGGATCGATATGCTGCGGCGGCACGGCGAGTCGTGGCTTATCTCCCGACGGGAGATGATCTTGGAACAGAACGTGTTGCTGGCGAAGAACCTAAGTATTCTGTTTTAGGAAGCGCGCAGATGATTGTCGTCGATGACGTCGCGATCGGAGCAAAGCTGCTGATTGCCGGCGGCCTGACCGCCGAGGTGATCGAGAATATGGGCGACGGCGAGTGGTTGCGGGTGCGACTGCTGTCCGGTGGCGATGCAGGCTCTGAAGAATTATGCCATGCCACCGACGTGCTGGAGGTCGCATGATGCGTGTGGGGTTCCTGCCCAGCGACTTCAACCCGATGATCCTGATGCTTGGCGAGGCTGAGGACTGCCGAGCGTTGGGTGGCGTGCTGCGCCGTTTCGCGCGTGATGGCGCTGACATCAGTTTTGCCGAACTCAGCTTCTGCCAAGTGATTGGTCCCGACGTTCTGCTGACTGCCGCCCCTGGGCCGGCTGGTGTGCAGGTCTGCGAAGGGCATGCGTTCATCTGGCGGGTTTCGTCCGATCTTGCGGCCGGCTTTGCCGAACGCCTGGAAGACCTGGCCGATCCGGGCCGCGCTGCTGGATCGGAAGCATTGGATTGCGGCACGCAAGACGGGATTGCGGTGAAGGTGTCCCGTGGGGAATATACCGATGATTTCCTGGGGGACAATCACCTGGGCGGCGGCTTCCGGGAAGCGAACTGACGTCAAGCCGGCAGCGCGCAGCCTTGATGGTGATCCATGGAAGCGCAGGGTGAATCCCGGGTTCACATACAATGCCTTCCGCCCGCTGATCGGATGCTTGATGACGACGGGGTGGATCCGCGTCCTGCACCGCAGTCAATGCCTGGTCGCGGAAGACAACGACGCCCCGATTGGCCAGGGTCTCGCGGATCGTGGCGCGGACAGCGGGGGAAAGCGGTGCCGCGAGATCGACGCCGGTGATCTCGGCACCGACCGCGCCGCTTACGGGGTTGCGACCGTGTTGCTGCGCATGAGCATGCCTCCCGCTGTGCGCCGTGTAGCCTGCCAGCGAATTGTGCGCGTGGCCAGGGCAGCCCCGCCATGTTGTCTGATGAAGCGGATGCGATGTCCGTCCGGCTTCCACGACAACGCGTGTTCATTGCAATCTATCGGATAATCAATGCCTGATCCATGCGCGGAAGCTGCAGGCAATGCTATGTCATGATACGGAAACATGACGGCGGTACAAGCGGCGCAATTGACTTGCCGCCCCCATGCTTTCCGGGCATCAACCCGGAGATGACCTCTGTCAACGCAGGATGAACCCGATCGCCTGGCTGGTCGGCCTGATACTGCCGGCTTGCGGTTTCGCCGGAGCGGGTGGGTTGCCGCCCCCAAAGCCTGTGGATCCGGCGCAAATCGTCCGCGCCGCCAGCCCGAACACGGCGCTTGCTGCGTCGCAGGGTTTTCGACCGGTACCCGACATCATCACCCTTCCCTACAAGCTGCCGCCGGACAGGCTGTTTGCGCTGATACGCGAGGTCGCAGCCGATCAGGCGCGGACCTATCAGGCGGCGGTATATCCGGATCGGCTACAGGCGCATTATGTCGGACGCAGCGCGGTGTTCAATTTCCCGGATCTGATCATGGTGCAGGTTCTGAGCGATCCACCCGCCAGCAGTACCTTGATCCTGTATTCCAGGAGCGTTTATGGCCACTCCGACCTCGGCGTGAATGGCCGGCGCATCGAAACCTGGCTTGCCGCCCTGCAATCGAAAATCACCTCATCCAGCGAGAGATAATCCGTTCATGCGTGGCATCGGACCCTTTCTGAAAGACGCCTGGCGTTTGGCACGCCCGTATTTTGTGACGTCGGAGGAGCGCTGGTCGGCGCGTGGCCTGTTGGTCGCTATCGTCGCCATGAACCTGACCCTGGTTGGGCTCAGCGTCGTGCTGAGCTTCTGGCGCCGGGAGTTTTACAACGCATTGCAGGACAAGGACTGGAAAGCGTTCCTGGAACTGCTGTTCCTATACCGCAGGACGGATAGCGGGTTCATGCCGGGCTTTTGCGAGGTGGCCGGGGTACACATCGTCCTGGCCGTCTATTCGGTTTACCTGAACCAGATGTTGCAGATCCGCTGGCGCCGCTGGCTGACCGGCCAGTACCTGAACGAGTGGTTGTCCGACCGCGCCTACTACAACATCAGCCTGACGGCCGACCGGGCGGCGGTGGGCACCGACAACCCCGACCAGCGTATTTCCGAGGATCTGCGCGACTTCACCTCGATGTCGCTGTCGCTTACGCTCGATCTGCTGTCGAACATCGTCTCCTTGTGCAGCTTTGTCGGGATCCTGTGGGGGTTGTCAGGCGCGATCGAGGCGTTCGGCATCCCGATCCCCGGCTACATGGTGTGGGTGGCGCTGGCTTATGCGCTGGTCGGCACGACACTGACCCACCTGGTCGGCCGGCCGTTGTCGATCCTGAATTTCCGTCAGCAGCGGGTGGAGGCGGATTTCCGTTACGCCCTGGTGCGTATTCGCGAGAACATGGAAAGCATCGCACTCTATCGCGGCGAGGCTGAGGAAGGCGTCACCTTGCGGGACCGGTTCGCCCAGGTGATCGAGAACTGGTATCGGATCATGCGGCGAACCAAGTTGTTGAACTCGCTGGTCAATGGCTATGCCCAGATCGCCATCATCTTCCCCATCGTGGTTGCGGCGCCGCGCTATTTCTCCGGTGGTATGCAGTTGGGCGGGTTGATGCAGACAGTGGGGGCGTTCGGATCGGTGCAAAGTTCGATGTCATGGTTCGTGGACTCGTACGCCGACATCGCCCGGTGGCGCGCCATCGTCGAACGTTTGTCGACGTTCCATCGCGCCATCGTCACGGCTCGCGCGGAGTCACACGGCGGATTTGTCATCGTTGAAGGCAAGGCGGGCGTCGTGCAATTGCGCGACGTCACGATGAACCTGCCAAACGGTACTGAGCTGCTGGACCATGCCGACCTTACGCTGACCGCTGGACATTCCATCATGATCACCGGTCGAACCGGTTCGGGGAAGTCGACGCTGTTCCGGGTGCTGGCCGGCATCTGGCCATTCGGAAAGGGTGAGGTGGAGGTGCCGCCGAACTCGTTCTTCCTGCCGCAGCGACCGTATATCCCGCTGGGCACGTTGCGCCATGTGATCACCTACCCCAATGCAACCAATGCCTTTACCGACCAGGAGATCGACCAGGCTCTGCGCGATGCCGGGTTGTCCTCTCTATGTGAGCGCGTGGACAGCGACGACAATTGGCCGCAGCGACTGTCGGGTGGCGAACAGCAGCGGGTGGCGCTGGTGCGTGCCTTGCTGGCGAAGCCCGACTGGATCTTCCTGGACGAAGCGACCGCCAGCCTGGATCCCGAGGCGGAGGCTGCCTTGTATGACGTTTTGAAGCGCCGTCTGCCGAACGCAACGCTGGTGTCGATCGCCCATCGGACCTCGCTGACCGATCTGCATGACACCCGGATGGTGTTCAAGCGTGAGGACGGCAGACCGGGGACGCTGGTGGAGGCCGCGGCCGCACAAGCGGCGGGTGAGTGACATGGACCGGGTGGTTCGCTTTGCCGATATCGCTGAACCACGGCCGACGCAGGAGACGCTGACCGAGGCGTACCGGCTGATCGTGGCGGCGCTGGATCGTGGGGAGCGGGAAGCGGCCTTGACCAACTGGGACCGGTTGCGCCGGCAGTATGAGACATGGGCCGCACTGGTGCATCTGCGGTTTGCCCAGGACACCACTGACGCGACTGCCAAGGCCGATCGCGATTATGCCAATACGCTGTCGCCTGAGGCCGCCGATCTGGAAAATGCACTGAAACGGCGGCTGCTGGCGGACGATCGGGATGCCGTGGCGGCGCTGGTCGGTGAGCACGCGGTGCGTCTGTGGGACACCGACGTCACCACCTTCAATCCGGCGATCAAGGCAGACCTGGAGGAAGAGGCGCGGGTCGCGGCGCGCTATACCGAGTTGCTGGCGTCGGCGAAGCTGACGATCCGCGGCCAGACGGTTAACCTGGCTGGGCTGGGTCCGTATGCGGAGAACCCGGATCGTTCGGTGCGGTATGATGCCGAACGGGTGCGATGGGGGTTCTTCGAGGCGAATGCGGCGGCGCTGGACGATCTGTATGATCAGTTGGTGCGCCTGCGACACGGGATGGCGCGCAAACTGGGATACGCGACGTTCACGCCGCTGGGCTACCGGCGGCTGCGACGGGTGGATTACGGTCCCGACGATGTCGCGCGGTATCGCGAGCAAGTCGTGCATCATGTTGTTCCATTGGTTGGCCGGCTGATGGAGGGGCGGCGGGCGACAAACGGATGGGACCGGCTACGGTTTTGGGATGAGGCATTGATCAATCCGGCCGGCAATCCCAAGCCGATGGGCGGTCACGATTCGCTGGTGGATGCGGCGGCGGCGATGTTCGACGGCATGGACGATCGGCTGGCCTCGTTCTATCGCACGATGCGGGACGGCGGGTTCATGGACCTGAAGAATCGGCCGGGCAAAGCCGGTGGTGGTTTCTGCACCTCGTTCCCGACCGAGGGAATGCCGTTCATTTTTGCCAACTTCAATGGCACGCACCACGACGTCGGGGTGTTCACCCATGAGATGGGGCACGCGTTCCAGAACTGGGAGAGTCGCGACCAGCCTGGGGTGGATTACCTGTGGCCGACGATGGAGGCGGCGGAAATCAACTCGATGGGGCTGGAGTTTCTGTCGCACCCCGAAATTGGCCGCCTGGTAGGCGATGATGCGGCGGAGCGGTTCCGCCGGATGCACCTGATCGGAGCGTTGGCGTTTCTGCCCTATGGGGTCTGCGTCGATCACTTTCAGCATGAGGTCTATGCGCACCCGGAGGCGACCCCGGCGGAGCGCCACGCCATGTGGGCACGGCTGGAGACGATCTACCTGCCATGGAGTGACTATGGCGACCTGTCGTTTTTGCTGAAGGGCGGCCGCTGGCAGGCCAAGCCGCATATCTACGGCTCACCATTCTACTATATCGACTATACCCTGGCGCAGTGCTGTGCGCTGCAGTTCTGGGTGCGGTCGCGGCGGGATTACGCCGGGGCGATGGAGGCTTATGTCGCGCTGTGCGGCCGGGGCGGATCGGCGCCGTTCCAGGACCTGGTTCGCGGTGCCGGCCTGGTGTCGCCGTTTGCCGAGGGTGCGTTGGCGGATGTGGTGCAGGAGGCAGCTTCGGTCCTTGGGGTTTGATGCCTGATCAAGGCATCCGGATGTCGGGGCCGGCATCATCGTGACGCAGCGGTTGCGAGCCGCGTGCGACACTGTATGGTCCGGCCCGCATTCGACTCAAGGACCTCACATCATGCGCCCTTCCGGCCGCACTCCTGACGCACTTCGCGAAGTATCGATCACCACGGGGTTTTCCCGTCATGCCGAAGGATCTGCCCTGATCCGGATGGGCAACACCGAGGTGCTGTGTGCCGCCAGCGTCGAGACAAGGGTGCCGCCGTTCCTGCGTAATACCGGACTGGGGTGGGTGACCGCGGAATACGGCATGCTGCCGCGCGCAACGCACACGCGCGGTGACCGGGAAGCCGCTCGCGGTAAGCAATCCGGCCGCACGCAGGAGATCCAGCGGCTGATCGGGCGGTCACTGCGCGCAGTGGTGGATCGCGCGGCAATGGGGGAGATGTCGATCACGCTGGACTGCGACGTGCTGAATGCCGACGGCGGCACCCGGTGCGCGGCGATCACCGGGGCCTGGGTCGCATTGTCGCTGGCGTTCCGTCACCTGATCAAGATGAACGTGCTGAAGACTCTGCCGCTGACCGGCCAGGTCGCCGCGGTGTCCTGCGGCATCGTTGCCGGCACGCCGGTGCTGGACCTCGATTATGATGAAGATTCCGGCGCCGATGCGGACTCGAACTTCGTGCTGACCGAGGGCGGCGGCATCGTCGAAATTCAGGCGACAGCGGAAAAGACCGCGTTTGAAGAAGCGCATTTTCACGCATTGCTGGGGCTGGCGCGCAAGGGCACCAGCGAATTGTTCGCCCTACAACGCTCTGCACTGGGGGATTGATGCCCAGGAAACTCGCGTCCGGCCAGAAGCTGGTGCTGGCCAGCCATAACAAGGGCAAGTTGCGGGAGATCGAGTCGCTGCTGCTGCCGCACGGCATCGAAGTGGTGTCGGCCGGCGCACTCGGTCTGCCGGAGCCAGTTGAGGATGCGCCCGATTTTGCCGGCAATGCTCGGATCAAGGCGGTTGCTGCGGCGACCGCGAGCGGATTGCCGGCGCTGTCAGACGATTCCGGGTTTTGCGTGGCAGTGCTGGACGGAGCGCCGGGGGTGCTTTCCGCCCGATGGGCTGGTCCGTCGAAGGATTTTTCCATGGCGATGGCGGCGGTGCAGCAACGGATCGGCGACAACCCGGACCGGCGGGCCTGGTTCATCGCCGCGCTGTGCCTTGCATGGGCGGATGGTCATACCGAGACGTTCCTGGGCCGCATCGATGGCACCGTGGTCTGGCCGCCGCGCGGCGACAAAGGGTTCGGATACGACCCGATGTTCATTCCCGCCGGCTACACGGTTAGCTTCGGAGAAATGGAGCCGGATGAGAAGCACGTAATCAGCCATCGCGCCCGAGCGTTCAATCAGGTGCTGGCTTCATGCCTTGGTTGATGTAGATTCAGAAAGAGAACGAGCGGAAGGCGGGGATGCGTGGCGATTGGGCGCAAGGTAGCTCGTATTCCCGGTAAAAGAGACATTCCGGCCGCTCGACCAAAGCGGCTGCAGGTTGATGAGGAGTAAGTAATGGCGGATGAGATAACCAGGGAAACGTGGCCGGAAGCGCTTTATGACCTGCTTCGCGCCAATAACATTACCCAGTTTTGCTATGTGCCTGACGCCGGGCACAAGGTGCTGATCGATCGGTCGCTGGCGGATCCGGACGTGCATTCCATTCCGCTTACGACGGAAGAAGAGGGTGTGGCGATGGTCGCCGGCGCCGACCTTGGCGGCCAGCGCGCGGTGCTGCTGATGCAGTCGTCCGGCGTCGGCAACACGATCAACATGCTGTCGCTGACCCAGGGCGGGCGGTTCCCGTTGCTGACGCTGGTATCGATGCGCGGCGAGTTCGGTGAGGGTAATCCATGGCAGTTCGCCATGGGCCAGGCGGTGGAACCCGTGCTGAAGGCGATGGGCGTAATCGTTCTTCGGGCGGAGCATCCGTCCGATGTGATCCCGTGCGTTTCCGCTGCCATCACCATGGCATTCCAGTCCGGCCAGCAGGTTGCCGTGCTGCTCACCCAGCGCCTGATCGGCGCCAAGAAGTTTTAGGCGGGGACGCAACAATGGCGAAATTGAGCAAGCTGCAGACAGCGACTCTGCCCGACGCTGTGTTGGATCGCAGGCAGGCGGTTCCGGCGTTAATCGAAAATCCGAATGACTTTCTGATGGTTGCCGGTCTTGCAGGCACTGCCTGGGAATTATCGGCGCTGACCCATGAATCGCCACGCCTGTTTGGCTTGGGCGGGGCGATGGGGGCGGCGCCGATGATGGGCCTGGGCCTTGCGCTGGCACAACCGAAGCGGCGCGTGCTGGTGGCGACGGGCGATGGTGAACTGCTGATGAATGTGGGGGCGCTGGCAACGATCGCGCTGCAGAACCCGCCCAACCTGACGATCATCTGTGTCGACAACGGTCACTACGGGGAGACCGGCAACCAGGACAGCCATACCGGTCTTGGCGTACGTCTCGACGTGATTGCCGCCGGCTGCGGTTTTCCTGTGGTGCATGTCATCAACACCGCTGCGGACATGGCGGAGGGACAACGGCTGGTGCGCGAGAGCAGCGGCCTGACCTTTATTCTGTTGCGGGTGACGGAAGGACCGGCAACGCATGACAGCAAGAAGAATCTTGTTCCTCATATAGAACGGGATCGTTTCCGGGCCGCCCTGCTTGGATGACGCGTTCGCATTGTTATGCCTGCAGATTGAGTGGGGCGCCGACGAGGCGATCGCCGACGACCCCATTGACCGCCTGCGCCCAAAAGACATCAGGGCTGCACAGGCCACGGCGTTTCCGCAGGCAGTCGTCGCTGCCGACCCGGCAAGGGGAACCCCTGGCGAACGGGCGCTGGCCGCCGCCGGCAGGGCAGCGACCCTGGACGAACTGCGCGCCGCGCTGGACGGCTTCGATGGGTGCGCCCTGCGCGACACTGCCAGCAACCTGGTGTTTGCCGAAGGCGACCCATCTGCGACGACGCTGATCGTCGGCGAACCGCCGGGGCGGGAGGAGGATCGGAGCGGGCAACCCTTTGCCGGGCCCGAAGGTGAGTTGCTGGACCAGATGCTCAATAGCCTCGGCATGACCCGGGCGGCACTGATGCTGACGCCGATGCTGCCATGGCGGCCGCCGGGCGGGCGACCGGCTTCTCCGGGTGAAATTGCGATTTGCCTGCCATTCCTGCACCGCCTGATCACGTTGCTGCAACCGGAGCGCATCGTGCTGTTCGGCGGCACTGCGACCCGTGCGATACTCCCGCAGGGACAAAGTCGCCGCCGCGGCCAGCGAGCATGGATCGACTGCAACATGCCTGGTATGCAAAAAACGCTTCCTGTAATGGGCCTTCCAGGCCTCGCGGAAATGCTCAAAACGCCAGCGCTAAGGCGGGATGCGTGGGCTGGACTACGAATGCTGCGACGCAGCATCGATGAAGGGCAAACGTAAACGTGAGGCTGCTCCGCAGACTGAAAATGCGCGGATTTTCATACTCAGTATAAAAATACGTCATTAGTCTCACTGTCGGAGGTTGCGTCTCACTGTCGGAGCGGCTAGCGAGACGGCATGCGAGGGATCGGTTATACGCTCTCCCGCCTTCCAACGGCTCGGGCAATTCTTGCCGGGGCCGCGATCCTTGCGGGGGCGTTGACGTCCGCCGCGCACGGGCAAATGTCTGGGTCGGGGAATGGCACTGGGAAACAGACTACGGACGGCGTGCGCCCAGATGAGGCAGCGTATGCGGTGCCGCGCGTGCCATACCGACCGGCGTCAGAGGTTGCGTTTCCGCAACCTCTGCGGTCGGCTGATGTCGCTGTTATGCGCAGGATCTTTGCCTTCCAAGGGCACGGCAATATTCCTGATGCGGTTCGATCCGGAAGCGCATTGGAAGACCGGCTGTTGCTGGGCACGGTGCTGGCAGACCGATACCTCGGCCCACGCTACCGGAGCACCGCGGACGAACTGTCAAATTGGCTGACGCAGTATAGAGATTTTCCCGAGGCCACGGCGATACGCGCACTGTTGTTGACGCGGCTGCCGAAAGGCGCGGAAGCCCCCCCGGCACCAGAGCCTGTTGCGCTGGAGCGCAGCACGGACAGCGCGCCGATGCCGGAGGATATTGATCCTAAGCGTAACGACCTGATGCGTAATCCGATGCTTGACCGGTCCGTTCTTGACCGGGCGCGAAGAAGCGGGTCAGCGGCCGCATTGCGCCTGATCGCGGTGACGCGCGGGCTGTCACCTGCCTATACTGCGCAACTGCGGGCGGAGGTGGCTCAAGCATTATTTCTCCGTAATGAAGACACCGCGGCCCTGACCGTCGCGCAGTTGGCGGTGAATGGTTTTGCAGCGGCCGACCAACCCCCACTCGGCTTCTATGTCGGCGGGCTCGCGGCTTGGCGCCTCGGTAGGATCGAGTTCGCGCGCACGCTGTTCGAGGGTGGCGCGACTGCGCCGAATACATCTCCGCGGCTGCACGCCGCGTCGGCGTTCTGGGCCTCGCGTGCCAGCAGGGCGTTGCATGACGGTGCGGCCACGGCCAAATGGCTGCGGGTGGCGGCAGAGGAACGCTTAACGCTGCACGGCATGCTGGCGCGGCGTATCCTGCGAATAGACACGGGAATATTGCCGAGCCGAGACCTTCTCAGTCAGGCGGATGTCGACGCGGTGGCGGCGACGCTGCCGGGATGGCGCGCCTTTGCGCTGCTGCAGGTTGGTCAGCCTGACAAGGCCGAGGCAGAGCTGCGCGGTCTTTGGTCGCGCGCCAGCGCAGACCCGGTCTTCGGGCGGGCGCTGATGATGGTGACCGCCGCCGCGGGGTTGACCGATTGTGCGGCGCAGATGGCCACCGCGCTCCAGTCCCAGGATGGTCACCCGCAGGATGTTACCCAGTATGAGGCGCTGCGGTTTCCGCTGCCGCGGCTGCAGCCGGCGGGCGGTTTCAGTGTGGATCCGGCGCTGGTTTATGCGCTGACCAGGCTGGAGTCCAATTTCGATCCCGCAGCGGTTTCGCCTGCCGGAGCCCGCGGATTGATGCAGATCATGCCTGCAACGGCGCAGTACATCACCGGCAATACGTTCTACGCCGCCTCGCGGCTGCACGAGCCATCGACTAACCTCCAGATCGGCCAGCGCTACATCAACTACCTGTCGCAGCAAGATAGCATCCGCAACGACCTGTTCGGCATTCTGGCCAGCTACAATTCCGGACCCGGAAATTTCCAGCGCTGGGGTGCCGAAATTCGCGATGATGGTGACCCGCTGATGTTCATCGAGGCTATTCCAGTCGATGAAACACGGGCGTTCGTTGCGCATTCATTGATTTATTCCTGGATTTACGCGGCACGGATGCATCTGCCGGCGCCGAGCCTGGACGATCTGGCGGAAGGTGAGTTCCCCCGCTTCACGCCACTGCCGAGTGGGCGCACAATCGCGATCGGGGCGTCCGCATTCCAATGACCCGCATTCCGCCCGCAGGCGGCGCCCGACGATCCGTTGGAGGCTTCGTATGGCTCGTTTGGACGAAACCCGACCCTTCATCCCGGTCAACATTGCGGTCCTGACCGTATCGGATACCCGCACCGCCGCCAACGACACGTCGGGCGACACACTGGCCGACCGGGTCGTGAGGGCCGGGCACAATGTGGTGGCGCGATCGATCGAGAAGGATGATACCGTGGCGATCGAGACCCTGCTGCGTCGCTGGATTGCCGATCCGAACGTCGACGTGGTCATTACGACGGGGGGCACAGGCATCACCGGTCGCGACGTCACGCCGGAGGCGTTCGACCACGTAATGGAAAAACGCATTGAGGGCTTCGGCGAATTGTTCCGGATGCTGAGCTATCAGAAGATCGGCACGTCCACGATGCAGTCCCGCGCGATCGGAGGCGTTGCCGGCGGCACCTACCTGTTTGCGTTACCTGGCAGCACCGGGGCGGTGAAGGATGGCTGGGACGATATCCTGTTGTCCCAGCTGGATAATCGCCATCGCCCTTGCAACCTGGTCGAGCTGATGCCGCGATTGCAGGAACACCTGAAATAACCGGTCGGATGCTGACCTGACCGCTTCATCTTGTCGCGGGCGGTGCAAAACTCGTAAACATAGCCAGTGTTGAAAAGCCGGCTCCCTCTATCCGGGCTGTTTGCGGTGCTACTGGCGCTGATGACGCAGCTTGGCGCCGGGGCCGCTGTTCCGCGTATCGATCCGATCGACGCTGTCGGGGCGGTTTGCCACACCGACGCTGACGGAACGGCTCCCGCGCCTGGGCCGGCTCATCCGCTGGATTGTCCCCTGTGCCCGTTGTGCGTGACCTTGCATTCGCAGCATTCGCTGCTGGTGTCGGCCGGCGTTGGGATGCCCGAGCCAGCCGAACTGGTGGTTCGCCGCGTTGAACTGCCGCCGCCGTCCACTGCCCCGCCGGCCCTGCATCGTCCCCCCAGTCAGCCAAGGGCGCCGCCCATCGTCTCCTGAGATCGCCGAGCATTGTCTGCTTTCAGGAGTTCAACATGAAACCGCATTATCTGTTCGCCGCGCTTGCCGCCGGCATGATGTCCCTTGGCCACGATGCTTACGCGCATGGTTTCGCCGGGGACCATATGTTCATCAGTACATTGCTGATCGACGACCCCAATGTTGCCGACGAGGCAAGCCTGCCCACGTTCAGCTACTTGCCGAATTCCGACGGAACCGATTCCTACGCCGCAGAATTCGAGTTCGACAAGCGCATTACCGAGAATTTCGGCTTCTCCATCGAGAGTGGCTACAACTGGTTGAAGCAGCCTGGGGCGAAGACCGCCAACGGCTGGAACAATCTGGCCGTCACGCTGAAATACAAACCTTATGTGAATGCGCCGCACGAATTCATGGTGTCGGTGGGGGTCGAGCGCGATTTTGCCCGCACTGGCGCCAACGGATCCAACGGCGCCGTGCTGGACAACGACGACAGCGGCTCGACCACGCCGACGATCTATTTCGGCAAAGGGTTCGGCGACATCCCCATCGGCTGGGTGCGCCCGTTCGCACTGACCGGGCAGCTTGGCTATACCATCGCGGACAAGAAACTGAAGGTCGATGCCGATGGAAGTCCGATCAACAACGGTTTGTCCAACGGCTGGAGCGGCGGGTTGTCCTTGCAGTACAGCATGCGGTACCTGTCGTCGCAGGTGAGGGACTACGGGCTTCCGGCCTTCGTCAACAAGCTGACGCCGGTGGTGGAGCTGGCGTGGTCTTCATCGGCCAGCCGGCCGTCGCAGGACGCCACGCAGTATCTGTGGGGTGTTGGCGTCAACTATACGGACACCAGCTATGGTATCGGGGTGGAGATGCTGATCCCCGGCAACAGCAACTCCGGATCGCACCTGGGTGTCATTGCACAGTTCCATCTGTATTTCGACGATCTGCTGCCCCACACGCTGGGCAAGCCGATCGCGCAGTGGTTCTGACGCCATGCGCCGCATCCTGGTCATCATGGTCGCGTGCCTCTTGGGGCATGCAGCCTGGGCGCATGCGTTCCTGGACAGAGCGTCGCCGGCGGTGGGGTCGGAGGTATCCGGGTCGCCACCTGAGTTGACTCTGGCCTACAGCGAACCTGTCGAGCCGCTGTTCAGCACCGCCGAGGTGAAGAATGCCAGCGGGATCGTGGTGAGCGACGGCAAGCCGACGCCCAGTGCGGACGGACGTATTCTGGTGGTCAGGCTGAAACCGCTGTCGCCGGGTGTCTATAGCGTGGCCTGGCACGTGACGTCCGTCGATACCCACAAGACCGATGGTCACTTCAGCTTCACGGTGAAGCCCTGAATGATCGATAGCGCCGGCATCATGGTGCTGATGCGCGGCCTGCACCTGGCAGCGGCGCTGTCGCTGCTGGGGACGGCCGGCTTCCTCGCCTGGATGCTGCCGGCGGCCGGCGTGGAACCGGTGGCGCTGCGTCGCCGTCTGGTGCGCGTCTGGTGGGTCAGCGGTTCCGTGAGCGTGGCGGCTGGACTGGGCTGGTTTACCTTGCAGGCCGCCGCGATCGCCGGGGCGGATAGTGCCGCGACTGTATGGGCGGCACTTCCAGTCGTCGCGGCGCATACGCGATTCGGCACCACGTTGATAATACGGCTGGCGCTGCTGCTGATTGCCACCGGTCTTGGGGTAGCGGGACGCGGAGTTTACCCGTCAATCGTGCTCGCCGGCGCGGGACTGGGCCTGCAGGGCATTATCGGCCATGCCGGCGCCGCCGGCGGGTCAGCCGGTAACGGCCTGGTGCTGTCGGAGGCACTGCATCTGCTCGCCGCGGGCATGTGGCTGGGCGCATTGCTGCCGTTATGGCTCAGTCTGCGGCGGCTGCCACCATCTGCTGCTGCGGCGGTGTGCCTGCGGTTCTCGCCAATCGGTCTGGCCTGCGTGCTGATCCTGGCAGGTACCGGTTTCGCCCAGGCGCTGGCATTGATCGGCAACACTCCTGCCCTGTTCGGCACACCCTATGGTCACCTCGCGCTGCTGAAGATCGGGCTGTTCATGGTGGCGCTGGGGCTGGCCGCGGGCAACCGGCTGTGGCTGACCGACCGCGTGGCGGCAGGCGCCGGTACCCGGCATCTGCAGGCCTCGATCGGTGTCGAGACCGGTATCGGGCTGGCCATCGTCACTGTGGCGGCGAGCCTGGCCTCCACCGTGCCGGGCGTTCACGACACGCCGGTTTGGCCGTTCTCCTGGCAAATCAGCCTGGCAACCGTGCGCGAGGACCCGGAGTTCTGGCAGGAGGTGCTGGTCAGCCTGCTGCTGATCGGCGGCGCGGTTCTGGTGATGTCGGCTGCACTGGCGCTGCGGTGGCTGATCCTGCCGGCGCTGGTCCTGCTGTTGGCGACGATCTTCTGGCGGGGCCAATCACTCGGGCTGTTTCTGGTGGATGCCTATCCCACGACGTTCCAGGTTTCGCCGTCCGGGTTTTCGGCAGCGTCCATCGCCCAAGGGCAGGCTGTGTTCCAGCAGAACTGCACCGGCTGCCACGGGCCGAACGGCGAGGGAAATGGTCCTGCCGCCGCGGGACTGCGCGTCAAGCCGGCCGACCTGACGCAGGCCCACCTGCAGGCGCACACCGATGGCGACCTGTTCTGGTTCATGACCCATGGCATCGAGGATCCGGAAGGCGGTATGGCAATGCCCGCGTTCGCCGGCGCGCTGTCGGTGGACGATCGCTGGACGTTGGTCGCTTATATGCGGGCGCACAATGCGGGCGTGGCGATGCAGCAGGGTGCCGGGACTGCGCCACCGGTGCGGGCTCCGGCCCTGGCGATCGACTGTGATGGTGTGCAGGCGTCGGTGATGGGCGACCTGCTGGGACATGCCGTGCTGGTCGCGATGGGCGATACGCCGCCAACCGTTCCGCCACGGGATGCGATCACTTTGCTGGTTCCGAAGGAATACAGGCAACCGGCCCGTGGTAGCTGCGTCGGCGCGGATCCATCAGCCTGGGAGGCCTATGCCGTGCTGGCCGATGTGGCTTCCGACCGAGCGGAGGGGTCGACGTTTCTGATCGATCCGAACGGCTGGGTTCGCGCCGTGCAGCGTCCCGGAGCGACCGGGGCCTGGCGGTCCCGCGACGATCTGCTTGCTGCGATCCAAGTCATCTGTGCCCATCCGATTGAACAAACTGCCGGAGCTTCGCATGAACACCACCCCTAAATCGAACCGGATCTTATATGCGACGATGGGCCTGCTGCTGGCGATCCTGCTGGTCGGCGCTGGCGGGTTCATGTGGCTGAGCAGCGGCGGCAACGGTGGGGCCGGCGCTTTAGGGATCGGCGGGCCTTTCACCTTGCAGAGCGGCAGCGGCAAGCCGGTCACCGACAAGGATTTCCGCGGCAAGTATATGCTGGTGTATTTCGGCTACACGTTCTGTCCCGATGTCTGCCCGACGACTCTGAACGCCGTCGCCGACGCGCTGGACAAGCTTGGTCCGGCGGGTGCGCAGATCCAGCCGCTGTTCATCACGGTCGATCCGAAGCGCGACACGCCTGATGTGGTAAAACAATACGCTGCCGCATTTGGTCCCCGGATCGAGGGGCTGACCGGGACCCCTGAAGAAATCGCTGCCGTGGCCAAGGAATACCGGGTCTATTACGCCGAACATCGCACCGGCACAGGGCCGAACGATTATTCCATGGACCACAGTTCGGTGCTGTATCTGATGAGCCCGACCGGCGGGTTCATTGCGCCGGTGCGGGCCGATCAGACTGGTGATGAGATTGCGGCTAATCTTCGCAAGTTGATGGGGTAAGGGTTACCGCCGCGCCTCCGGCCGGAACCGAACGCCGCGACGAGCAAGCCCGCCGCCGAGGGCGACCGGGGTGCCGTCGGCGCGCCAGCAGGCGGCGCCTTCCATCGTGCCGTCGTCGTGGAACTGAATGGCACTCATGCCGCCGGCGACGTTGCCGACCCGAACCGCGTCGTGACCCATCGCACGCAGGGCGTCGAACACCGCGTCGCTGATACCCGGCTCGATTTCCAGCGCGTGGCCCTGGGTCCAGACGCGGGGCGCTTCGACGGCCTGCTGCACCGTCATTCCATGATCGATCAGGTTGGACAGCGCCTGCATGACCGAGGGGAAGATACGCAGGCCACCGGGCAGCCCAAGGGCGAAGGTGGGCTTGCCGTTCCTCGTCGCAATCACCGGCGACATCGAGGACGTGACACGCTTGCCGGGCGCCACCGAACTCGCCCGATTTGGATTTGGATCGAAAACAAACATGTAGTTGTTCGGGATCATGCCAGTGCCGGGGACGATGTAGCGGGCGCCGAACAGGCTGTTGATGGTCTGCGTACTGGCAACGATATTTCCGTCGGCGTCGGCAACGGTGAGGTGGGTGGTGTAGCCGGAGGTTTCAGGTGCAACCTCCGCCGACCAGTTCTGCGCCTTGGCCCGGTCAATGCAGGCACGGCGTTCCGCGGCGTAGGATTTCGAAAGGATCCGTTCTACCGGGACTTTGACGAATGCCGGGTCGGCGGTGGCAGCCGCTCGATCGGCGAACGCAATTTTCAGTGCCTCGGCCAGGAGGTGGATGGTCGCGGTGCTGCCGAAGCCGAGAGATCCGATGTCGTAGCCTTCGAGGATGTTCAGCATCTGGGCGATATGGAGCGGCCCGGAGGATGGCGGCGGCGGGCCGATGATTTCAAATCCGCGATAGGTTCCGCGCACCGGCTCCCGGGTAATCGTTTTGTAGCCGGTGAGGTCGGCTTTGGTGATGTAGCCGCCGGATGCTGCCATATGGCTGGTATAACGATCGCCCAGCGTGCCGGTGTAGAGGTACTCGGGCCCGTTACGCGCGATTTCGCGCAGAGTCTCGGCGTAGTCCCCGGTGATAAGGCGGTTGCCGGGCTGGATCGGCGAGCCTTCGGGTAGATAGAGTTTGGCAATTTCCGGGTCTTGAGCCATGTCGGCGGCGCAATCGGCAACGCATTCATGTAGATACGGGGTAACGCGGAAGCCCCGGCTGGCATGGCGAATCGCCGGTTCCATGACGTCGGCGCGCGAGAACGTGCCGAAACGATCCAGTGCCTCGCACCAGCCTTTGAGATTGCCCGGATTGGCCACCGCCGTGGGACCGACCGCGTTCATGCGGCCGATGGTTTCCATCGTGCCCAACGGCGCGTGCGGATCCGGCGTGTAGGTTGTGGGGCCGGTGGCCGCGGGTGCCGTGCTTTGATTGTCGATGATCGTGTGGGTGCCATCGCCAAGCCGGATATGCGCCATGCCGCCGCCAAGGATGCCGACCATCATTGGCTCCGCCACCGTCAGCGTAAAGAATGCAGCGATGGCGGCATCGATTGCGTTGCCGCCGGCGGCAAGCATCTCGGCCCCCGCGGCCGATGCCAGCGGGTGGTTGGTGATCACCATGCCCTTGGTGCCGATCGCCGGCTGTTTTTCAGTCATCGATCACAGTCCCTTCGGATGGGTTAGGAGTTATCAGATCACGTGCGGCGGTCCCTTCACGTCGGTCCGCCGCCATTCGCGCGCCTTTCTCAGAGCACGCCTGTTTCAGGGCGCGCCTGTCTCAGGGGCGGTGCCCCAGCGTTGCAGCCGCAGTCAGATACCGTCGTTGTTGCACATTCGGGGCAAGGAAGCATTCGGCCATGGTGATCGTGTTCCCGCATCAGCGGCCGTAATACCTTAGCGTTGATCAGTTCAGGCTCGAGTATCGGCACCGCACGAGCGACCGCAGTTTCGCCCCTATCGCCCCCGGCAACAACCCGTGGCAGCATCGGCGCAATCGGAGGAGCATTGCCATGAAGATCACCGCGATCGAGACCTATTGGACCCAGACGCCGTTCGACATGGGTGGCAAGCCCAAGGTCATGGGCGGGCTGAACTGGCAGACGATGAACACCGTCTGGCTGCGGGTGATGACCGATGGCGGGATCGAGGGCTGGGGAGAGGCGTTCGGGCACGGCACCGCGGCAGCCACCATGACGGTGCTTGATACCCAGCTTGCGCCCGCGGTGCTGGGGCAGGATGCGCGCGACATCGCCGGGCTGCGCCAGCGGCTGGCCAAGGCGTTCCACATCTACGGCCGCAATGGCTCGCATGTCTTTGCGCTGTCCGCACTCGACATCGCGCTGTGGGACATCGCCGGCAAGGCAGCCAACCAGCCGTTGTGGCGACTGCTGGGCGGGTCCCCGGCTGAGAGCCTGATCTGCTATGCCAGCCTGCTGCGCTACGGCGAAGCCAGTCAGGTCGGCGCTGCCTGTGAGCGGGCTGCCGCACGCGGCTATCGCGACGTCAAGCTGCACGAGATCACCACTCCGGAGATTGCCGCCGCCCGTAATGCTCTGGGCGACAACGCGCGGCTGATGGTCGACGTCAATTGCCCATGGACGGTGTGGCAGGCGCTGGATATGGCGCGTGAGCTGGAGGAACTCGACCTGACCTGGCTCGAGGAACCGGTTTGGCCACCGGGTGACCATGAGGGCCTGGCGCGGGTGCGGATGGAGGGCGGCATCCCGATTGCCGCAGGCGAGAACGCCGCCGGCCTGCACGATTTCAAGGCTGCGTTCGAGGCGGGCGCGCAGGACATCGCCCAGCCCAGCGTGATCAAGATCGGAGGCCCGTCGGCGATGATTGAAATCGCTGCACTGGCGAAGGCTCACGCGGTGCGTCTGGTGCCGCATAATGCCTATTTTGGCGCAGGCTACCTGGCGTCGCTGCACCTCAACGCGGCGCTTGCCCCTGACGCACCGTTCGAACGGTTGTTCGTGGACCTCGAGGCCAGCCCTTACCACGACATAGTCGAGGCAAAAGGCGGCCGGGTCAGCGTGCCGACCGGACCGGGACTGGGACGTGACCCCGATATGGCGGTGTTGCAGCGCTATCTGGTGCGGCAACCGGGCCGGCACACCACCGGTTCATGACTGGCACCCCGTGCCCGGCGGCGCGGGTGTAATTCCTGTTATCCGTTAGGGGAGCACCATGTCCGATCCAGGTAACGGTCTTGTGCCGGAGCCGAGTGCGTGGTCCGCGCCGTCGGTTCGCCACGGCTACGCCCTGACGGTCCGCAACCATGGCTTGGGCACCGCCTTGGCCCTGCTGTTCCGTACCATGCCCTATGCCTTCGCCCGGTTCGGAATCCTGCTGGCCTATTCCGTTGCCTGCATCGTCTGGATGATTATCGCGTTCGGTGGCGCCGCCTGGTTCGGCACCCATGTCGCCAGCGCCTTCGGCACCCTGTGGTTTGTGCTGTGCGTCGTCGGGATTGGCTGGTTCTGGGGCACCGTTTTGCGCTACGCGCTGCATCTGCTCGCCTGCGGCCACGTTGCCGTGCTGACGGAACTGATCGTGCGCGGTCAGGTGGGCAACCGCAGCGAGTCGATGTTGTCCTACGGCAAGCGCGTGGTTCTGGCGCGGTTCGGGGAGGTCAACATCCTGTTCGGCATGAACATGCTCGTACGCGGCATCCTGAACAGTTTCCACCGCACCCTGGACTGGATCGACCAGGTGATCCCAATCCCCGGCCTGCAGGCCTTGTCCAGCCTGCTGACCATGATCCTGCGGGCCGCGACCCGCTACCTGGATAAGGTGATCCTGTCCTACAATATCGCCCGGAACGACGGCAATCCGTGGGTCGGCGCGCGCGAGGGCCTGGTGTATTATGCGCAAAACGCCAAGCCGATCCTGATGACCTCGGTCTGGATCGTGATCCTGGAGCGTGTGTTGACCTTCGTGCTGTGGCTGCTGCTGCTGGCGCCGGCTGCCACCATCACGTTGATGCTGCCGGCCGGTGTGCGTGAGAGCGGCGGCATTGTCACGGTGCTGATCGCCATCCTGCTGGCGGGCACGCTGCGGTCGGCGTTCATCAAACCGCTGTTCCTGATCATGATGATGGTGCGTTTTCACGCGCTGGCCGAGCAGCAGCCGATTAATCAGGACTGGGATGCTCGGCTGGCGTCGGTATCCGACAAGTTTGCCGGCTTGGGTGCCGGTTTTTCCGGACTGCCGGCGGGACGGGCCTGGCCGTTTGGTGCCCGCAACCGTTGAGCTATTTGTTGCGGGAGAACGCCAGCGCCACACCGGCGCCAACCATGAAGCCGCCGGACAGCCGGTTGCGCAGCCGGCCGCGGGATCCCAGGACGCCGCGGGCGCGGCCGGCGACGAGCACCCAGCCGCCGTCGACAACCAGCGTGATGAGAAAGCAGGTGATCGATAGCACGGCAAGCTGCGGACCCAGCGGATAGCTGATCGACAGGAACTGCGGGAAGAAGGCGCCGTAGAACAACAGTGTCTTGGGATTGGTGCCCGACACGAGAAACGCCCTGGTATAGATGGCGCGTGCCGATTTGGGCTGCGCGCGGGTCCGCGTCAGGTCGACCGCTGGGGCGCACCATTGCATCACGCCGAGGTAGACCAGGTAGGCGACACCGATCCAGCGCAGCCATTCAAACCAGATACCCATCGTCGACAGGATCTGCGTCATGCCGAACACGGTCAGGCAAAGCTGCACAATCATCGCCGAGATGGTGCCAGCCAATGTAATGAAACCATATTTCGGGCCATAGGCGATGCTGTTGGCAACCAGCAGGGACACGTTCGGCCCCGGCAACAGCATCAGCAGGGTCACCGCGGCGACAAACGCCAGGAACAGGCTCTGATCGATCATCCGGCAATCATGACACGGGCTTCACCGGAAGGCACCGGGCGGCGTGTTGTCAGGGGTGACACGAAGGCGCAGCGTGCGCGGATCGGGCGCACCGATCACGGGAGCAGGATGATGGCCGACACCACGCAACAGGATAACGCCGCGCAGATTGCATATTGGAACGACAGGGCGGCGATCACCTGGACAGCCATGCAGGATCGGCTTGACGGCATGTTCGCGCCACTGACGAAGATCGCCCTGGACGCCGCGGCGCCGGCTGCCGGTGAACGGGTGATTGATGTTGGCTGCGGCTGCGGTGCGACCGTGCTGGAACTGGCGCGCCGGGTCGGGCCGGGCGGGCGCGTCCTTGGTGTCGATGTCTCCGAACCGATGGCGGGGCGTGCGCGGGAGCGGATTGCCGCCGCCGGGCTTGGCCATGCCGAGGTGCAGGTGTCCGATGCCTCGACCCTTGGGTTCGCACCGGGCCAGGCTGACCTGCTGTTCTCACGCTTTGGGGTGATGTTCTTCGCCGACCCCGCGGCAGCGTTCACCAATCTGCGGCAGGCGTTGCGTTCAGGCGGGCGCCTGCTGTTCGCCTGCTGGCGGCCGATGACGGACAACCCGTGGTTCCAGGTTCCGGCCCAAGCCGCCGCGCATTTGCTGCCGCCCGCGCCGTCGACGGAGCCTGATGCCCCCGGGCCGTTCGCGTTCGCTGATGCGGACCGCGTGCGGCGCGTCCTGGGTGTGGCTGGCTGGTCAGACGTGGCGCTGACACGCCAGGATGTGCCAATGCGGCTGGCTGGACCCGGCCAGGTAGCCAAGGCTGCCGATTTTGCGACACGCGTCGGCGGCTTGGCCCGTGCGCTGGCAGAGGCCACGCCGGACGTCAAAGCGCGGGTGGTCGAGGCAATTGCGGCGGCACTGCCGGCCTATGACGGACCTGAGGGGATAGAGTTGAGCGGGTCGATCTGGCTGGTGTCGGCGCGATGCTGACCGTTCGCGGCAGGATCTTATGAGCGGCGTGATCTCATAGGACGATTGTGGGTATTACTCACGATTAAGGCATGGAACCGGATATCTCCGCCCTGGAACGGGCAATCCTGCGTCTGGCAGTTCTGCGTCTGGAGAAGGCCGTTGCGGCCTACCAGGCGGGCACCGGCCAGCCGCTGATCCGCGACGGTCTGCTCCAGCGTTTCGAATTCACATAGGAGCTCAGCCCCAAATCGCTGCGACGCTGTCTGGAAGCGAACCCTGGGCTATCCGAGATCATAGACGCGGCGAATTCGCCGATCTGATCCGCATCGCCAACCAGCATGACCCGTTGCTCGGCGACCGGCCGCGCTGGAAAGACGTCCGCGATATGCGCGCCAGAACAGTCAGAGCTATAACGAGTCCATCGCCCTCGATGTGGTCGCTGGGATCCCCGGCTTTCTGGACGAGGCCCGCTTCCTGCGCGATCAAATACGTCAGCGGTGGACCGAATGAGCGTCCTGCCGATCGATGTATCGCTGCAGGATTGGTCCTGTCCAAGGACAACAGGGATCCGGACTGACGCCGGATCCCTTGCCTGCTTCACACCACCGGCGTCGCGCCACCGTCCATGTTGATCGCGGTTCCGGTGGTAAACCCGGCATGGTCGCTGCAGAGGAAGCACGCCATCGCAGCGAATTCCTCGGGCTTGCCGATCCGCCCCAGCGGCACGTTGGCACCCATCTTCGCGGCGAATTCCTCATACGGCGCGTTCGAGCCTTCTTTGGCATGACGACGCCGGTGCTGATCGGAGTCGATCAGACCGACCAGCATGCCGTTGACCAGGATGCCGTGCGGCGCTCCCTCTCCGGCCAGCACCTTCATCAGCGCCATGCCGGCCGCGCGCGACACCGCTGTCGGCGCCCCGTTGGCGCGCGGCGCCTTGGCGCCAGAGTTCAGCACGTTGATGATCCGACCCCACTTGCGCGCCTTCATGCCCGGCCAGCACAGCCGTGACAGGCGGATTGCAGCGAACAGCTTCAGGTCCAGATCGTCCTGCCAGAGCTCGTCCGTAATCTGCTCCGACGGCATTGCCCGCGAGATGCCGGCGTTGTTGATCAGAATATCGACTTGGCCGAATGTCTTCACCACCGCGTCGAACGTCGTGCTGATCTCATTGGCCTTTGAGACGTCGCACTGGAACGTGGCCACCTTGCCGGCCGCCCCGTCCGAGGCGATCGCCTTGGCCTCAGCCAGCGTATCCGGGCTGCGGGCCAGGATCGCCACGTTGGCGCCGGATGCGGCAAACTCCTTTGCCATGGCAAGGCCCAGGCCCTTGCTTGCCCCGGTTATGATTGCGCTACGGCCATCGAGACGCACGTCCATCGGTTTTCTCCCGTCGTCGGTATTTCGCCAGTGTGCGGGCAATGACGGATCGGTGCAACGAGCGGGCGCTGACCCGCGAGGCAACCGTTACGGCAGCATGCCGGGCAGCAACCCGGCGACGATCGCGGTGATCAGCCCCAGCACCAGGTTGACCCCGATCAGCTTGCGGATGCTGTTGAGGCTGGAGGCCATGCGGGTGCGATCGGTGGTGCGGCGGAACTGCCGGTAGGGGCCGAAGAAGATCGCCAGGAAGATCGCCGCCATCAGCAGCCCCAGGCCCAGCATCGCGTGGATCTGCCAGGGTGCGCCCTCCATCCCGCCGAGCAAAACCAGCATCGCGCCGCCCGTTATGATGATCAGCGGCATGGCGTGCCAGATCACCAGGAAGAAGGTCTTGAAAACCCTGGTGTGCAGAAGCATCCGTTGCGGCGGCTCGATCGCTGCCATGCTGGGCCGCAGCACGACATAGGCGAAGAACATCCCGCCTACCCAGATCACTGCGCATAGCAAATGCAGCGCCTTCAACCCCGCGTAAACCGTCATCCGATCGTCTCCAGCAACTCGGTCAGCAGGGCACGTAGCTCATTCGCCGCGATTGAGCGAGGGGCGGCCTCGGTGACGCCCAAGCCTTCGGCAAAGGCGGCGGCGAAGCCGGTGCGGTTGCCAATGGTGGCAGTCAGCAGCGGCTTCCGGTCGCGCTTCAGTTGCGCGGTGATGGTTTCCCGCAGCTTGCCGGCGGCGGGCAGGCGGTTCAGCACCATGGCCGCCCTGCGCTTCTCGGCGGCGGCGAGCTTCAGCGTGCCCTCGGCGGCCCAGATGTCGGGCGGGCTGGGCTGGATCGGGATAAGCACCAGGTTGGCCCCACGGATCGCCAGCCGCGCGTCGGTGTCGATCTGCGGCGGGCTGTCGATCAGGACAATATCGTTTGCCGCCTTCAGCCGATCCAGTTCGCCGGTCACCCGCCAGCCGGACACATCCGAAAAAGCCAGCTTCGCAGCGGAGGCCGGACGCAAACCGTGCCACTGGGTCAGGCTGTGCTGCGGGTCGATGTCCAGCAATGCCACCTTGTAACGGGGTGCCAGGGCAGCGGCAAGATTGGCCGCCAGCGTGGTCTTGCCGGTACCGCCCTTCTGCTGCGCGACGGTGATCACGATCGCCATGAGAGCCGACTCCATTCCGGTGTGGCTGAAGAGTCCTAGAACAGGGCGATTCGGCGCCAGCTTCAAGGTCGATGGCGCCTCGCTTTTCCGCCGCTGCGGTCCTATCGTGGAGCCGAGGCCCGTCGTTCGGCGGGTTCGGGGATCAACTGGAAAGGCAAAATGCCAACCGATCGGCCCAAAAGCGCCGGCTGCTACCGCCTTGACTCGCCACGCTGCGACCGCGATTGGCAGGCGTATCACGCGATACGCCGGCGCGTGTTTCATTTGCCGCGGCCTGATGAACCAATCAATGCGGACTGCCATCCGCTGGTGTTGTTCCTGGAAGGCAAACCGATCGGTGCAATTCAGGTCGACGACCTGAAGAACGAAGCAGCGGCGTTGCGGCTGGTGGCGATCGATCCGGCGTTCCAGGGCGGAGGACACGGCCGGGCGATGCTGGAACATGCCGAACGGTTCGTCCGCGATCTCGGGTGCCACAAAGCGGTGGTTTACGCGACGCCCGAGGCGGCGGGATTCTACCAGACGGCCGGATATGACGAGGAAGACTGGGATGAGGTCTGCATGGGCGGGATCGTGCAGATGCTGAAGAACCTGGACTAGGCTCGGGACTCAATTACGTCCACCAGATGACGAGCATGGCGAGGAGGACGGTTGCGCTGAAGTTCCTTGCCAGCTTGTCGTATCGTGTTGCCACCCGGCGCCAGTCCTTCAGGTGTGAGAACGCGCGCTCGATGAGGTTGCGTCGTTTGTAAGCCACGGTGTCGAACGGCGGGATAGTCTTGCGGCTGGCATTCGGTTGGATGACGGGTGTGCTGCCGCGCTCGGTCAAGAACAGACGGAGCGCATCGCTGTCATAGGCGGCATCGCCCAATACCTGCTTGGCGGGCGGCAACGGCTCGAGCAGAGGGACCGCTGCTCGAACGTCGCCCATCTGGCCGGGGCTGAGTTGGACCGCGACTATACGGCCTGCGGCGTCGCAGATCGCATGGATTTTGCTGGTTCGTCCGCCTCGACTGCGTCCGATGGCCTGCGCCGAGGCCCCCCTTTTCCGGCGGCACTGCAGCGATGTGCTTTGCTGGTGGTGCTGTCGATGCAGAGCAGGCTGCTCTCATCCAACTTGACCAGTTGGTCCAGCATGTCTTGCCAGATGCGATCTTTCGACCAGCGATTGAACCGGTTGTAGACCGTCGTGTGCGGACCAAAGATCGCAGGGCAGTCGCGCCACCGGCAATCGAACTTCAGGACATGCAGGATGCCGCTGATGATCTCCCGGTTGTTGCCAGGCTTCACGCCACGTCGATGCATCGGGATCAGAGGCTCGATCGCCGCCCACTGAGCGTCTGTCAGCCAGAATTCGTTGGCCATCTGCTTCACTCCGGTAATTACGGAGTTTGAATCAGAGCCCATCGAGCCGCTGCAATAGCTAAATTGAGTTCCGAGCCTAGCCTACTGGCATCCAGGACCGCTTAAACCATTGATACTCCCAGCGGAAACAGGGTTGACCGGGAATTACCGGCAGGTTTGCTGCGGTCATGGCAGACCTGGACTACAGATAAGGTATCTCAGTGCGCGGCGTCCTCAGGCGTGGCTTCGTCGCCGGCTTCCAGACCTGTCGCGATCTCTTCTGCCCGTTGCGCCATCCGTGCCAGCTTCCGGCCCAGCTTTGGATCGGATTTCGGGCCGCCGGTCGCTGTGTCGGCGGCCTCCAGCCGTTGCCTCAGATCGAATATGTCGTCTGCCATCAGCAACGCCGCCATCACCAGCATACGGGCCTCGCCGCTTGGTCCGGCCGCAACGCGCACGCCGTCGATGCGGCTGCTGACCTCGGCGCCCATCGCCTCCAGGTGCTCCTCCTCGCCATCCTTGCACCCCAGCGTATAGGCGTAACCGTTGATGCGGAGCGTGACCTGCGCCATTGCGCCATCCCCCTGTGATCTAATCTGGTTTACCGAGCGCCGTCCGCAGGCGCCCGATCAGTGCATCGAGGCGTTCGGCGATCTCGGGGATCGACAGCTCGGAATCCGGCGCGGGTGCAGCTTGGGGCGCAGGCGCGGCCGTCAGCCGTGCAATGCGCTCGAGCGCCGCTTCCAGCCGGTCTGCCGCTGCGTCCGGGTCCTCGGGCTCGTCCGCCATGTTCGCCTCTATCCTGTCCGATTGGTGATGCCGCTTGAACTCAAAGCGGTCAACCGTTTGAAGGTCAATCATGATTGTTCATCCGGCTGTGATCGTGCATGGGCTGACCGACGCCAGGGCGGCGCTGACACCTGGCCTGCCGGTCACGCTGTTGTCGGCGCCGGGGGCCGTCATGTTCGCCGGCTGCCTGTGGTGGCGACAGCTGGTTGCCGCTGCCCGAAGCGAATACCCGTGCACCGAAGCCGGCGACATCCTGGACTGCGCCGATGCGTCCGGACTGGCCATGAGCGCGCTGCGCAGCGGCGTCCACCACCTGGTGCTATGGCCGGAGGCGCCGGTTTGGGCCGCGGTTGCCGCCGTCGCCGTGGGCCAGGGCGGCTTCGTGCTGTCGCGGGCGCCGGTTGCGCTGGATCTCGGGCACCACAACGCGATTCGCCGGTTGGACACCTGGCTGCGGCAAGCCACACCCTGAGGTGACAGCGGGAATTGGCTGCGCTAGTGACGTGTCCAGGTGGGAAGCACAAACCAAGGAAACGATTGGCGATGCGCGTGACCCCGGCGGTAAAGATGATCCTTGATCGGTATGCGGCAACATGAGGAGGTCTGCGGGATCCGCGACGGCGACGCCAACGGCCGCATCACCGGGCGCAACACCTGCCGGCGACCGAAGGAGCGGGCCTCGGATATGCCGCGCAGGATCATCGACATCCACCTCGGCGAGGGCTGACCAGGATGCCTGAGGGCTGCCGCGTCTATCTGATCACGCCGCCGGCGCTGGAGCCCGCAGCGTTTGCCGAACAGTTGGCTGCGGCGCTGGATGCTGGCGACGTGGCGGCGGTGCAGCTACGTCTGAAGGATGTCGATGACGATACCTGGCGGCGGGCGATCGACGTATTGCGGCCGGTCTGCCAGTCGCGCGATGTCGCGTTCCTGCTGAACGATCGCGCCGACCTGGTGCGGGCCACCGGCTGTGATGGTGCTCATGTGGGCCAGGAGGACATGCCTGCGCGCGAGGCGCGCCGATTGATGGGACCGGACCTGACCTTGGGCGTCACCTGCAAGGGTAGCCGCGACCTGGCGATGCAGGCTGGCGAGGATGGTGCCGACTACGTGGCGTTCGGGGCGTTCTACCCGTCCACGACCAAGACGGTGACGGCGTTTCTGGACCCGGAGGTTCTTCTGTGGTGGTCCGAGATGATGGAGCTGCCGAGTTGCGCAATCGGCGGGATCACGCCGGAGAACTGCGCGCCGCTGGTGCGTGCCGGGACTGATTTTCTGGCTGTTGTCGGTTGCGTGTGGAACCATCCGGACGGACCCGCGGCGGGGGTGAAGGCGCTGAATGCGGCGATTCGGGCGGCGGGCCCGTAGCCCGGGCGTCCTGATAGGGAGGCTGGTGTGACCGCAGGAAGCCGGTCCATGCTCGATCTGTATGAACGGCTCCGGCGCGCATGGTCGTCGGAAACGAGCCGCCACTGGCGACCGGACAATCCGGCGTCCGGACAATGCGGGGTGACGGCATTGGTCGTTCAGGATGCGCTTGGCGGTGAGATCCTGAAGACCGGGGTGAACGGCGCCTGGCACTTCTACAATCGGATCGACGGCGGGCGGGTGGACTTCACGATGGGCCAGTTCGACAGCCCGATCATTTACGCGGATCTGCCCAGTAATCGGAGCGAGGCCTTGCACGACACTGCGCGGGAGCAGTACGAGCTGCTTCAGCAGCGCATGATGATCACCAGATTGGCGTAGGCTCGCGCATCAGAATGCCTATCGTTCACGCAGCCTGAGCGTGCTCTAAACCGGCATCTCACGCTTCTGGTGCGCTCGGCCGATTCGCGCGACCTCCTGACTGTGGCCGGCGATTACCCGCACACCCTCGTCCAGCCGAACGGCGATATTGCCGGGCAGGCACCCCTCCAGGAAGGCGATCTTGTTCCGCAGGCAGGCTGCCAGCACCTTGTCTCGCGCCGCCTGCATCACCGGCGGATACGGGTCGCGCAGCATCTTCACCGACCCCAGCGACAGGCTGAGATCCCCCGGCCCCATCTCGGCAAATCCCAACCCCGGCACGGCACAGATCGCATCCGCCTGGGCGATCCCTTCGGGGCTTTCCAGCTTCACGCCCAGCAACAGCTCGCCGCGCGGGTTCAGCGGCCAGGGATCGCAGCGGTCCATATACTCGTCGCCCGAGACGCCCCAGATCGGGGCCGCGGTATTCTCCGACCCACGGCCGCGCGTGCCGATTCCCAGGCGGCCCGCTGCCGCAACCGGCCGCACTGCGCCGTGCAGCCTGGACTCGGGCGACGGCAATGCCGGGTCGACGCCGGCCAAATGATGGGGATAGCGGCAGGCTTCCACGAAGGCCCGCACCGCGTCCACCGTCTCCGCCTGGCACAACAGGATCCCGTGCACACCGCGCCCCAGGATTTGCCGGAACTGCCAGGCGTTGAACCGGACATTTGCCTCGTCCGTGCCGTTGACCGGCGCTTCAACGATCACCGCGGGAGTCCGGTGACCGGAGCGTGTCGGGCCGGCACCCACCATGCCGTGCAGGTAGGCGGTAAGGCCGGTCATGTCGAACGCCCCGTGCTCCATCCCGACGTTCATGTAGTCGGCCCAGGTGCCGGCGTCCTCCCGCCCTTGTTCAGCCGTCAGCACGTGGCCGCTGTGCGGTCCGTCGTAATAGATCGCTTGCCCTTGCTCCAGCAGCTCGATCGCCCGGTTGATCCGATGCGCCATTGCTCGCCTCCCCACTTTCCGGCCCAGTCTGCCCCGAAACCAACCATTGGGGAACCAACCATCGGGGAACCCGCCATGGCGAAACCCCGCGGCGCCTGATACACGGCGCCGCCATGGCCACCAAACCATCCGACCGCACGTTTGAGCTGCTGCGCCGTCTGTGGCGTGACCACCTGATCCATCACAAGCCCCGCCTGCTGCTGGTCGTCGCGCTGACCCTGCTGATGGCCGGCACCACCGCGTTGTATCCGGTGGTCATTAACCACGCCTTCGACATGTTCGCTGCCCACGACAAGCGCATACTGTATCAGATACCGGCCGTGGTGGTTGCCGTTACCGGGGTCAAGGCGCTGGCCCAGTATTTCCAGAACGTGCAGGTCCAGCAGATCGTCCTGCTGGTGATCCGGGAACTGCAAGGCCGCATGTTCGCCCACCTGACCCGGGCGGACCTGTCGCGCATGGAGCGCGAGGCACCGGCCCAGCTTGCCGCCCATTTCACCACGGACGCCGCCACCATCCGGGAAGCGTTGACCCGCGCGGTCAACGGCGTTGCCGATGTGATCACCGTGGTCGGCCTGGTCGGCAGCATGATCTACCTGAACTGGCTGCTGTCGCTGATCGCCGCTGCGATGTATCCGATCGCGATCATGCCGATCGAGCGTATCGGCCGCCGCGTCCGCCGCGCCTCCGGAGGCATGCAGGAGCGCGTGGGTGAAACCGCCGCCTTGCTCAACGAATCATTTGCCCAGGCTCGCACCGTGCGTGCCTACCGTCTGGAAGCGCAGGAGAGCCGCCGCGCCGACGCCGCGTTCTCCGCGCTTTATAAATCGCTGTTGCGGATGTCGAAATCCCGCTCGCGTGTCGACCCTGTTCTGGAGGTTCTGGGCGGCGTTGCCGTTGCCGCCGTCATCGGGTTCGAGGGCTGGCGTGCGGCGGTCAGCGATCACGCGCTGGGCGACTTCACCGGCTTTGTCGCCGCGTTGCTGATTGCCGCCCGCCCGCTACGCGCGCTTGGTTCGCTGAATGCCGCGCTGCAGGAGGGCCTGGCCGGGATGGTCCGTGTCTTCACCATCATCGACGAACAGCCTGCCATCACGGATGCCCCCACTGCCACCCCGCTGCCAGATGGCCAGGGCCATGTCGCGTTTGATGACGTCCACTTCGTCTATCCGGACGGTCGTGAAGGGCTGCGGGGTCTGTCGTTCGAGGCCATGCCGGGCACCACGGTCGCCCTGGTCGGGCCGTCCGGGGGCGGCAAGTCCACCGCCCTGGCGATGATCCCGCGCCTGCAGGACGCCTCCGCAGGGGCCGTTCGGATCGATCATGCCGATGTCCGCGGCGTGACCATGGCCAGCTTGCGCGACAGCATTGCCTATGTTGGGCAAGATGCCCTGCTATTCGATGACACCGTGGCCGCCAACATCGCCATGGGGCGGCCCGACGCGTCACGCGACGAAATCGAGGCTGCCGCCGCGGCAGCGGCTGCTGCCGGCTTCATCGCGAACCTGCCTGCAGGTTACGACACCGTCGTCGGCCCTGGTGGGCAACGGCTGTCCGGCGGCCAGCGCCAGCGTGTCGCCCTGGCGCGGGCGTTGCTGCGCAACCCGAGGATTCTGCTGCTGGACGAGGCCACCAGCGCGCTCGACACCGAAAGCGAGGCCGCGGTGCAGGTGGCCCTGGCTACGCTGCGCAAGGGCCGCACCACGATCGTCATCGCACACCGGTTGTCGACGGTGCGCGATGCCGACCTGGTTGTCGCGCTGGCGGACGGGCGTGCGCAGGAGTCTGGAACGCACGCCCAACTGATGAGCCGGGACGGCCTCTATGCCAGGTTGGTGCGCAGCCAGAGCCTGTTGGCTGCGTAACGCCTGGTCGGGTCAGGTTGATCCGGTCAGGCTCCAACAGGGATGTCCGCGGGTGTTTCCGCCTTCGCCGATCGACTGGTGGTTAACTCTTCACCCGCAGTACCCGGGCCGCATTGCCGCCAAGTATGGCCGCCTTCTCCCGGTCGCTCAGCGTCTTGGTCGCGAGCACATGGTCCACCGGGTGCATCTCCCAGATGTAGGGATAGTCACTGCCCAGCATGACCTGGCTCGACCCGACCTGGGCCACCAGGTGGCGCAGCGCCTCCGGCGTGAAGATCAGTGAGTCGAAGTAGATCTGGTTCAGATACTCCGTGGGTTTCTTCTTCAGCTTGATAGCCGGATCACACAATGTTGGCGCAACGGTGCAGGCGTGATCGCTTCTTGGCGCATATGACCCCAGATACCCTCCGCCATGTGCGGCCAATACCTTCAAACCCGGAAACTTGTCGAAGGAGCCTTCGAAGATCAGATGCTGCAGGGCGATAGTCGTGCCCAATGGATTGCCGATCGTGTTGCCCAGCCAGCCGTTGCCCTTCAGCCGTGCATTCAGCTCCGGCACGCCTTGTGGATGGATGAACAGAACCGCCCCGAGTTCCTCCGCCTTCTTCCATACCGGGTCGAATTTCGGGTTGGAGAATTCATCGCCGGCGACCCGGTCGCCGATCGCGGCGCCCCTCATTCCTTGTTTCTTCATTGCGGTTTCAAGCTGCTGCGCCGCCAGCGCCGGGTCCTGCAGCGTTAGTGAGGCGAATGCCGCGAAGCGATCCGAATGCGCACCTACCAGTTCCGCGAGCTTCTCGTTCTGGATGGACACGATTTTTTCGCCGACGTCGCGATCCTTCTCATACCAGTATGGATTGATCGACAGCACCTCCATGTCGACCGCCTGGCTGTCCATCGCTTTCAGCCGTTGCTCGACCACCAGGAACGCCTCCTGCGCGTTGTTGATCGGCGGCACGAGCGCTTTCGCCGCGTCCTCGCCCATCAGCGCGGTCGCGTCGCGGAACAGACAATGCGAGTGTACGTCTATCGTCTTCACCCGCTTGCCGGCGACCGTGACCGGCCGTCGTGCAGGTTTGCCCTGGGCGTGCGCCACGCCGGGCAGCCCGCAGCCGCAGAACACCAAGCCCGCCGCTGCGGACGCGTTCGCAAGAAAATGCCTTCGTGAATTCACGCTCAGTTCCTCCGAGATGCCGACGTTGCCCGCCGGTGCCTATGCGGTGCCTGGTTTTGTCTGGCCGGCCACGCCGCCGCATCGTTCCACGATCGCCGACGCACGCCAAGCGGCCGACCCCTGCCGCGCGAAATCCAGTGCCAATCATGATGGTTGCCAAAATCACACTGCTATGCCTCGTATCCGGCGGACAACAATCGCCGGGGCATACTTTTGACAAACGGTCGCCGTCAGGGCGTCAGGGCCTATCTGAGGCACCTTGCGCTGGTCGGGTTGGTCACGGGTCTGATGTGGGCCGGGATCGGCCTTATGCTTTGGCATGACCATGACGCGGCGAACCGTGAGGCCGCCAACGATATGGCGAATTTTGCCCGCGCCTTTGAAGAGAACATCACCCGTACGATCGAGGCAGTGGATCAGACCCTGCTGTTCATGCGCGACGTCTTTCAGCGCGACCCGGCGGCGATCACAGGCGGCTCATGGGCCAGCGGACACGCCTTTCTCGACGACCTGCACGTGCAGATAAGTCTGGCCGGCCCCGATGGCAGCATGCTCTGGACCAATCTCGCGCCCGTGGCCCCAGCTGTGAATATTGCCGACCGGGAGCATTTCCGGGTCCAGCAAAGCAGCCTGGTCGATGCACTGTTCATCAGCAGTCCGGTGCGGGGCCGCGTCTCGGGCAAATGGAGCATCCAGTTCACCCGAAAGCTTGTCGCACCCGATGGATCTTTCGCGGGTGTTGCCATTGGTTCGCTGGATCCGCATTACCTGTCGCGCTTGTTTCAGTCGATCTCGATCGGCCATGGCGCGATCATGCTGGTCAACCCATCCGGTATCGTCCTAGCCGATGCACCCGAACGACTTTGGGTTCTCGGCGAAGCGTTGCCACCGGAAATCAAAGCGAAGATTCTGCAGGCCACCGGTTCCGGCACGTATCGCGCTACCAGCGATGTCGATCACGTGGAAAGAATTTTTACCGCGCGACGGTTTGAACGCTATCCACTGGTCGTGGCCGTCGGTGTTGCCGTTGACGATGCCTTCGCGGCCTATCGCCGTAACGAACGCATCTATCTCGCCGCCGGCGTTGGTCTGTCGATCATCAGTATCGGCGCCGGACTGATCATGTTGCGACAGCGTGCTGAACTGCTTGCCTCCCGGCAGGCTCTGAGCGTCACGCTTGAGAATATGTCCCAAGGTATCGCCATGGTCGACGCCGCCGGCAAGGTTCCGGTGTTCAACCGTCGCGCCATCGAAATGCTGGGTATTCCGCCGGAACTGGTCCGGCCCGGCATGGTGTACCGGGAGGTTATCGACTGGCAATCAGGATCTGGCGAATTCGGCGAGGAAGCAACCAGGAGCGCCGGATTTGCCCGGCTGATGCAGAGCGGCGGCTCCCTGACAGGCGACTACATCTATGAACGCGTCCGCCCCAACGGCACCGTCCTTGAGGTGCGGACCCAGAGCCTGCCTGGCGGTGGGTTTGTCCGCACCTTTACGGACATTACTGAGCGCAAACATAACGAAGTGGCGCTGACCACGGCCCGCGCGCGGGTGGCGCACGCCGAACGCATGCAAGTGCTGGGGCAACTGGCCGGCGGGATCGCCCACGATTTCAACAACATCCTGCAGGCCGTCCAGGGCGGCGCGGCGCTGATCGACAAACGCGCCGACGATGCTGAAAGTGTCCGACGGTTTTCCCGCATGGTGCTGGACGCCACCGAACGCGGCAGCTCGATCACCCGCCGGCTGCTGGTGTTCGCCCGCCGCGGCGAACTGCGTGCCGAACCGGTCGAGCCCGCCCCGCTGCTTTCCGCGCTATGCGAAGTGCTCAGCCATACGCTCGGCCAGAATGTCCATGTTGACCTGCGACTGCAAGACAACCTGCCGCTGCTGCTGGTCGACAAAGGCCAGATGGAGACGGTGCTGGTCAACCTGGCCAACAACGCCCGCGACGCCATGCCGGATGGCGGCCGGCTGACGCTGGGCGCCAGCACCGAGGTGGTGGACGCCGGCACCAGCCAGCCGCAGGATCTGCAACCGGGCCGCTACGTCCGGCTGTCGGTCACCGATACCGGCTGTGGCATGGACGAGGTGACCCTGGCCCGCGCCCTGGAGCCGTTTTTTTCGACCAAGCCGACGGGCCATGGCACCGGTCTTGGGCTGTCGATGGCGAAGGGATTTGTCGAACAGAGTGGTGGCGGCCTGTCGATCGACAGCGCCCCCGGCTGTGGCACGACGGTGCATCTGTGGCTACCGGCAAAGGCACGCTCCGATACCGTGCCCACCGCGCCGCTTCCGGCCCCCGCGCCGGCGCCCCGCCCTGACATCGCCAAGCAGATCCTGCTGGCCGATGATGAGGACATGGTGCGGGAGACCCTCGCCGCATCCCTGGTCGATGCCGGCTACGGCGTGCAGGTCGCAGCCGACGGCGCCGCCGCGCTGAAGATTTTGGATTCAGGGGCCACAGTCGATGTGCTGGTCACCGACCTGTCGATGCCCGATATCGATGGCCTGGCGGTGATCCGCAGCGCCAGGCGGCATCGCCCCAATCTGCCGGCGCTGCTGCTGACTGGCTACGCCGGCCATGGCGCGCAACTGGCGGTCGGCGCCTCGCTGAACGGCGCCTTCACGCTGGTGCGCAAACCGGTCACGGCGGCTCAGCTTGCGGATCGCATAGAGGCGCTGCTGGCGGTTGATCAATCGAAGTAAAGCAATCCGCGACCAGCACCAGCACCAGCACCAGCACCAGCACCAGCACCAGCACCAAGCACCAGCAGCGGAGCCACTACGACGCCGCTTCGAGCGCCTCTTCCGCCAGCAGCCAGGTCTCCTCCGCTGCCGCTGATTCGCGCGCAATCGCTGCCAGCCTGGTATTCGCCACGGTCACTTCCGAGGCTCGCCCGGGAGCATAGATCGCGGGATCAGCCAGCTTGGCCTCAAGCTTCGCCCGTTCCGTGGCCAAGATCGCGATCCGCTTCTCGGCTTCCTGCGCCTTGCGCCGGATCGGCGCCAGCGCCGCGCGCGCCTCGGCTCGTTCGCGGCGGTCATCCTTGCGCGTGACCGCCCCGGCTTTGGCCGCAGGACGCGCCCGCTCCGTCAGCAGGGTTCGATAATCGTCCAAATCGCCATCGAACGGCTTCACCGTCCCATCCGCGACCAGCCACAACCGGTCCGCCACCAGCTCAACCAAGTTCGGGTCGTGGGTGATCAGCAGCACCGCGCCCTGGAAGTCCGCCAGCGCCTTTACCAGCGCATCGCGGGCATCGATGTCCAGGTGGTTGGTGGGCTCGTCCAGGATCAGCAATTGCGGCGCGTCCCGGGTCGCCAGCGCCAACAGCAGACGCGCTTTTTCACCGCCCGACAGATTGGCGATCGGCGTTTCGGCGCGGTCAGCGTCCAGGCCAAAGCGGGCCAGTTGCGCACGCAGTTTCGGCGGCACCGCATTGGGCAGAGCGCGGGCCATATGATCGATCGGATTTTCCGACATCACCAGTTCATCGGTCTGGTGCTGTGCAAAATACCCGACCTTCAGCTTCGGACCACGCCGAACTTCGCCTGCCATCGGGGCCAGGCGTTCGGCCAGCAGTTTCGCCAGCGTCGACTTGCCGTTGCCGTTGGCACCGAGCAACGCGATGCGGTCATCCATGTCGACCGTCAGCGACACGTTGTGTAGAACGGGTTGCACAGCCGGCGTCGTGGCGTAGCCGATATCGACCCGCTCCAGCGCCAGGATCGGTGGCGCGATCCGGGCCGGTTCGGGGAAATTGAAGCGCGTCGGGGCGTCTTCAATCACGAAGTCAATTTGCGGCAGCCGCTCCAGGGCCTTGATCCGGGCCTGGGCCTGGCGCGCCTTTGATGCCTTGTAGCGGAAGCGGTCGATGAACGACTGGATGTGGGCCCGTTCGGCGGCGACCCGTTCGGCCGCCCGCGTCTGCTGCATCGCGTGTTCGGTGCGGATGCGGACGAATTCATCGAAGCCACCCGGGGTAAGGGAAATCTTGCCCTTGTCGAGATGAGCGATCGCTTCCACTGCGCGGTCCAGCAAGCCGCGGTCGTGCGAGACCACCAGGGCCGCGCCGGGAAACCGCGCCAGCCATCCCTCCAGCCACATGGTTGCTTCAAGGTCGAGATGGTTTGTCGGCTCGTCCAGCAGCAGGAGGTCGGGGTTGGCAAACAGCGCTGTCGCCAGGGCGACGCGCATCCGCCAGCCGCCGGAGAACTCCTTCACGGGCCGCGCCTGGGCTGCCTCATCGAAGCCGAGGCCCGCCAGGATTGTCGCCGCCCGCGCCGGCGCGGCATCAGCCCCGATCGTCACCAGCCGGTCGTGCACCTCCGCCAGCCGATGAGGTTCGGCGGTCTCGGTTTCCGCCAGTAGCGCCAGGCGTTCCGGATCGCCCTGCAGCACGGTGTCGAGCAGCGACATCGGCCCTTCCGGTGCCTCCTGCCGCACGGTTGCCATCCGCGCACGCGACGACAGCCTGATGTCACCGCCGTCCATCGCGATCTCACCGGCGATGGCACGCAGCAGGGTGGACTTGCCGGCGCCGTTGCGCCCGACCAGGCCGATGCGCCGGCCGGGATCGATCGTCAGATCAGCCCCATTCAGCAACGTGCGCCCGCCCATGCGGATAACGGCGCCGGAAATCACAAGCAAAGACATGGCGCCGGTTTAGCGCCGTGACGAGCGGGGTGGAAGCGTCAGCCTTCGTCCGCGCGGAAAGTCAGCAAGGCAGACCGGCCAGCCGCAACCGTTGCGCCATCGCAGCCCCCGGTTCGCCCGCCAGCGGCGAGCGTTTCCGCCAGGTGCGGATCCGAAACGCCGGATCCACAGCCAGCACCTGCGCGGCTGCCTTCTGGGCCTCGTCAAGACTGCCGAGCACGGCCAGACTAGCGGCCAGCACCCGCAGATTGGCCGCCAGGGCGGCGTAATGACCGGCCGAGCGCCGCGCCCACCGCACCGCATCCTCATAGTGCCCGGCAAGATAATGCGACAGCGCCGTCACATGATCGAGCCACGCGCATTCCGGCCCCAGCACCGGCATCGCCGATGCCTGTTCGGCCAGCGCGGCGGCAGCGTCGGGCTCGCCCAGCCAGTTCAGCGCCAAGGCTTTGAAGGCGCTGGCGATTGCACAGCCGGGCGCAGCTTCCAGTACAGCGTTCAGCGTTGCCAGTTCCGCCCGGTGGTCGGAGGTTCCGATTGACTGCACATGCGCCTGCAATGCCGCCGCCGCCGGATCATCCACGTCCAGCTCTGCCGCGACGGCTGCCGCAGCGGTCAGGTCGTCCGACCAGCCCTGACTGACCGCCATCAGATGCCACCATACCTGGGCGACACGCACGCCGGCCTGCGGCCCGGCTTTCCTGGCCGCGTCCGACAGCGCATCGGACGCGTCGTCGAACGCGGCATGTCGGGGCTTCAGGATCGCGCAGAACGCGAGCAACGCCAGTTCCTGGGGGGCGATCGTCTCCGGCGCCAGCAACGCCAGCCGATCGCACTCACGCCGCACGATCGTCGGGGCAACCGCCTGCCCGGCGCGGCGCGCGATTGCAGTGCGCATTTCCTCCCGGCTGGCCCGCGGCCGTTCAAGCCGGTCCGACCACAGGACCCGGCTCGACTCGGCCTCATTCAGTTCAACCGTCAGCCGCAGCCGATCATGCTCACTCTCGCTCCAGCCATGCAGGATATACTGGGCGCCAACGCTTTGCCCGATGCGCTGGATGTCGGTCGGTGATTGCACAGTGGTGGCCGGCACACGCGACACCGCCAGCCAGGTTGCCAGACCGCTGAACGCGGCCGCAACGTCACCCAGCAGGTCCATCCGGTCCTGGACCGGAACCACGGCAAGCAAGGGACGCGCCTCGCTCCGGGTCCGCCGTCCAGGCATGGTCCTACATCCGTCCCCCGTCGACCACCCACAACTGCGCAGTGCACATCCGGCTGTCGTCGGCGGCCAGCCACAGCACCATCCGGGCAACGTCTACCGGCATCACCTTGGTTTTCAACGTCTGCAATTTCAGCAGCTGGGTTTCAGCCTCCGGCGTCAGCCACAGATCGATTTGGCGTTGCGTCATGATCCAGCCCGGAATCACGCAATTGACCCGGATGCCATGCACGCCCAGATCGCGCGCCATCCCCTTTGTCAGCCCCTCGACCCCGGCCTTGGCACTGGTGTAGGCGGGCATTTCGCCACCATTGGTGTGCCAGGAAATCGAGCCGAAATTGATGATCGATCCGCCGCCGGCTTCGCGCATCATCGGCGCGACCGCCTGGATCGCGAAGAACTGGTGGCGCAGGTTGGTCGCCATCCGCTCATCCCAATATTCGACGGTCACGTCCTCGTACGAATGCCGCTGATCGTTGGCCGCATTGTTCACCAGCACGCTGATCGGTCCGAGGCGTCTTGCGACCTCGGCGATCGCTGCCTGCAAGGCGGCGATGTCGCGCAGGTCACAATGCAGGTACAGCGGCGTCGGCAGTCCCTCCTGACGCAGCGAGGCGATCAGCTGGTCAGCCGCGTCGTCGGCGATATCGAAGAACGCCACCTTCGATCCCTGCCGTGCAAACTGAGTCACCTCCTCCGCGCCGATTCCGCTGGCGCCCCCGGTCACCAGCACCACTTTGTCACCCAGGCTTGGATAGATTGCTGAGCTCATGCCAAACGCTCCTGTAACTGCCTGACCGCGTCGGCCACGATGGCGTCCGCCTTGCCGCCGATATCGACGACAATCGGGCGCTCGTCTGGACCCGGAGCCTCCAGCGTTGCGAACTGGCTGTCCAGCAGTGCCGGCGGCATGAAATGGCCCTTGCGCGCCCTCATCCGCTCAGCGATCAATTCCTGCGACCCCTGCAGATAGATCAGCAGCGTATCGGGACGCCCGCCGATCAGGATATCCCGGTACGCCCGCTTCAACGCCGAACACGCCACCACAGCGGACTGGCCGGTCGCGAGCAGTTCGTCCTCCCGCGCCGCGATCGCACGTAGCCAGGGCCATCGATCGTCGTCCGTCAGTGGCGTGCCGGCGTGCATCTTGACGATGTTGGCTGGAGGGTGAAACGAATCACCCTCCAGCATCGTCCACCCCTCGGCTTGGGCGATCCCGGCCGCGACTGTGGTCTTGCCACTGCCGGATACGCCCATCACCACAACGATGGTCATTTCTTCGCGGGTTCGATGTGGCCGCCGAATCCGAACCGCATCGCCGACAGCATCTTTTCGCCGAAGGTGTGGGTCTGGCGCGAACGGAACCGGGCAAACAGCGAAGCCGCCAGAACGTTTGCCGAGACCGCTTCCTCCACCGCTGCGTCGATTGTCCAGCGGCCTTCGCCGGAATCTTCAACATCGCCGGTGAAGGCGTCCAGCTTCTCGTCCTTGGCCAACGCATCCGCCGCCAGATCGAGCAGCCAGGAGGACACCACGCTGCCGCGCCGCCACACTTCGGCGATGTCGCCCATGTTCAGGTCGAAACGCTCATCGGCCGGCAATTCGATGGAGTTTTTGTTGCGCAGGATGTCGAAGCCTTCGGCGAAGGCCTGCATCATGCCGTATTCGATGCCGTTGTGGATCATCTTGACGAAGTGCCCGGCGCCGACCGGCCCGGCATGGATGTAGCCCTGCTCCGCGCGCGGATCGAGGGCCTCGCGGCCCGGCGTACGGTCGATGGTGCCGATCCCGGGCGCCAGCGTGGCGAAGATCGGATCCAGGTGCTTCACCGCATCCACCTCGCCGCCGATCATCATGCAGTAGCCGCGCGTCAGGCCCCATACCCCTCCGGACGTGCCGACGTCGACGTAGCGCAGCCCTTTGGCCGCCAATGCCTTCCCCCGCCGAATGTCGTCCTTGTAGAACGTGTTGCCGCCGTCGATGATGATGTCGCCTTTGCCCAGCAATCCGGACAGCGTGTCGATCGTGTCCTCGGTGATTTTCCCGTGCGGCAGCATCACCCACACCGCCTTCGGGCTACCGTCAAGCTTCTTGACCAGATCGGCCAGTCCGCTCGCAGTCGTTGCTCCGTCCTTGCCAAGACCCTCCACCGCGGCCGCGTTCGCGTCCCAGACAACCGAGCTGTGCCCGCCTTTCATGAGCCGTCGCGATATATTGGCACCCATGCGACCCAGTCCGACCACGCCGATCTGCATTCAATCATCCTCCGTTGCTGTGCGCCCGTTTGCGCCCTACCTGCCATTGCGACAACCTGCCACATGCAAGCCCGATGGCAAGGTGGGGCCCGCTGGCAAGGTGGGGCCCGCTGGCAAGGTGGCACCCGTTGACGGGGCGGAAGCATGTATTGCGCACGGGTTATCGCGCCGCGGCCAGCGACCCGCCATGCGGCGCATTCCGGCCTGTGGCGTCAGGCTTCCAGCTTGGCATCCCAGTACAGGAAGTCGAGCCATGTCCGGTGCAGGTTCTCTCGCGGGACATTCCACTTGGCCGCCTCGTCGATCTGGTGCGGCGTCGGTTCGGTCGGGACGCTCAGCAGCTTCATCCTGGCCTCCGTCAGCGAGCGGCTGCCCTTGAACAGATTGTCCCTTTGGCAGCTCGTCACAACGTTGGACCAACTGGTAACGCCGCCCTTGCAGCGCGGCACCACGTGGTCGAACGTGAGGTCCTTGGCCGGCAGCGTCGCGCCGCAGTACTGGCAACTGAACCGGTCCCGCAGGAATACATGATAGCGGGTAAACGCCACCTTGCGGCGCTTATGAAAGCGCTTCAGCGCCACTACGGACGGGATCGGGAACGCCTGCCGTGCGGAGTGGACCTCGGTGTCGTAATCGATCACCCGGGTGACCCGATCCTGCAGTACCGCCACCAGGGCGTCCTGCCACGACCATACTGAAAGCGGTCCCCAGCTCAACGGCTGCATGTCAGCATTGAGGACCAGCGTCTGCAGGTTCGAGATATGAGTCATGTCCAGCCAATCGCCGGCGGGGCATAGTGCGCCCGCAGTGATTGCGGCCCTAGTACAAAGGCTGGCGGGGTGCCAGGAAAACTGCGTGCTGTTGCACCCAACGCCCCGGGCGAGGGCGGTTGGGACGCTGGGACAAACCGGGAAAGAAACAGCCACACCGGGAACGGTTGAAGGTGCCGGTTCAAACGAATCCGAACCACGATGGAGTGGGTTTGCCGAAGCCACCGCCTGAACCAAGCCTTAACGTGGCAGTCGATAACCAAAGTGACCCCTTCCTCTAACGGACGATCAGAGCACCCCTAAGCACCTAGCTGATAGAAAACCCCAACTCAAGGAGTACGGCGTCGGTGTCGGGATCAGGCCTATCGGGAGCGGAGTTATTGCGCGGCTGCGGTAACCCCTTTCGGGATCATTATCGGGCATTTGCAGTCCGCGATAAGCCAAAAGCGCCCCCAGCCGGCTGAAGCGTGCCATCCCGACCCATTGGAAGCCAATGACGCCGTGATACATCTCCAGTTATGCCAGACCGGGCCGCGCTTCGCAACTCGACATGCGAACGCCATCCCGGAATTCATTGTTTCGTCACGGATCTTTGCCTCAGCCCACTACCCGCGGCCGAGGTTGGCGATGGAATTACTGGTTCGTTACCTCGATCATGGCGCGGACCTTGGGATAGATCTCGCGCGCCCAGCGCGAGCCGCTGAAGACGCCGTAGTGCCCGACGCCGGTTTGTAAATGATGCCGCTTCTGGCTGATGCGAACGCCGGTGCAGAGGTCCAGCGCCGCCATGGTCTGTCCGATGGCGCAGATATCGTCACGCTCCCCTTCCACGGTCAGCAGCGCGGTTCGGCGGATCGCCTGCGGCCGAACCTTCTGCCCGTGCCAGGTCAGCCGACCGAGCGGCAGATCGTGGTCCTGGAACACCCGTTTCACCGTTTCCAGGTAGAATTCTGCCGGCAGATCCATCACGGCATTATATTCCCGGTAGAACTTCGTGTGCGCCTCGGCTGCCACGACGTCGCCGCAGGCCAGCGCCCGGAATTGGCTGATATGAGCGTTGATATGGCGATCGAGGTTCATCGTCATGAACGCGGTGAGCTGCAGGAAACCGGGATAGACCTGGCGGAAGGCGCCCTTGTAGCGCCACGGCACCTTGGCGATCAGTTTTTCCTCGAACCATTCGATCGAACGCGATTTTGCCAGGTCGTTGACCTTGGTGGGGTTCTGCCGGGTGTCGATCGGGCCGGCCATCAACGTCAGGCTGCGTGGCTGGGCGCGATTGCCCTGCTCCGCCATGACCGCCGCCGCGGCCAGCGCCGCAACGGCCGGCTGGCACACCGCGATCATGTGGCTGCCTTCGCCCATCACCTCCATGAAGCGGATCAGATGGTCGACATACTCGTCAAACCCGAACGTACCGGCGGACAATGGGGTGTCCCGCGCATTTTTCCAATCCGTGATGTAGACGTCGTGGTCCGGCAGAAGCACGGCGATAGTGCCACGCAACAGTGTGGCGAAATGTCCTGACATCGGCGCCACGACCAGGACACGCGGCTGCACCACCGCGCTGTCCTTGCGGAACCGCAGCAGCGTGCCGAACGGAGTCTCCAGTTGCGACTCTTCGGTCACCGCGATGGTGTCGTTGCCCACCCTGGTGGTGCGGAAACCATAGTCTGGGCGCTCATGGGTCAGCCCACTATCGGCCAGCATACTGCAGGCCGCCCCGAACTGACGGAGCGGTGCCGGGGTGTAGGCGCCGATATCCATGGCTCGCGCCAGTCCGGCGCCGAACCGGGCCAGTTGCCGCGCGGGATACAGCAGGTCGGCCTGCGCCTGATACATTTGGTAGATCATCGCCTGCTGAGACACGCAGCCCCTATCACCGGATTGTTATCATGCTATCACAGAGGCTCGCCAGGCCAGGGATCATGTTGCTATATTGCGGCGCAGCATGCCAGCACGTTCGGGGGTTGTCACCATGGCAGGAGCCACGCTTCTCATAAGCAGCAAGAATTACTCCTCATGGTCACTGAGGGGATTCCTGCTGACGCGCCTTTCCGGCCTGAATTTTGAGGAGCAGGTCGTCGATCCGGACGATCCAGTCAATCGCAAAGAACTGCTCATGCAGTCGTCGTCCATTCGGGTGCCAGCACTCATGCATGATGATGTGGTGATTTGGGATACGCTTGCCATAGCTGAATATCTCAATGAAATGTTCCCTGGTGCCGCGATGCTGCCGGCTGAACGTGCCGCACGGGCGCGCTGCCGGTCGATCTCCGGTGAGATGCATTCCGGCTTTGCAGCGCTGCGTGAGGCGCTGCCAATGAACCTGAGACTGTACCGGCCGAACTTTGCAGTGTGGTCCGCGGTACAGGCGGATATCGACCGGATCACCGAGATCTGGCGCGAATGCCTAAGTGGATGGAAAGGGCCATACCTGTTCGGCGCGAAGCCGTCGATCGCCGACGCGATGTATGCACCCGTTGTCACGCGGTTTCGCAGCTACGACGTGAAGATGACCGGCGCTTGTGAACATTACTGTCAACACATCATGGCGTGGCCGGACATGAAGGAATGGTTTGCGGCCGCACAGAAAGAGCCAGAGCAGATCGACGAGCTCGATATCGAGTTCTGACCGGCCGGCGCCGCGCCCCGCGGCATTTCCGCCGGCTTTATTCGCCGGACAGTTCCCGCCGCCGCCGGTCCAGTTCATCACTGTACCGGCGCAGCGCGTACTGCTCTGTCAACAAGCCGATCACGTGCCGTTCCTGCGCGCTGTCGACCACGACCAGCGCGTCACTCTCGGCGTTTTCGAACATCGCCACCGCTTCCTTGATGGTCATCTGTGGCAGCAACACCGTCTCGGCATAGTGAACGATGTCCCGCACCTTGTGGTCGTCATCCGCATCGGCGTGCGCCTCGGGCAACAGCACGATACCGGCGTAGCGATCCTCTTCGTCCAGGGCGATTACCCGCTGCGTCGCACCCAGCGGAAAATCGCGACGGAAGGCGCTCAACGGCGTGTCGGCGCGCACCGTGCGCATCTCCCGCCGCATCATTCGCCCGACCGTCAGGTTACGCATCCAGCCGATATCGACTGCGCTGCGGATGGCTTCCCCGCGCAGATGAAACCGCCAGGTCGCAAACGAGTAGCCAAACGTCCGCCGCACGGTCAGCGACGAGACCACGCAGGCGGCCAGCACGGCCACTGTCATAGGCAAGCTGCCGGTTGCCTCCAGCGCCAGGAACCCCATCGTCAAGGGGCCGCCGATGATTGCCACAGCCAGGCCGCTCATGCCGACCAGCGCACACACCTCCTGTGGGATCGCATGGGTCGCGCTGACCAGCGCCAGCGCGCCGGCGAATGCCTTGCCCAGCAGCGCACCGAGGAACAGCGAGGCGAAGAACAAGCCACCGCGAAATCCTGAGCCGATCGAGATCGCCGACGCGGTTGCCTTCAGCACCACCAGCAGGACCACCCAGCGCAGCGAGTCATGCACCTCAAACGTGATGCCCAGGGCGCCATGGCCGGAAGACAGGACAGCCGGGGTTAGCAGCGCCAGGGTGCCGATCGCCAAGCCGCCGATGGCAGGGCGCAACCACACCGGCACGCCGCTCTTGCGAAACAGCTCCTCGGTGATCGTGACGCCGCGCATGATGGAGATACCCAACAGCGCGCACAGCATGCCGAGTGCCAGGATCGGGATATAATCCAGTGCCTCGATGTGCGTCGGGACCTGCGGGGTGAGATCGAAGATTGAGCCGCCCAGCGCATGCACTACAGCCTGAGACACCAGCGCGGCTACCGCAACGGGCGCGAATGCCACAAGCGTATAGGTACCGATCACCAGTTCAAACGCGTAGAACGCACCGGTCAGCGGGGCATTGAACGCGCCGGCGATCGCCGCGGCGGCGCCGCATCCGACCAGCAGCCGCAGATCGTTGCGCCGGACCCGGAAGGCATGCCCCCATCGGGAGGCGATAGCCGATCCGATCTGGGTGTAGCCGGCCTCCAGGCCCACCGAGGCGCCGACGCCGTTCGACATTATGGTCTGCAGGACGACAATCAGGCTGCCGTTCAGCGACATCCGCCCACCGAACAGCGCGTTGGCCTCGATCGGGTCAACGGTGCGCCGCGGGCGCAGCCGCGTGATACAGAGTGTCACGATCCCCAGCGCCAACCCGCCGAACATTGGCACCAGCAGCGTGCGCATTGGGTCCAGGACTGCCATCGCACTCAGCCGCTCGTTGTGACCAATTCCGAACAGCGTCTCATGAATAAACTGCGTTGTCGCTGTCATCAGCCACACCGTGAGACCGGTTGCGCAGCCAAGGAATGCGGCGAGCAGGACCAACCAGATCTCGTCCGCCCGCACCAGCGCGCGCAGCACTTGCGGCGCATGCATGACGGCGGATCCGATTGGCCGCCGCGGGCGCCTCACCTGAGTCCGCTTGACCGACGCCTCGGCCGAGGCGGTGGACGCAGTTCTCCCGGGAAGCTGGATTCCTTGCGGACCCGCTAGAGTAGAATCGCCGGGCAATGTCGGCATTCGGGACGTCCAGCCGAGAAAAGAGGTGAAGGCGCTGTTTTGAGGCCGGAACCGGCCCCACGCAACAATTCATCCCCCGATTAGGGCGTCAGTGTGGTAAAAACATCGCCTCCGCACATTGCAATTCAGCCACGATCCGCTTTGGTCGCCTCCAGGTCGTCCTCAATAAAGGCGCGCACAACCTCCAGTATAGGTTCGTGGGGGGGAAAGCCGAGCGTGCGGGCGCGCAACGCCTCGAACGCAGGCGGCCAGGTCGACACGATGCTGGCGATGGTTTCGTCTGCAACCCGTTTCACATGTGAAGACGCCGCGGGCGCGATGGCGTCAAGCGCCTGTAGCAAATGGGCGACCGTGGTGCTGATGCCCGGCGGATCGATGCTGCGATCCAACCCCAACTTGGAGGTATCCATCGCCGCCGCGTGCAGCAGCCAGTCCACCGCCCGCCGTGGGCTGCAAACCCAGACGGCGAAGTCGTCAGCGACCGGCAGTTCGGTGTCCAACCCAAGTAGCGGCTCGCGGACAATGGCTGAGAAGAAAGAGCTGGCCGCCTTGTTGGGCCGGCCCGGCCGCACGATCACCGTCGGCAGCCGGAGCGTAACCGCATCCAGGAAACCGCGACGCGTTGCGTCGGCCAGAAAAAGCTCCGCGGCGGCTTTCTGCGCACCGTAGCTGTTGCCGGGAATTTGCCGCGTGTTGTCTGGCAGCACCGAGTTCTGGTCGGCGCTGAAGCTTGCCACCGAACTTGTGAACACAACCCGCGGGCGCGTCCCCAGCGCTCGGCAGCGATCAATCACCGCATCCGTCCCGCGGATGTTCACGCGCCGGCCGAGGTCATAGTCTGCCTCCGCCTGGGCGCTGACGACAGCGGCGAGGTGGAAGATCACGTCGGTACCCTCCGGGATCGCGCTGTCGGGCAGCGCAACGACGTCGCCGCCGACCGACGTCACTGGGAAGCTCGCCGTTGGTTTTGGTGGTTCGGCCACATCGAACAGGGTCAGCGCGGTCACGGCCTGGCCTCCCAGCGTGCCGTCGCTTGCCAGCTTTGCCGCGATTTTGCGGCCCAGAAAGCCGCCGCCGCCAAGGATCGAAATTTTCATCATCGCCTCTTCTGATGCCTTGGAAACCTAGATCGCACCGGGAAGCCCGCTGGTCCACACCTTCGGATGCAACCAAAATTGGTCAGCTTCGGAACAGGCGCATTGAAACAGGTGCATCACCTCCCCGGGAGGGATAAGCTTGGTGTAACTGCCCGAACGACTCACGAGGCAATTTATTGTCCGATCAGGTTGACTTGGCCCACCAGACGATTTGCAGGCGGCCGTGACCACTGCGTTCGCGTGCCTGCTCAATCCCCGCCATGGCACACCGGGCCTGACGGTGCTGCCGCATGCCGGCTTCCGCCGGGCCAAATCCGTTATCAGCGCCTGGTCCGGCTATGCGTCGACCCCGCTCAGGGAACTGCCCGAAATTGCCGATGTCGCGGTCCTGCGCATCAAGGACGAGTCCAGCCGCTTCGGCCTTGGCAGCTTCAAGGCGCTTGGTGGCGCGTACGCGGTGGGCAGGGTGCTGGCAACCGAACTGTCGCATCAGGGGGTAGCACGGTCCGCTTCCGAAGCGGAACTGACGGATGGGCAGTTCGCCGACTACACCCGCGCGATTACGGTGACCTGCGCCACTGACGGCAATCACGGGCGCTCCGTCGCGTGGGGCGCGCAACGCTATCATTGCCGCTGCGTCATCTTCGTGCATGAGACTGTCAGCGCGGGGCGGGTGGATGCCATCGCGCACTATGGCGCCGAGGTCGAGCGGGTCAGCGGCACCTACGACGATGCAGTGCGAGCGGCCAATCAGGCGGCGCGGCGGCACGGCTGGTTTGTCGTGTCCGATACCTCGTATCCCGGCTATACCGAAACGCCGCGCGACGTGATGCAGGGCTATCGCGTGATGGCGGATGAGGCGGCAGAACAGTGGACCGGCTCGCCGCCGACACATGTGTTCATCCAGGCCGGAGTCGGCGGCGCCGCAGCCGCGGTATCGATCCAGATGCGGGAGCGCTTTGCGCCGGCGCCGCTTCTGATCGTGGTTGAGCCTGAAAACGCCGCCTGCCTGCTGGCCAGTGCCCGGACCGGCGCGCTGACCACGGTTCACGGCGACCTCGACACGATCATGGCCGGTTTGGCCTGCGGTGAACCCAGCCTGCTCGCGTGGCAGGAACTGGAGCGAGCGGCCTGGGCGTTCCTGGCAATTCGGGATCTGGACGCTGCCGATGCTTTGCGTCTGCTCGCCGATCGCGGCATCCCCGTCGGCGAGTCCGGCGTTGCCGGGCTGGCGGCACTGCGCCTGGCCCTGGCAGAACCCGCTGCCCGCGATGTGCTGCGCCTGACTTCAGACAGCCGTGTGCTGCTGTTTGGGACGGAGGGCATCACTGACAAGACCACCTATGAGACCGTTCGCCGCTTACGGCCGACGTGAGGACCTGTGAAGAAGTTGAAGGCTACGATCACATGATTCACGGAAAGAATTGCAATGCCCGGCGTTAGCGCTAACGACAGATTGCAGCAGCGGAGCATGTGGATGCGTATCCGGTGGCCAGTTCTCACAACGGTGCTCACGCTGTCCGTTCTGTATGTCGCCTATCCGTATGTCACCTTGTACCGGCTGGGAACCGCAATTCGCGGTGCCGATGCCGCGACGCTTGAGTCTTTGGTCAACTGGCCCGCGGTGCGCGAGGGGATCAAGGAGGACGTCTGCGACCTGGTCATCGATACGCCGGCCCAGCAGCCGGAAGCGCGGGTTCAGAAGACCCTCGGCGGGCTGCCCCCGTTCGGTTCCTCCTTTATGCACGGGATCGCGTCCAGCTCCATCGACCAGGCGGTGACCCCCCAGGCGCTGCTGGCCGCTACGCTGCCGAACCAGAAGCCGCAACCGCGCGGCGCCGACGTCCATATCAACTGGGCATTTTTCGATAGCCCGACCAGCTTCCAGGTCAGCCTGCGCGCAGCCGGCCAGACCGAACCGGTGAAGCTTGAGCTTGATCTGAAGCACGGCGCATGGCGCGTGGAGCGGGTGTGGCTGCCCGCCGAGATGCTTCAACCCGGATCGCGCACCTAGAGCGCCTTCGGCCTGACGTTAATAGTCAGCGCGCTCTATCTCGTTGTCGAGCGAGCAACTTTATCACCCTGGCCATTCCGGTCAGGTTGATGTTGCTGTCACGTGCGATAGCCTCCGGGTTAAGGTCGCAAGCTCAAGTTGCCCTCTTGAACGAGCGACTTGCAAACCATTCGGAAGCGCTAAGCCTTGGGCTTGGCTGCCTCAGTCGGACCGCCGGCCTTTTTCCAGGCTCCAAAGCCGCCTTCGATGTGGGCGACCTTCCCCAACCCCATATCCTGTGCCGTCTTGGCCGCCAATGCTGAGCGCCAGCCGCCCGCACAGAAGAAAACGAACCGCTTTGGCTCAGCGAACACTGGCTTGGCGTAAGGGCTTTCCGGGTCGATCCAGAATTCCAGCATGCCGCGGGTGCAGGCAAAGGCGCCCGGCATTCTTCCCTCGCGCTCGATCTCTCGCGGATCGCGCAGATCGACGAACACGACGTCCGGCTGACCCGCCAGATCGATCGCGGCTGCGACGGGCAGCGTTTCGATCTCCGCGTTCGCCTCGGCGAGCAGCTGCATGTAACCCTTCTTGATCGGCATCCTGATCCCCTTTTGTATTGGCTGCATAAAGGCGCGGCGTTTGCCCTGCCCGCCAGTCAGCTCCTTGCCAGGAACCGGGCAAACGCTGCCAACGTCGTATCTGACACATGATGCTCGATGCCCTCGGCATCCGACTCGGCGGCCTCGAACGGCACCCCGACCGCAAGCAGCAGATCGACTACCACCCGATGGCGTGCCCGCACCCGCGCGGCAAGGCTTTCCCCGGATTCGGTCAGGAACACGCCGCGATAGGGTTTGGCCACGGCCAACCCCTCCCGCTTCAGGCGTCCGATGGTCTTGATGACGGTAGCATGCGCCACGCCCAGGCGACGAGCGATGTCTGTCGGGCGTGCCTCGCCGCCGCTGGTCAGCAGGTCGGAGATCAGCTCGACGTAATCCTCCAGCAGCGCGCCTGACTGAGCAGATCGCGCTTTGCCGAACCGGCTGGCCTGTGTGGGCTCCGCCGGCATGGACGAAGCAGAGTGTGTTGGATCTTCAACCATCAGGCCGAACATGACTCGTTTCACCGCACCGGGGTCTAGCTTAAAGCACGATCATGCGGAGTGAAACGTCGCGGGGCGAATGACAACAAAGGGTATCGGCCAGGGCCGGGCGGCACGGCGGGGCCAAAACTTGTCTAACTGCCGAAACTTTGCAACAACAGGATGCCATTCAGCGCCAGCACCGCCGCTGTCGCCACGCCCGCTACCACCTGCACCTTGCGTCCGATCCGCAGCGCACCCATCACCGCCGGGCGCCGGATCAGCAGCAGCAGCGCGATCATTGGGACCGGCAGCACCAGGCTCAATACCACTTGGCTCAACACCAGCGCGTCTGTCGCCTGCACGCCGGCCCCGACCACCAGCACGGCGGGCACCATGGTGATTGCCCGCCGCGCCCATAATGGGATTCGGAAGCCGACGAAGTCCTGCATGATCACCTGGCCCGCCATCGTGCCGACCACGGAGCTGGACAGCCCGGACGCGAGCAGCGAGGCCATGAAAGCCCCTGCGGCGACTGCACCCATCAGCGGCAGCAGCGTGTGATAAGCGGTTTCGATCTCGCCCACATCGGCATGCCCATGATGGAACATCGTCGCCGCCATCGCCACCATGGCCATGTTGACCAGACCCGCCAGGCTGAGTGCCAGCACAACCTCGATGTTGGAAAACCGCACCAGCCGGCGGCGCTGTTCCGCCGTTGCCGCCTGGACGCGGTTGGTCATCAGTGCGGAGTGCAGATAAATCGCATGCGGCATCACGGTTGCCCCGACGATGCCTACGGCGAGCGTCACGCTGTCGCCGCCGGTCAGTTGTGGCACGACGGTGTGGTAGAACACCTGGCCCCAGTCGGGCGGCGCGATGAACAACTCGATCACGTAAGCCAGGCCGATGATGCCGACGAACCCGGTGATGATCAGCTCAATCGGCCGGAAGCCACGCGACTGGAATAACAGCAACCCCCAGGTGATGGCGAAGGTGATCAACAATCCGGTCATCAGCGAAAGATGGAACAACACGCTGATGCCGATCGCCGCACCGATGGTTTCCGCAAGGTCGGTCGCCATGGCAGCCACCTCACTGGCCACCCACATCGCCACGACCACCGGGCGTGGAAAATGGGCCCGGCAAAGCCCGGCCAGACTTTGCCCGGTCACGATTCCCAGCCGCGCGGAGAGCCCCTGGAACAGCATGGCAACGGCATTAGCCAGCAGCACCACCCACAGCAGCATGTAGCCGTGACGGGCGCCGGCCTGGATGTTGGTCGCGAAATTGCCCGGATCCATGTAGGCAATCGACGCCACCACAGCGGGCCCGATGAATGGCCAGAACCCACGCAGTCCCGAGCGTTCGCCGCGCAGGGCGGCCTCACCCGCGAATGCTGCGCGCTGCGAAAGTGTGGCCCGTGCGCCAGCCTTGTTTGCGCCAGCCTTGCCTGCAACAGCCTCGCTCATGCCCGATCGCCGAATGATGAAGCTCTCACTGTAATTTACGTCCCACGCCACAGAGTGTAGCCTCGGCTACAATTCGAGTCGAGGAGATTGGGATCCTTGGCCGCAAGTCAACCAGGGCGCCTTGGCGCGTGATCCGACCGTCACAGTCTTCCCCACAGCCGGAAATGTGCTAAAGCCCCCGCCCCATGCGTCACTTCCTCGATTTCGAAAAACCTATCGCCGAGCTTGAAGGCAAGATCGAAGAGCTCCGACGCATGTCGGAGCCAGACGGTATCAATATCGCCGATGAGGTCGCCCGCCTGACTACCGTGGCCGACAAGCAGTTGCGCGCCACCTATGCAAAACTGACGCCGTGGCAGAAGACGCAGGTCGCGCGCCACCCCGACCGGCCCAAGGCACAGGACTACATCGACACTCTGATCACCGAGTTTACGCCGCTGGCCGGCGATCGCGCGTTTGCCGACGACGCGGCGGTGCTGGGCGGTATGGGTCGGTTCCAGGGGCGGCCGGTGGTCGTGCTCGGCACCGAAAAGGGCATCGACACCGAATCGCGCGTGAAGCACAATTTTGGCATGGCCCGCCCGGAGGGTTACCGCAAGGCACGCCGCCTGGTCGAGTTGGCGGGCCGCTTTGGCTTGCCGGTGCTGACCTTTGTGGATACGTCCGGTGCATTTCCCGGCATTGAGGCCGAAGCCCGCGGCCAGGCCGAGGCAATCGCCCGATCCATCGAGGCCTTCCTGGAAGCCCCGGTGCCGATCGTCGCCACCGTAGTGGGGGAGGGCGGTTCCGGCGGCGCGATGGCGCTTGCCGCAGGCGACCAGATTCTGATGCTCGAATACGCGATCTATGCCGTGGCATCGCCCGAGGCCTGCGCCAGCATCCTGTGGCGCGACGCAGCCCAGGCCCCAGTGGCGGCCGAAGCTCTGCGCTTGACTGCGGAGGACCTGCTGCGCCTGAAACTGATCGACCAGATCGTGCCGGAGCCTCTTGGTGGGGCTCAACGCGACAAGCCGGCCGCCCTTCAAGCGGTCAGCCAAGCGGTTCAGGAAGCGCTCGGCAGCCTCGAAGGCATGGACGGGGCAACGCTTCGGGCGCGACGCCGGGAGAAGTTTCTGACGATGGGGCGGGAATCAATCGTCTGAGGCCGCAAAAGGCGCTTTAGCCGGTTAAAGTTGCCAGTGGGTATGTTGTGGTCGCGATCGCGGTAGTATGCTAACCTACCCAGTAGAATCTTCGGTGTAAAAAGACGCCATGCGCGAGGAAATATCAGCCTACAAGCGGGAACGCATTCTGGAAGAGGCGGTCAAGCTCTTCTACGAGCGCGGATTTACCGGCACCACGCTGGACGATATTGCCGGCAAGCTGGGGGTGACGAAGCCGTTCATCTATACGCATTTCCGCAGCAAGGTAGAGTTGCTGGAAGCGATCTGCCGCCCGACGATCGAGATGTCCATGAGCGCGATTGCCGATGCGGCGGCCCAACAGGGCAGCGCGGCGGCCAGACTTTTCACCGGCGTGGTAGCGTTCACAAAGGTCGTGCTGACGCGGCAGGCAAACATCGCGGTCTATTTTCGCGAGGAGAAGAACCTGTCGCCGACCGGCCTTGCCGACATCAACGCCCTGCGCAAGCGGTTCGACCGATTGCTTAGTGATCTGCTGGAGGAAGGCACCCGTGCCGGCGAATTCCATATCGCCGACATCCGCGTCGCAGCCCTAGCTATCGGCGGCATGGTGAGCTGGGCCTACACCTGGTATCAGCCCGGCGGTCGCCTTTCGATCGACGACGTCGGTATCCAGATGGCCCGGTTTGCGGTCGAGATGGCGGGCGCCAAGTCAGTCGAGTTGGTTGCTACTCGACTTTGAAGCCGTTGCGCGTCCACACCTGGCGCACCGCAGGCGAAGACAGGAACTTCAGGAAGGCCCTCGCTTCCGGGGTGTCACCGTCCTTCGTCACCGCGAATGGGTAGGTGATAGGATCGTGGCTGTTCTCGGGGAATGTCCCGGCAACCGCAACACCCTTGGAGGCGGCCGCATCGGTCGAATAAACAATCCCGGCTGGCGCTTCGCCCCGCTCCACCAGGAGCAGCGCCGACCGCACGTCGGCGGCCGGAGCCAGCCGTTGCGCGATCGTATTCCAGGCCCCCAGCTTACGGAGCGCCTGTTCAGCATAGATCCCCGCCGGCACATGCGCCGGGTCGCCGGTCGCCAGCCGTCCATCCGACCCCAGCAGCTGCATGGGATCGAAGCCCGGTCCGATGTCGACATGGATGGGATGGGTCGCCGGCACCACCAGCACCAGGTCATTGCCCAGCAGGTCCTCGCGCGTGTCAGCGGCCAGCAGGTTCTTCTTCGCCAGAAAATCCATCCACTGCTCGTCGGCCGAGGCGAATACGTTCGCCGGTGCACCGCTGGCGATCTGCCGCGCCAGCGTGGAACTGGAAGAAAATGACTGCCGCGGCGCCTCGTGCCCGGCCTTGATCCAAAGATCGGCGACCTGCTTCATCGCGTCGGTCAGGCTCGCCGCCGCAAACACGGTCAATCCCTCGGCGCGCGCCTGAAGTGGCGCCATCAGTAACAGAAGAAGCAGGAGGATGCGCATGAGGCCTCGCGAGGTCAGGGCTTGAAAGCAGCGGTCGCGCCAACAATGGCGTCGAGCTGGGCGGGTGTCGGGACGTAATTGTAGACAATAGTATTGAAGAGCGTCGCCAGCGTCGTCGGATCGCTGCCGCGCAGCCAGGCCAAGCCCAGCAGACGGTTGATCGATGGTGGTTCCTCCACCCAGCCAAACGGCTCTGACGGTGCGATCATGGCGTGGCCGTCACGCACCGCCCGCAGGGACGCCCAGGCCGGCGTGGCCAGCACAGCCTTCGCTGCCGGATCCGACAGAATGATGACGTCCGGATCGAGTGCCTGGATCGCCTCGACCGTTGCCCGGCGGAACGTGCCGGCGCCGTCCGGTGCGACCACGTGCCAGCCGAGGCGTGCAAAGACTTCCGTCACATCGGAATTGGGTGCGCCCGCCAGCAGCCCGTCGGCACCCCGGGCATAGTAGATTGTGGGGTGCGCCGACTTGGGCAGCGGCAGCGCAAGGATCGCCTCTGCCATGCGGGCGACCGCCTCGGCCCGTTCCGGCTGGTGCAGGATGGCGCCGAGGGTTCGAGCGACCGAGGGGACCTGATCGAGCGCGCCGTCGAACAACAGTGTCGGGATACCGGTCTTGCGCTGTGTATCCTCCGCCAACTGCTTGTAGTGTGGGGAAACAACACCGTAGTCGATGATCAGATCCGGGTGCAGCGCGTGGACTGAATCGGTCATGTCCTGGTGGCCGGTCAGGCGCGGCACGACCGGCAGGACAGCAGCCGCGGGTGCCAGTTCCGCTCTGGCGGCATCACTTACCGGCCCGGTGAAGCCCAGCATCTGGCCCGGTGCGATCGCGGCCAGCAGAACCGCAGCCGGCGGACCGGCTGGCAGCACGCGTTCCACGGGATCCGGAATGTCGACTTGGCGCCCGGTGGCGTCGGTCACCACCGCGGCCAATGCCGACGGCAGGTATAACAATGTCAGGACCAGGACGGTAATCGGGCGTTTCATCGAGCTGTCTCCGATTTCCGACGATATGCCAGACTGGATACAGCGACAACTACACGGCGGCACCCGGGCGCCTGCGCCGCTCACATTGTCGTAACCGGGGCCGCCAGCCGTTGGCGCGATCAGCCTTGGCCGACGGCGTAAACCGCCGGCCAGGGCCTCATGCTATGCCAGCCGGCCTGCTGGCACCTTGCTTACTGGCCAGCCGCGCCGCGCCGGCCACCCATCGTTGACGCAGGCCCGTATCACAGCCCTGCCTGGGTGACGAACTTGGTGTTCAGATAGGCTTCAATCGCCTCCGACCCGCCTTCCGATCCATAGCCCGAGTCCTTGATGCCGCCGAACGGCACTTCCGGCAGCGCCAGGCCCAGGTGGTTGATCGTCATCATGCCCGCCTCGACCGAATTGGCGATCGCGTTCGCGGTCTTGCCCGAGCGGGTGAACGCGTAGGAGGCGAGGCCGTAGGGCAGACGGTTCGCTTCGGTCACCACGTCGTCGAACCCCTGGAACGGAGAGATGATGGCCAGCGGCCCGAACGGCTCCTCGCTCATGACGCGGGCTTCCATCGGCACGTCCGTCAGCACCGTCGGCTCGAAGAAATTGCCCTTGTTGCCGATGCGGTGGCCACCGGTCTGCACCGTAGCGCCTTTCTGCTGGGCGTCGCCGATGAAGGTCTCCATCGCGGTGATCCGGCGGGCATTGGCCAGCGGGCCCATATTGGTGCTGGATTCCAGCCCGTCGCCGACCTTCATCGCCTTGGCATGGCTGACGAAGCCCTCGACGAACTGCTTGTAGACTTTCTCCTGCACCAGGATGCGGGTCGGCGACACGCAGACCTGGCCGGCATTGCGATACTTTGAGCCAGCGAGAATCCGGCTGGCCGCATCGACATCGGCGTCATCGAAGACGATCGCCGGCGCATGGCCGCCCAGCTCCATTGTCACCCGCTTCATATGCGCCCCGGCGATCGCGGCCAACTGCTTGCCGACCACGGTCGATCCGGTGAACGACATCTTCTTGATGATCGGGTGCGGGATCAGATATTCCGAGATTTCCGCCGGGATACCGTAGACCAGGTTGATCACGCCGGCCGGTACGCCGGCATCGGCGAAGGCGCGGATCAGTTCGGCCGGTGAGGCCGGGGTTTCCTCCGGCGCCTTGACGATGATCGAGCAGCCGGCCGCCAGACCGGCCGACAGCTTACGTACCACCTGGTTGATCGGGAAGTTCCACGGCGTGAATGCCGCCACCGGTCCGACCGGCTCCTTCAGCACGATCTGGTGCACGCCCTCAACCCGTGACGGTATGACCCGGCCATAGGCGCGGCGGGCTTCTTCGGCAAACCAGTCGATCACGTCGGCCGCGGCCAGCGTTTCCCCCTTGGCCTCGGGCAGCGGCTTGCCTTGCTCCATGGTCATCAGCAAGGCGATGCTGTCCGCCCGCTCGCGCAGGATGTCGGCCGCCTTGCGCATGATTTTCGAGCGGTCGAAGGCGGACATTTTGCGCCAGATCTTGAACCCTTTATCGGCGGCTTCCAGCGCGCGGTCGAGGTCGGAGACCGAGGCATGCGGCACAGTGCCGATCTTGTCTCCATTCGCGGGATTGACGACTGCGATCGTGCGGCCACCGGACGCTGGTCCCCAGGTACCGTCGATGAAGAGTGAAACGTCTGAATACATAACTGCTTTCCTCTGCTTTCTAGCTACCGGGCTTACGGGTCCCAGACATGGCACCAGCCTGCGGCACTTCAACGGGCCATTTACGCTATATCCAGTCCAGCATGGCGCCCTCGCGCATTCCTGGCATCATGGCGTCCCGCTGCCAAGGGGCGACCCGCGGAATCACTTGTCATTTCCCTTATGCGGTGGTTCAAAGCCCGCCGCTTCGTCCGCATCCGTCAGGTGCCCGCATGTATTCGATGTCGTCTCGTTTGCTGGCCAGCTGTGTTGTGGTGGCCCTTGCGGGCTGGCCGCTAAATCAGGCCGATGCCGCGGATGGAGTGACCGTGCAACAGGCCTGGGCACGCGCTTCGGCTGGTCCCGCAACCGCCGGCGCTGCTTACGTGACGCTGACAGGAGCCGGCCAGGCAGACGATCTGGTCGGTGCCAGCACCCCCGTCGCCGCAACCGCCCAGGTGCATGAAACCACCAACGACAACGGCGTCATGAAGATGCGCCCCATCGCTGCGGTTCCGATCCGGCCGCATGAGACGGTGACGCTGTCACCCGGCGGTTACCACATCATGATGCTGGGTCTTAAGCAAAAGTTGGTGGCGGGAGAGAGCTTTCCACTTACCCTGACCTTCAACCACAACGCGCCAATCACTGTGGAGGTGAAGGTGCAGGCTATTGGCGGTGCTGCGCCAATGAACCACATGAAGATGCAGTAAAGGGGTGCGTCGTCTGGTGTGAGCAAATCAGATCGACCGGTTTTCGTTCGCCGACAACGGATTGTTAAGGCGCTAATATTCATTCTTCTTTAACTTCTGTCGACTAGCCTCCCGTCGTTTCCTGGGAGAAGACGATGGGTTGGGTCTATGCGTCGCTGCGTCCGCTGCGCGACTTGCCGCTTGGTTTCAAGCTGGCGGGAACCACCATCGCCGCGCTGTCGGTGCTGATTGGTATCTCCTGGTTTGCATTTGATAGACTCGGTTTCGTAACAGCGGCGCAGCAACGCGCAACCGCGCAATCGATAGTCGAGCGCGCCGCCCATCAGGGACTGAGCAGCGCTCAGGACCTGCGTGTCGTGGCCAGGGAGGTCCAGGCTCAGCAATCCTCGGCCGGGGTTGCATCCGCGCTGGATCGCGCCGCGAAACTGTCTGAAGCCGCCACCACCGTGCTGCACCAGGTCAAGACCGGGCCCGATGAGCGCCTGCTGAACGCGGCCATTGCCAGTCTTGATGAACTGATGGGCGCGATCCGGCGCGCGGCGGCCCTTCGTACGGACTTTCTCGCCGCCAGACAGAAGCGGTTGTTCCAGGTCCGGCCGATATTTGACAATGCGATGACAACGCTGCTGGACGAACTCGCGCGTGGAGCGGTGGCCAGCAGCGGCGTGGCGTTGGTGCAGTCCAGTGGAGCCGCTGCGCAAGCCAATTCGCATGACCCGGTGATCGAGGCGGCAAATCGCTACCGCCTCGCCCTGAGCCGCATCCAGTCCGGGGCCATGATGTTCATGGCGACCGGTGCGAAATCGGCAGTCAACGCAATCAAAGCCGCGACCTCCGAGGCGGCCGACGACATGACAGCTATCTTGTCCAGCACGGCGCCCGATGCCGTCAGGCAGGACGCGCGCATGGTCGACACGATCGGCAGCGGAATTGCGACGGCGGCTCTGGATCTGGTCGCCATGTCGGACCGGCTCGATCAAGTCGTTGGTGCGGAGGTCGAGGCAGCCGGTCAATCGATGCATGCAGCGTTCGAGAAACTGGCGCATGCGGCTGAGGACCGCGGCAAGGACGCCTCCGACAGCGCGGTGACTGCCGGTAGCAAGGCTGCGTCGGATATTGTCCTGATCGTGCTGGTCATGACCGTATTGATGGTCACGTTGGGAACGGGGGTGACGTTCCTACTGTCGGCACCGATCCACCGCCTGACACGCTGCCTGCAGACAATCGCCGGCGGCAAGACCGATGAGACCGTGCCTTATACAAGCTGGAACGACGAGGTTGGCAGGATGGCCGCCTCAGTCGAGACGCTGCGCGGCGTCATGCGCCAGGCCTTCCTGCAGACCCAGATGATCGAACAGCTGCCAATCGGTGTCATGACCGCCGAACCTGAAGGTGACTTCCGAATCACCTACGTGAACGCCGAAGCGAACCGCATACTCGCTTTGGTCGGAGACCGCCTGCAGCTGTCACCGAACGGGTTGGTGGGTCAGTCCGCCACCGTGTTCGATCCGCAGTCCACCGGCCGGCGCGATTTGATGGGCAACCCGGCGAACCTGCCGCACCGGGCGCAGATCACCCTGGGTGACGAGATGATCGATCTGCGCATGAGTGCAATCTTTGACCGTGACGGTGCTTATGCCGGTCCCTTGCTGATTTGGCGCCAGGCGACCGCCCAGTTCCAACTGGTCCAGCAATTTGAGCAGAGTGTCGGCACCATCGCCCGCATCGTCGCCGAGTCGGCTGATGGCATGCGAGTGGCAGCCTCGGTCATGCAGGAAAGCACCGTTATGGCCGGGCAACGGGCGCTGGCGGTTTCAGCCGCGTCAGATCAGGCGTCGAGCAGCGTCAGCACCGCCGCGGCCGGTGCCGAGGCGGTATCGGGGTCGGTCGCCGAAATTGCCCGTCAGGTGACCGAGTCGGCGGAAATCGCCAGCACCGCGGTGCACGAGGCGCATGCGACGGACGCCAGCGTCAGTGCGCTGAGCGTCGCGGCCGAACGGATCAGCGCGGTTGTTGGGCTGATCAGCGACATTGCCGGCCGAACCAATCTGCTGGCGTTGAATGCCACGATCGAGGCGGCGCGCGCCGGCGATGCCGGGAAGGGGTTCGCGGTCGTCGCCGGAGAGGTGAAGAACCTGGCTGCCCAGACCGCCAAGGCCACAGACGAGATCGGCGGCCAGATCGCGGCCATGCAGCGTGCCACGATACAGGCGGTGGCGGCATTGCGATCGATCAGCGCGACGATCCAGCGCATGAACGAGATCGCCAGCGTCATCGCCGGTTCGGTCGAAGCGCAGGGACAGGCATCGTCTTCGATCGCCGAGGCGGTTCAAAACGCCGCTGCCGGAACTGCCGAGGTCAACAGCAACATCGCGGCAGTCACCTCCGCGGTGGAGGAAACCGGCAACCGGGCGAGCGGTGTGCTGGCGGCGGCGACGGAGGTCACCGGCCAGGCCGCGACACTGAAGGGCGAAGTCGCGAAGTTTCTTATCGCTGTGCAGCGCGTCGCTTGATGAGCAAACGGCTTTCGCGTCCTGCGCTCCCGGTCCCAGACGCGTCTTCGGGCTGACTTGTAAACGGTCGGCGACTCATCTTGCTGTTTGGGCGAGCAACTTTATCACCCTGCCTGTTCCAGCCAGGGTGATGTCGCTCCGCACTCGATCCTGGGATCCGCCGCTCCCTTCTGCGTATGCACGCGCTTGCGCGCGTGCCCGTCCGTCGACCTGGCTATTCAGCCGCCGCCGGTTCGGCCGCCGTCGTCACCGACCGCGCGCGTTCAGCAATACGGGCCGACTTGCCGCTGCGGCCACGCAGGTAATACAGCTTTGCCCGGCGCACATCGCCGCGACGCACCACCGCGATCTCGGCAATGGTCGGTGCATAGAGCGGGAACACGCGCTCAACGCCTTCGCCATAGCTGATCTTGCGAATGGTGAAGTTGCTGTTCAGGCCCTTATTGGACCGGGCGATGCAGACCCCTTCAAAGGCCTGGGTGCGGGAGCGCTCGCCTTCGACGACCTTCACCGACACCCGCACCGTATCGCCAGGAATGAAGTCGGGAACCGCACGGGCGGCGGTCAGGCGAGCGATCTCGTCCGCCTCGTATTGCTGGATAATGTTCATGTCTAGGTCCTCTTGCTTTGCTATGGGGCCGCGGCAAGCAGGTCGGGCCTGCGTTCGCGGGTGATTCGTTCGGATTCCGCCTGCCGCCAGGCCGCAACGGCACCATGGTGGCCGGACAGCAGCACATCCGGCACCCGGCGCCCCTGCCATTCGGCCGGGCGCGTGTAATGGGGATATTCCAGCAATCCGCGGGAGAAACTTTCTTCGATGGCACTGTCGGCCGCGCCCATCACGCCAGGCAGCAACCGCACGATACTGTCCAACAGCACCAGGGCCGGCAGCTCACCGCCGGACAGCACATAGTCGCCGATGCTGAACTCGGTCATTTGCCGCTGCTCGATGACCCGCTGATCAATCCCTTCGTAGCGGCCGCACAGCAGGATGATTCCTGGGTCAGATGCGAAACACTGGGCGTCAGCCTGGGTGAACCGCCGGCCGCGCGGCGTCAGACACACCACGGGCCGCTCATCGGCGATGGATTCGACCGCGGCGTCGACGATGTCGGGCCGCATTACCATGCCGGCCCCGCCGCCGAAGGGGGTATCGTCCACCGTGCGGTGGCGATCCGTAGCAAAATCGCGGATGTTCACGACATCCAGCGACCATGCTGCCGTTTCCAGCGCACGCCCGGCCAGCGACTGGCCAAGCGGCCCCGGAAACATCGCGGGGAACAGTGTCAGGACGGAAGCACGCCAGGTCATGCCGCCTGCTCCGCATCCGGCGTCGGTGGTGGAGTCGTGTCCGGCGCGACCACAACCTCGTCCGGCATCACCACAACCAGCGTTCCACCCGCGATATCGACAGTCGGCACGCAGGCAGCCGTGAATGGCACCAGCAGCGGCGAACCCGCGCGGGCGATTTCGAAGCTGGCGCCGGCGCCGTAATCATGCACGACTGCAACCTTTCCCAGCGGCCGTCCCGCCGGATCCACGGCGGCCAATCCGATCAGGTCGGTCAGGTAGTATTCATCCGCATCGGCCGGCGGCAAGGCATCCCGGTCGATGAACAGCCGCGTATTCGTCAGCTTTTCGGCCTGGGCCCTGTCTGCCACCTTCACCGCAACGCCATCCACCACGCGTGAGACCTCGGCCACGCCCTCCGCTTTCCAGCGCAGGACAAAAACCTGTCCCTGTGGATCGTAGAGTGGTCCATACGCGGTCAGGTCGGCGGGGTCGGCAGTGTGGCTGGTGACCTTCACCAACCCACGCACACCGTGTGCCCGTCCGATCACGCCCAATTGGATGCGGCGATCGGGCATGCTTTACGCAGCGGCAGCCGCGGCGGCCTTGGCGCGTTCCTGCGCCTTCTTCTTGGGCGCGGATTGCTGCGGCTGCTCGCTCCAGACCGGCATCGGGGCCAGCCCGGCCTTGCCGAGGAACTTGGCAACGCGTTCCGTAGCCACCGCCCCGTTATCCAGCCAGTGCGTTACCCGTTCGGCCTGGATGCGGACGCGATCCGCATGTTCGGCGGGCAACATCGGGTTGTAGCTGCCAACACGCTCGATGAACCGCCCATCGCGGGGGCTGCGGCTGTCGGCGATCACGATGTGGTAGTACGGACGCTTCTTGGCACCGGCACGGGCAAGGCGAATCTTGAGGCCCATCTATCAATTGCTCCTGTTGTTCAAAACGGTCTGCGATGCTGCGGCGACATGCCCTTCGGCATCAGGGCGCCAAGGCCCTGACGCATCAGGCCTTTCTGCCCCAGTTTGCTCATTTTCTTCATCATCTCAGACATCTGGTCGAACTGCTTCAGCAGCCGGTTGACCTCCTGGACCGAAGTCCCGGAGCCAGCGGCGATGCGCTTCTTGCGGTTGGCCTTGATGATGTCGGGCTGGCGGCGTTCCTTGATCGTCATCGACGAAATGATCGCGTCCTGGCGCTTGAACACCTTGGTGTCGAGATCCTTGCCCTCAAGCTGCTGCATGATTTTGCCGGCGCCGGGCAGCATGCCGACAATGGAGGAAATGCTGCCCATCTTGCCGATCTGCTTGAGTTGGGCGGCGTAGTCCTCCAGGTCGAACTTGCCCTTCATCATCCGGGCAGCGAGCTTTTCGGCCTCGGCCTGATCGATGGTTTCACTGGCGCGTTCAACCAGGCCGACAATGTCGCCCATGCCGAGGATGCGGCCGGCGACGCGTTCCGGATGGAAGTCTTCGAGCGCGTCCTGCTTCTCGCCGATGCCGATCAGCTTGATCGGCGCGCCGGTGATGGCACGCATCGACAGCGCGGCACCACCGCGGGCGTCGCCGTCCATGCGGGTCATGACGATGCCGGTGATCGACAGCGCGTCGTTGAACGCCTTGGCGGTGTTGACGGCGTCCTGGCCGGTCATGGCGTCAACCACCAGCAGCGTTTCCGCCGGGTTGGTGGCGGTGCGGACGGCGCGGACCTCGTCCATCAGCTCCTGGTCAATGGACAGGCGGCCGGCGGTGTCGAGGATGACGACGTCGAACCCTTCCCGACGGGCGACATCCATGGCGCGGTTGGCGATCTGGACCGGGGTCTGGCCCGCGACGATCGGCAGGCTGGGAACGCCGGCCTGATCGGCCAGCTGCGCCAGCTGAAGCTGCGCGGCGGGACGCTGGGTATCAAGGCTGGCCAGCAGCACGCGGCGCTTCTGCCGGTCGGTCAACCGGCGGGCGATCTTGCCGGAGGTTGTGGTCTTGCCTGAACCCTGCAGGCCGACCATCAGGATCGGCACCGGCGCGGCGGCGTTGAGGTTGATCGGGACGGCGCCTTCACCGCCCAGCGCCTCGATCATCACGTCGTTGACGATCTTGACGACCTGCTGGCCGGGCGTGACCGAAGAGAGCACCTCGGCGCCCACGGCGCGTTCACGCACCTTGGCGATGAAGTCGCGCACCACCGGCAGGGCGACGTCGGCATCGAGCAGCGCCAGGCGGACTTCGCGCAGCGCTTCGGTAACGTCGGCCTCGTTCAGCGATCCGCGGGTGCGGAGCTTATCGAAAACGCCTGACAGCTTGTCCGAAAGGGCTTCGAACACGGTTGATGTATCTCCAAACAGATAAGCGCCGCTGCGCGAACCCTCGCGGAGCGGCGTAGCCCCCGCGTCAGGCGGGGACCGGGTATCGGATTGACCCGGATAATGGCGCTTATGATGTGCCGGGCCGCACGAGTCAATGACGATGGCAGTCCGCAGATCCCATCGGTCCCCTTGCGACCGCATGGGGACCATGGTGCCGCTTTCCGGACGGCCGCAGCCCACCGCCACATCTTCCGGTAGCGGTTGCAAGGTTATTTCACTTGATACTAACGCCCAACTGTGATTTCAAACGCAGCCGGCAATGTTCCCGCCTGGACTGCATCTTTTGGTATGTTGTGTCTTTCCCAGAGCGAAGACCACCATTGGCTTCGTCATCGCCAGAGCCGTGAACCTGCCGAGCCGCGCTGGGGATTTATCGTTGGTTATTTACCGGGCAGGCGCGGCGACCTCGTCCGGTTGTGGAAATCCCAATGAGCCGGCGGCACCTGCCGTCACTTCCCAGTTGCTTGAAATGTCCGGTTACATCGTCATCGTCGCCGGCAGTGCAGCAGACGCGTTGCTGTGTTTCGAGCCGACCGGCGGCAGCATCGACCTGTTGATCACCGACCTGGTGCTCGATGATGTCCGGACGGTATCGAGTTGGCGCTGGCGATCCGGTCCCGATATGCGGGGCAGCCGGTTCTTTTGATCACCGGCTACAGCGATGGCCCGCCGAGTGATCGACGACTGCATGGTATCGACGTCCTCGGCGCAGCGTTTGGGCATTCGGTGCTGTTGCAGGCCATCAATAAAGCCATATGCGCGGTTGGCGGAAACACCCGCGGTTGTTCGTGCGCCGTCACCAGGACAACGTCGCGCCTGCAATCGCGAGTACCAGGGCCGGAGGCATGACCAGCGCCCCCAGACCCAGGAACTGCCAGGCGCCGACGCGCAATCCCTCCCGCCGGAGTGCGGTCAGCCAAAGAATTGTCGCCAGCGATCCGGTTACTGACAGGTTCGGCCCCAGATCGACGCCGATCAGCACCGCCGCGCGCATCGTCTCCGGCGCAGCGGCAAGTTGCACGACCCGGCCAGCCAGCAGTCCGGCCGGCAGATTGTTCACCAGGTTGCACGCCACGGCGAGCACGGTGCCCGCGACCCATGCGCCTCCGATTGCCGACCATGCGATCAGGTCCCGCAACAACATGGCCAGACCCTCGGTGACCCCGGTCCGCTGCAGCGCCTCGACCAATATGAACAAGCCGGCGACCAGCGGCAGGACGCCCCAGGAAATCCCACCTATCAGGGTGATCACGCTATGGCGGGAGCGCACCAGTACGAGCATTGCCGTCACCACCCCCGCGACGAAAGCGGGCAGCCCAAGCTGGATGTCGAACCACGACGCCGCCAGCATCACCAGCGCCGTCGCACCGATGCCGGCCGCGGCCATTCGCCCGCCGCCGCTTAACGGCACCACCTCGATTTCAGCGGAAAGCGACTGCCGCAGGCGCGCGCGCTGTGACCAACGCAGCACGATGAAGGTGGCCGCCACCGACAGCACCGATGCCAACCCATAGCTGCGCAGCCAGTGCGCCAGTGTCGGCATCTGGCTGCCATAGATGACCAGGTTCGCCGGATTGGAGATCGGCAGCACGAAGCTCGCGGCATTGGCGATGAAGGCGCAGATGAAAAGATAGGGCAGCGGCTCCTGTCCCCGCGCGGTCTTCACCACCGCGGCAACCGCCGGCGTCAGCACCACCGCCGTCGCGTCGTTGGACAGGAACACCGTCACCACGGTGCCGACCGCAAAGACAAGCGTGAACAGCCGCGTCGCGGAACCTTGTGCCTGCCGTGCCGCCTTCGCCGCCAGCCAGTCGAACAGCCCCTCCAGGCGGGCGAGTTCCGCCAGCAGCATCATGCCGATGAGGAACAGATAGACGTCGGCGCCCTTCGCGACCGCCCCAAGCGCCTCATGCGCCGGCAGCAGCTTGAGCACGATCAGCAGGCCGGCCCCGGCGACCGCCCAGATGAACTCCGGCCAGGCAAACGGACGCAGGATCACACCGGCGGTCGCCAGAGCCGCGATCACCCAGACCGACCAGGTCGAAGCGGCAAGCGCAGCCATCATGCACTGACCGCGTGCAACGCTTCCGGCATGTCACCCTGGTCCTTGGTCTCCGGCATCAACAGGATGAAGAAGGCCAACGCGCAGGCCGCGATCCCGGCGAGGTAGAGGAATCCCGCGGAATAGCCGAACCATTGCACGACATATCCGGCGGTGGCATTGCTCAGCGTTGCGCCGATACCGACCGACAGCGCGGTCAATCCCTGGGCAACATTGAACCGCCCGGTGCCGCGCATGAGGTCGGCGGCGATCAGCACGGAAATCACGCCGAAGATGCCCGCCGCCACGCCGTCCAGCAGTTGGATGGCAACGACGGCGTAGGGGCTGGAGGTGAAAGCGAACAACACGCCGCGGACCGGCAGGATCGAGAAGGCGGCGAGGAAGATCGGCTTCCGGCCAATGCCGCGGGCCGACGCCCGCCCGACAGCCCAGGCAACGCCGATCATCACAAACTGCGCGGCGATGATGCAGGCCGACAACGCGATCGCGTCCTCTCCAGGGTGGGTCTGTGCCAGCACCTGTCCGGCCATCGGCAGCATAGCCGCGTTGCCGAAGTGAAACAGCGCCACCGAAGCCAGAAAGATCATCAGGTCTCGCTTGCGCAACAACGCCCGGAAAGCCATTGGTTCATGGTTGGAATCCTCCCCACCCCGGGCCTCTTCGTGGTCGATCTCGGCTGGCTTGATCAGGGTGACGATCAGCGCGCTGAAGACGGCAAACGCGCAGACCAGATAGAAGATCCAGTGATACCCGACCATCTGGCCCAGCGTTCCGGCCAGGATGGCAGCAAGCAGATTGCCGCCATGGTTAAAGCCCTCATTGCGGCTGATCCTGGCGTCGAACAGCCGGCGCCCGACCAGGCCAAGCGACAAGGCAGCGATCGCGGGAGGGATGATCGCGGCGGCGGCGCCGAGCATCGCCTGGGCGGCGATGACGGGCCAGAAGCTGGGAAACAGCACGATCAGCAGGCATCCAAGCCCGACAGTCAGCCCGGACACGGCGATCAGCAATCGCTTGGCCGCTGTGCTGTCAACCAGCACGCCTGCCGGTATCTGGCAGATCGCGGCAGCGATCGAGGACGCCCCCATGGCGAGGCCAATAGCCCCGGCATCCCAGTGCTGCGCGCCTTTCAGATAGATCGACAGATACGGGCCGACACCGTCCCGCACGTCGGCCATGAGGAAGTTAATGCCGTCCAGCCCGCGGCGGGACCGCGACGACGGTTGCTTGGAAGGTGTGCTCACCAGCTCGGTCCGTTGCGGCTGGGTCCGCGTCGTGTTGCCAGAGTGCTGCGACCGCCTGTGGCAGAGGGCTGTGCGCGGTCCAGGCACCACTCCACGGTGTCGATCCGCACGCTCTAGCCCCTCGGGCCGGGAGGGGGTGGCGGAACGAGGCCGAATCCCACCCGGGGCGGCGGGCGATGCCCTGGCCCGGGCGGAGGCGGGGCGGAGATCTGTGCCAGTTGATCCTGGTTCGGACCGATCGACGTTGCCGCGATCACGCGGCCAAGCGGACCGGCAAAGCCCTCGCCCTGGACATACAGCGGCGCGCCCGGCGTCAGATCTGCAGCGAGACGTTCCGCCTCTGGCGGTGGCAGCCGCACAATGGTTCCGTCCTCCAGCAAGACGCCGTTCAGGTCGCCTTGCGGGCCATGAAGCTGCACCTTGATGTGGCCTTCGGCTGTCAGGATCTGCTGCCGCCCTCCTGGACCGGGCAGGCCACCCGGGCCAATGTCGGTTACGCCGTTGCCGCTGGCGTCGTTCGTGACCGACATCGCCTGCACCATCGCGATGGCTCTGGCGCGCAGACCATGAACCGTCACGGCGTCGCCTGGCTTCACCGCGAAGACCAACTGCGTGCCGAGGTGCGGCGGCAGGTGGACCTCGGTGCCGTCGGTCAGGATCAGTCCATCTACATCGCCGCGCGGAGTCAGGCTGTATTGGGCAACATTGCCATGATACGCCGGCAATTGGGAGGGATCATAGGTGGCCGCGACCTGTGCGTGAGCAATACCGGCGGCTCCGCCAATCAGCGCCGCGGCCAGCATGGCATGTCGTGTTCGCATTCGAAGCCTCCGTTTTCAGGGCACCCGGCCCGCCGGAGCTACCGCAAGCGCCATGCCAATTCTATGGCATTGAGATTGCACGAATGCGGTCAGTCGGTCGCGCCATCGATGTCCCCTCCTGGGACGCCGGCCGTACCATTTTGGGACATATCCAAGCCGTAACGCGCTAGCTTCTGGTAGAGAAGCTGGCGGCGTATACCCAGCCGCTCTGCCGCCTGAGCCCGATTACCCTGGCAAGCATCCAGCGCCCTGCGGATCAGCGCGATCTCCATCCGCGATACCGCTTCGGGCAATGTCCCGGTAAGCCAGTCGGTCGCCTCCACTCCAGGGCGTTGCACCAGAAAATCCAGATCGGCAGCGGAGATGACCGGCTGTCGTACAAGCGTTGCCACGCGCTTCATGGCGTTCAGCAGCTCGCGGACGTTGCCGGGCCAGGAATGCGCGAGCAGCCGTGCCGCAGCACCGGCGTTCAGCCGTTTCGCGCCGCCGGCGGACAGGGTCAGAAAATACTCGGCGAGCGGAATGATGTCAGCCAGGCGGTCGCGCAGCGGCGGTAGATTCAGCGGCACGACACCTAGGCGGTAGTAAAGGTCCTCGCGGAACCGCCCGTCGCGAACCGCCTGGACCAGGTCACGATGGGTCGCAGCGATCACCCGCACTTCGATGGGAATTGGCCGGCCGCCGACCGGGGTAACGACCCGCTCCTGCAGCGCGCGCAGCAGCTTGGCCTGCATCGTCAGATCCATGTCGCCGATTTCGTCCAGGAACAGGGTGCCGCCCTGCGCCTCCCGAAATGAGCCGACGCGATCCGCGACCGCACCGGTGAACGCCCCGCGGGTATGCCCGAACAGCAGGCTTTCGAGCAGGTCCGCCGGAATCGCCGCGCAATTGACCGGTACGAAAGGCGCCTTGGCACGCTTGCCGTGCTGATGAATGGCCCGTGCCACCACTTCCTTGCCGGTTCCAGTCTCGCCCAACAACAGCACGGTCGCATCGCTGTCAGCGAGCAGTCCGATCGCCTTCTGGACGTCACGCATGGCCGCACTCAGCCCGATCAGTTCTCCCTCACACGCGGCTACGCCGGTCTGGGTCGTCGCCCGCTCCGCCTCCGGATCGGCCAGCATCCGCGACAACAGCGCGCGCAGTTCGTCACGGCCGATCGGTTTTGCCAGATGATCGGCCGCCCCCAGGCGCATCGCTTCGATCGTGTTGTCGCTGGTCGGCACCGCGGTCAGCACGGCAACAGGCGGCGTTCCGGGCCGGTCGCGCAGACGCCGCAACACCTCCATCCCGTCCATTCCCGGCATACGAAGATCGAGCAGAACAGCGTCCGCCTCCTCGCCGGCAAGAAACGCCAAGGCGGCTTCGCCATTTTCCGCTTCCGCGGGCTGATACCCAAGATCGGACACCGCTGTCGCAAGCGCCTGCCGCAATGCCGTGTCGTCATCGACGATCAGGATTCTGCGCATGCGCCCTCCTGCGGGACGGTCAGGGCAAAGACCGCCCCCGAACCGGCAGTGGGCGGGCGAAGCACCAGCCGCCCGCCATGCGCATCGGCAAGTTCACGCGCGATTGCCAGCCCCAGACCCGTGCCGTCGGCGCGGCCGGTGGCGAATGGCTCGAACAGCCGGTCCTGCATTTCGGGCGCTACTCCCGGACCGGAATCCTCGACCGTCAGGGTCACCAGCTCCGGGTCGCGTTCGGCCGCCAGCGTCACGGCTCCGCCCGGCAGGACATGTCGAACCGCGTTGATGATCAGGTTGTCCAGCACGCGGCCGATGATGGCCGGATCCAGGCAAACTGAGCCCTCGGCGCCGCGGACCGCGATTGTCACGCCTTTCGCCGAAGCGATGTCCTGGAGAGGCGCGACCCGGTCAGCCAGGAAAGCGGCCAGATCGATACGCACCGCATGCGGTTCGGCCCGTTGCGTCATGGCGAGCAACTCCGCAACATGCGCATCCAGCCGGGCGATCTGGCCGAGCATGTCGATGATGGCCTGGCTGCGCCGGCGGTCGTCTCCGGCTAGGGCATTTTCCCCCTGCAGCCGGGCCGCCGCGATCGGATTACGAATTTCATGCGCGATGCCGGCCGCGACCCGTCCCAGCCCGGCCAGTCGTTCCGCCCGGGCGACCCGGATCCCCATCTCGTCCGACTCCGCCCGCGCCTTCGCCAATCGCTCGCCCGCGTCGTTCAGCGCGTCGATGATACGGTCGAGTTCCCGTTCACCGGTCCGTGGGGCCGAGAGCGTGCCGCCGGGGGCGGATTTGGCAAGAGCCGTTTCAATGCTACGTACATGGCGTCCCCATACCGACAGGGTCCGCCAGAGCAAGGCAGACATCGCCAGCATCAACGCGAGCAGCACACCGAATCCAAGCTGCAATTGGCGCAAACCCGGCGCTGACTGGACCCGCGTCATGGTCCAGCCTGTGAGGCCGGCGATCGGCCCCCTCAGCGGACAAGCGTGCAACAACAATGTCTGCGTTTTTGAGCTGGTGCGGTGTTCCACAGGCTGTTCGTCACGCGCCGCACGTTCGTTCGCCGCTTGGATTTCGTCACGTTCCGCCGCCGGAAGATCGAGCTTGGGCCCGCTTCCCTCGTAAGTGGGGTAGGCATACGCCAGCGATCCGGAGACGGTTTGCCAGATGCCGCCTTCGACACCATCCTGATGGGCCAGCGCAACCGCAACCACGGTTGCAAGGTCCGCACGCAGGCGTTCATCGGACAACGTCGATGCCTGCGCCGACCATCCCACGGTATAGAAGCCATAGCGGTCCTGGATCATGTCGCAGGCTCGGACGATAGCCGCCTCGGCATGTCCCACCTGCGCCTCGCTGGACTGGCGATAGATCTCGATCAGGAAGACCGCGACCGCCAGGCTGGCAACCAGCGACAGTGCCCAAAGCCCCAGTAGCCGGACTTTCAGCGAGCGCAGGGCAGGTCAGCTTTCAGAAGATCCCACAGTCGTTCAAGACTGCGCCTGTTCAAGGCTGCGCCCGTTCAAGGCAAATGGTAAACCGCTTGCTGCTTTCCTGGCTCAGGCGACCTTGATATCCTTCCAGAAGCCAAAGCGGTCGCGCACAGCCTCCATCTTCGGCTGCGGCCGCTCGTATGACCAGGCCATCCGCGGATGACGGTCGCCGTCCAGCACCACGTCGTAGAACTGAACGCCATGCGGGCAGGCATGATCCGCCTCGGTCTTAGGTGCCTTCACCAGCCATTCCAGTTTGGTCGCACTCGGCGGAAAGTAGGCATAACCGCCGGTTTCCACGACGTCGTCACTGCGGGCAATCACGTGGTCGTTCAGGGTCGCTTGCATGGTGCTGTCCTCCTGCACATCACATGGTGTGGGTGACGGCTTTCCGCTACTGGGGCGGTCGACGAAGATAGGTCATCGAGGCGAAGGCACCCAGCCAGGAGCCCACAGCCGCAAACACGACATACACCCAGTTCTGGGTGTAGCTGATGACCGCGAATGAAGACAGCAAGTACCACACGCTGCTCCATGTCGCCGCGGGCAGGCGCTTGCGTGAAGCGATGGCGGACGAGAACATCACGTAGACCGCGTCAGTGGCCGCGGTGGCCACCAGAACGCCCAGCGCCGTCAGTGGATCGATCGCCAGCAACGCCCTGGGGATCGAGAATTCCATCAGAGCGCTGCGCGTATCATCTTGAAGGCATGGTCCACCGTCGCCGCCCGAATCGCTGCCCGATCGCCAGGAAACACCTGCTGGTCGGTCGTCGCCGGTTGCCCGGTCCGGGCCAGGCCAAAACACACCAGGCCAACCGGCTTCTCGGCACTGCCACCGCCGGGTCCGGCCACGCCGGTCACCGCTACCGCGACGGCCGCACGCGACCGCGCCAGCGCCCCATCCGCCATCGCCGCAGCCACTGCCAGGCTGACCGCCCCATGTACGTTGATGAGCGGCATCGGCACGCCGATCATTTCGTTCTTGGCCTCATTGGAGTAGGTTACGAAACCGCGGTCCACTACATCGGAAGAACCTGCGATCGCGGTCAACGCCGCGGCGATCAGCCCGCCGGTGCAGCTTTCGGCGGTTGCCACCATGATACCCTTTGATCGGCAGGCGGCCAGCAGGGCGTCGGCCTCGTCGAGCGTCGATTGCGGGAGCATCATCAGATCCGTTCCGAATTATCGTGCCAAACGTGACGTGCGCTGGGCTTTCTGTCCACCGTCCAGGATTGATGATTCGTCAATTGCGGCAAGTCATCTATGTTCCTATGTTGTGATCCAGCCTGGGAGGGGAGACGAAAGTGAACGCACCCGTCAGTCCCGCGATGATGGGCGACCCCTGGACCACTCCGCTCGATCAGATCGACGTCTCCGACGCACGCCTGTTCCAGGACGACGTTTGGCCGGACTGGTTTGCGCGGCTGCGGCGCGATGACCCGGTCCATTACACCGCCGACAGCCAGTTTGGCCCTTACTGGTCGGTGACGCGCTACAAGGACATCATGAAGGCCGAGACCAATCCTCAGGTTTTTTCTTCGGCGTCCGGAATCACGCTGCTGGACCAGGAGACGCAGTACAGGCTGGCGATGTTCATCGCGATGGATCCGCCGAAGCACGATGTGCAGCGCCTTGTCGTGGCCCCGATCGTGGCGCCCGGCAACCTGGCCTCGATGGCAGATACAATTCGCGAACGCGCCATCAGGATCCTCGATGGGCTGCCGCGGGGGGAGACGTTTGACTGGGTCGAGCATGTGTCGATCGAGCTGACCACGCAGATGCTGGCGACGTTGTTCGACTACCCGTTCGAGAAGCGCCGTGACCTGACCCACTGGTCCAACATCGCTACGACCAACTTCAAGGACCCCAATGCGCTGGTGAAAACCGAGGAGGAACGGTTCACCGAATTGCGCAAGATGGCCTCGGCAATGATGGAATTGTGGAACCTGCGGGTGAATACCCCGGGCGGGAACGATCTGATCTCGATGCTGGCGCACGGCGAGGCGACGCGGAACATGGATCCGATGGAATTCATGGGCAATTGCGTGCTGCTGATCGTCGGCGGGAACGACACGACCCGGAATTCGATCAGCGGCGGGCTGTGGGCGCTGAACAAGCATCCCGACGAGTATCGCAAGCTGCGGAACAATCCGGCGCTGGTGTCGACGATGGTGCCGGAGATCATCCGGTGGCAGACGCCGATCGCCTATATGCGGCGGACGGCGCTGTCCGATCATGAGCTTGGCGGCAAGACGATCAAAGCCCCCGAGAAGCTGGCGATGTGGTACATCTCCGGCAACCGCGATGCCGAAGCGATCGACAACGCCGACCGTTTCATCATTGATCGCGCTCGGCCGCGCCAGCACCTGTCCTTTGGTTTCGGCATCCATCGTTGCGTCGGCAACCGCTTGGCGGAGCTGCAACTGACGATCCTGTGGGAGGAGATCATGCAGCGCTTCCCGGTGATCGAATTGATGGAAGAGCCGAAACGGGTTTATTCCAGCTTCGTCCACGGGATCTCGTCGATGATGGTGCGTATTCCGCGGTAATCCGCGGGCCAGGGGCGCTGTCGTGCGCAGCCAGCACGCCCCGTCCGATCATCACGGCGCGAGCGCTGCTCCGCCTGGGCGCCGCGGATCATTGGCGCCCAGGAACTCCGTCGAAGCGGGTACATGCGTCACCACTGAGTCCGCGGCCGCATCGGTTGGATGAATATGCGCCAGTCCAGCTGACGCAATCAGCGCAACCGCGCCCCACGGCTTCTGCTGTTGGATCTTGTAGCCCATCCGCGCCAGCAAAGCCTCGGTATCCTCCGACAGGGCAAACGGTTCTGTATACAGAACATCAGGCAACCACTGGCTGTGGATCCGCGGCGCGCTGACGGCCTCCTGCGCGTTCATCCTGTAGTCGATCATGTTCAGGATGGTCTCCAGCGTCGCGGTGATGATGCGTGGGCCGCCAGGTGATCCCAGCACCATCGCCACCTTGCCGTCCTTCAGCACGATCGTGGGTGCCATCGATGACAGTGGACGCTTGCCGGGGGCGATCGCATTGGCGTCGCCCTGAACCAATCCGAACTGGTTCGGCACATTCGGCTTTATGGTGAAATCGTCCATCTCGTCGTTCATCAGGAACCCGGCGTCGCCGGCGATCATCCCCGATCCGAAGGCGCCGTTGATCGTATAGGTCAGGGCAACGGCCCCCCCGTCCTTGTCGACCACCGAAAAATGTGTGGTTTCGTCACGCTCGCCCGGCGGCGCCACCGCTGGCCCCAGGCTTGCCGATGGGGTCGCGCGATCGCTGATCGTCCCGCGCAGGCGCGTGGCATAGTCCTTCGACAGCAGCCGCGTCAGTGGCACGCGCATGGTGGCCGGATCGCCCAGATAGGTGTTGCGGTCGAAGAACGCCAGGCGCAGCGCCTCGGCTATGTCGTGGACCGACTCGGCTGAATGATACCCCAGGGCGTGCAGGTTGTAGCCTTCCAGGATGTCCAGCGTTTCGCAGATGGTCACTCCACCGGACGATGGCGGCGGCGCTGACAGCACGCGATAGCCGCGGTAGGAGCACGCCAGCGGCGCGCCCTCGGTCACTCGGTAGGATGCGAAATCCGCGGCTGTCAGGATGCCCCCGCCCGCCTTGGATGCCGCCTCGGCCTGCGCGGGTATGCGGCCCTTGTAGAAGGCGTCTGGCCCCTGGTCGGAGATCGCCTGCAAGGTCGCCGCCAGGTTGGACTGCACCAGCCGGTCGCCGGCCACCGGGACCGATCCGTCGGGGCGTAGAAAAATCGCTGCCGCGGCCGGATTCCGCCGCAGCAGCGCAGCACCATGAGCGATGATGTCGGCATCCGCCACCGTCAGCACAAACCCGTCACGGGCGAGCCGGATCGCCGGCGCCATGACCAACGCCCGCTGCATCGTGCCGTATTTAGCCAGGGCGGTATCCAGCCCGGCCACCGTCCCCGGCACGCCGACCGCCTTCCAGCCATACAGGCTGGCGCCGTGCACCGGGCGGCCGGCGGCGTCCAGATACATGTCCCGGCTCGCGGCTGCGGGCGCTGTCTCACGGAAGTTCAGGAAAACATCGCGCCCATCGGGCAGGTGCGCGGTCAGGAATCCACCGCCGCCGATATTGCCGCAGCACGGATTGACCACCGCCTCGGCATAACCGACGGCCACCGCCGCATCGATTGCATTGCCGCCCCGGCGCAACATCTCGATCCCGGCTTCCGCGGCCAGTCGCTGGGCGGAGACGACAAGCCCGGTCTTTGACTCGACAGGCGGCAGCGTGGCGGCCCGACAATGCGCGGCCATCAGCAGACACAGCAGGACCGCGGTGACCGGACACCGATGCCAGAAGGTGGATCGCATGCTCGACGTCCCCATCATTTGCCCGCCATCGCATCAGGATCTGCACCGGGGCGCGGGCCCTGGCAATCTATGTCTGCCACACGTAGGGCTTGTCAGGATCACCGCTACGGGCAATCTCGACAGCTCACGCCGCGTCCGAGGCACGACATGTCCCCGCCCACGAACACACAGCCTGACACCGCAACTTCTAAGCGCGGCGGAACCGAGGCCGCGATCAGGCACCATTACGATCTCAGTAACACCTTCTATGCGCTGTGGCTTGACGAGACCATGACTTATTCCTGCGCCCTGTGGCACGACGACGAGGGCCCGGAACAATTGGCCGCGGCCCAGTACCGAAAGCTGGACTTCCATCTGGACGCGGCCGGTGCGGCGCGGGCGCGTCGGCTGCTGGATATCGGCTGCGGCTGGGGCAGCCTGATGGCCCGCGCCCTGGACCACACGCCGGTTGAGCATACCACCGGACTTACCCTCAGCGACGCCCAGCATCAGCACATTCTTGCCCGGGGCGACACGCGGATCGAGCTGCGCAAGGAAAGCTGGATCGACCACGTGCCGGCGGAACTTTATGATTCGATCGTGTCCGTTGGTGCGCTGGAGCATTTCGCCAGTCCCGGCGACAACCGCCGGCAGAAAATCGGCTTGTATCAGGAATTCTTCCGGAAATGCCGTTCCTGGCTGCGGCCTGGCGGCGCGCTGTCTCTGCAGACCATCGCCTACGGCACGATGGGCACCGACGAGAACAGCGCATTCATCCGCGAACACATCTTTCCCGATGCCGAACTGCCGCAACCGCACGAACTCGTGGAAGCCGCCAGCGGCACGTTCGAGTTGATAGCGTTACGCAACGATCGTCTGCACTACGCCCGCACCTGCGACGTCTGGTACCGGAACCTGCGTCGTCGCCGAACCGAGGCCGTCGCCATTGTTGGCGAGGACAAGGTCCGGCAGTACGAGGCCTATCTGCGCATGTCGGCGTTCGGCTTCAACACCGGCCGGGTCGGGCTGCTGCGCCTGGCGTTCATCCCTGTCGTCTGAACGCGGTCACGTCACCGCCTGGATCGAATCCCCAATGATCGAAACAATGCGGTCCAGGGTCGCTTCCGGGGTCGGCAACGGCGGCGCGAGGCACAACGTGTCGCCACTGGCCGGCGGACCGTCGGCGGCGGCACGCAGGCGCAGGATCAGGCCGCGGTTGGCGGCCTCGGCAACGACCTTGGCACCGAGACCCTTGGCGGGCGCTTTGCTGCCTTGGTCCTCGACCAGTTCGATCGCGGCAAGCATGCCGATGCCCCGGACCTCACCGACATTGGGCAGGGTCAGCAGGGATTCCAGATTGGCGCGGAAGCGGTCGCCCTGCACCCCGGCGCGTTCCACCATGCCTTCCTTGTCGATGATGTCGATGTTGGCCAGGGCGACGGCGCAGCAGACCGGATGGCCGGAGTAGGTGGCAGCATGCATGAACTTCTCGTCGGCCGGGGCATCCAGCATGACGTCGTGCATGTGCTTGGAGATGATGACACCGCCCAGCGGCAGGTAGCCTGAGGTGACGCCCTTGGCGAAGGACATCAGGTCGGGCTTGGTGTTCCAGTGCCCCATGCCGAACCACTGGCCGGTGCGGCCGAAACCGGTGATGACCTCATCGGCAATCAGCAACACGTTGTGGCGGTCACAGATTTCGCGCAGACGCGGAAAGTAGGTGGGCGGCGGAACGATGACACCGCCGGAACCTATCACCGGTTCGGCGATGATCGCCGCGACGGTGTCCGCACCTTCGGCCAGGATCGCCTCCTCGACCGCGTCGGCTGCCCCGATCCCGGCATCACCATTGCCTGGCCAGCGGTACGGGTAAGGTGGCGCGACCTGCAGGAACTCCGGCACCAGGGGGCCGAACATCTTCTGGTAGTTGGGCAGGCTGGTGGCGCTCATCGCCGCCATGGTGACGCCGTGATAGCCGTAGCGGCGCGAGATGATCTTTACCTTGTTCGGCTTGCCCAGGCGCTTCCAATGATAGCGGGCGAACTTGAACGCGCTTTCGTTGGATTCGGCGCCGCCGGTGGTGAAATAGACCGCCGCCATGTTGTCGTAGGCGAGGTCGACAATGCGTTCCGCCAGCCGGATCGCGGGCTCGTTTGTGAATCCAGCATACGCCGATGCGTAGGCCAGTGTCTCCATCTGCGACGCCGCCGCCACGGCAAGTTCCTTGCGGCCGTGGCCAATATTGACGTTCCAGAGCGAGGACAGCCCGTCGATGTACTCGCGCCCGTCTGCAGTGCGCAGCATCGCGCCCTTGCCCGAGACATAAAGCTTCGGATTGGCATGGTCCTTGGCGAAGTGCAGCGGATGAATGAGATGTCGCTGATCCGTCGCCACCAGAAGCTCACCCGCCGGTCGAACATCGTCCATCGCAACACCTCTCTCGTTGACGGCATGATATCCAACTCTGCCGTCCGTTTGAAGCAGCTGGGTGGCACATTGGACCACCGGATGGTGATGACACGTGCCGGACCAGACCAAAGTTCAGTCACGGTCAGCCTGAATGCGCTCCAGCACGATCATCATGCCTTGCGTGCTGCTATCAGCTTAGCCAATCGGGCCGCAGCATCCGTAGAGCGATCAGCAGCACGGCCGTGATGACGCCGGCGATTACGTCGTCCGCCATGATGCCAAACGAGCCGTGCTGGCGGTCCGCCCATCCCACCGGCCCCGGCTTCGTGATGTCGAATAGGCGGAACAGGACGAAGGCAATCACGAGCCCGGTTATGGACGGGGTGTCGAGCGTCATCAGGCTGATCCACTGGCCGGCAAACTCGTCGATCACAACCCAGCCGGGATCGCCCCTGACGCCGGCGCGTTCGACTGCCATATAGCCACCCACCGTCGCCAATAAGGCCGCGCAGCCAAGCAGCACCGGGGAAACCGCAAGCAATGCGGCGCCGACCAGCACCGCCGCCACCGACGCCACGGTGCCGGCCGCGATGGGCGCGTGGCCGGTGCCGAAACCCGATGCAATCAGCCGGGCCAGCCTCATGCCGCCAGGAACCGTTGGATCGCGGACAAGGCCGGTGGTTCCAGCAGCGTCGGGGCGTGTCCGATACCCGGCAGCGTTACCACCTGCAGGTTGGGATGTTCAGCCTGCATCCGTGACACCGTGGCGGGCAGCAGGATGTTGCTGACCGCCCCGCGGATCACCAAAACCGGCACATGGCCCAGGGCGCCGAACAGCGGCCACAGGTCGGGGGTCGGGCCGTTCATCAGCCGCGCGATGCGTGTGTCCCATAACGGGTGCCAGCGCCCATCGGGTCCGGGCTGATAAGTCAGCTCCGCCATTCGCAACCATTCGGCATCGGTGGCCAGCGACATCGGCGGCAGGTTGGCACGCAGGAACGCCACACTCGCCTCCAGGCTTTCAAACGCGGGATCGGACCCCACGAAGTCGCGGACGAAGTCTGCGCCCTCCGCCCCGATTTCCGGGCCGATGTCGTTCAGCACGGCCGCTCGCACCAGACCGGGGCGCGCGGCGGCAAGCCCCATCGTCAGCAGGCCGCCGAAGCTGGTGCCAACAAGTGTCGCGTGGTGAACATGCAGCGCGGCGCACGCGTCCATGACGTCGCGGACACACGCTTCCGGGGCATAACGCTTAACATCGGCGGCACGCCCCGACCCGCCGCGACCGGGATAGTCGATGGCGATGACACGGCGGTCTTCGGCGATCTCGTGGGCCAGGAACTCGAAATCGGCACCAGTGCGGACGATGCCCGGCAGACACAGGATCGGTGGCAGACGATCGCCACCGGACCATTCCTGGATGTGCAGAGGCAACCCGTCCCAGGCGCTGATCCGATGGGTTATCGCGTCCACGGCACGGCCGACAGGATCGGCGCCGGATCGTTGCGTGTGGCACGGTACATCACCGTGTTTTCGGTCACGCGCTGCACGTAGTTGCGGGTCTCGCCGGTGGGGATCAGCTCGATCCAGTCGACCATGTCGATAGGTCCGGTGCGCGGATCGCCGTTCTCCGTCAGCCACTGCGCAACGCGATGCGGACCGGCGTTGTAGGCGGCGGCGGCCAGCGGCAGGCAATTGTCAAAGCGCGTCAGAACCTCCTGCAGGTAAGCCGTTCCCAGCCGGATATTGTGGCTGGCGTCAACCGTCAATGTCGGGACCGATGCCAGGATGCCCAACTGTTTCGCCACGGCCGTCGCTGTCGGCGGCATAAGCTGCATCAACCCCCGAGCGCCGGAGGAACTGACGGCGCCGATATCGAAGCTGCTTTCCTGGCGCATGATGCCCAGGGCAAAAGCCGGATCGGGCACTGCCCCGGTGTCGAACGGGGCGGGCCAACCCAGGCGCGGCAACAACAGCCCGTCCCGGCCCATCCTGCGGGCCACGAACACAGCCGTGTCCGGCATTCCGGCATATTGCGCGAACGCGGCAGTCAGGGCCCGCTCCGCCGGGATCGGCGCCAGTTCGTCCATCCGCAACAGGAACAGCCGCGCACGTTGGGGGTCGCCCCACGCGATCAGCCATGCGGCGGCGCGCAGTACCTCATGACCGGTGAAGCCCAGGGCGGTGTCCTGCGTCCAGGCCGGATCACGCACCTTGGCGATCACCGAGGCCGGCGTTACGCCAAGGGCTATCGCCGCGAGCTGTCCGTAGAACGTGGTCGGCCAGGCGGCGGCCTTTTCATAGTCCGGTCGGCTGTCCCGCCCGGCGGCCACCGCCGTCCGTGCCAGCCAGTAATGCGCCCGTGCCTGGGTGATGGCCGCCCTGGAGTTCGCCAAGGTGCGGAAATATGGCTCCGCCTTCGCCGGCTCGTGCAGCATCCGCAAGGCGATGAAGCCGGCGAGGAAATCGGCATCCGCCCGCTGCTCGTCTGCGATCTGGCCGTGCGAAGCAACCACCGCATAGGCCGTCTTCGGGTCCCCATCATGCAGCAGTTTCCGCGCCAACAGGTTCCGCTCGGTCCAGAATGCCGCCGGGTCGCCGGCGTCGGGCGTGTTGGCCAATAACGCCGCGGCGTCGGCGGCACGATCGGCGCGGCGCAATGCCCGAACGCGATCCAGCGTCAGCCCCGGGTCGTCACGCAATCCGGGCGGCAGGGTGGCCACCAGCGACTCGGTTTGCGGATCGTCGCGCTTGGCGGCCAGACGTGCCTCCGCAGCAGCATGATGATCCCCATCCAGCCGGGTGATCTGGCGCGCGGCGTCCGACGGATCGGACCGTCGGGCCAGGTGCTGGAACCGCGCCCACTGATCCTCGGCGGTGGCGATGCCGCCCCAGCGACGCACGAACGTGGCCTCTCCGGCCGACGAGTCGATGGCGCTGACCCAGGCCTGGCGTGCCAGGGCGTTGGCTTCGGCCGTTCGTCCGGCGTTGGCGACGGCTTCGGCGCATCGCATCATCGCCGAGGCCAGCGTCACGGCGGCGTTGCATTGCGCCACGACTGCAGCATCATCGGGATCGGACGCGATGGCTTCCTGCCGCCGCCGCTCCAGCATTGCCTGTGCCGGCCAGTCGGGATTGCGCTGCATGAAATCGGCAATTTCCGAAGCTGTCGCCGCACCAGGCGCACGCAGCCGCAGATACAGCACCAGCTTTTCAGCTACCGGGTCGATGAAGCGGGCGGCTTCAGCCTGCGCCTCCACCCAGCGATCGGCCCTTACCGCGGCCAAGGGATTGGGACCTTCCGCCCACGCGGTTGCGGCCGCGGACATCATAACGCCAGCCAAAACGAATCGGATCGGAATGCGCATGAATGCTTCTACCAAGCTCGGTCTTGCAGTGCATCCATCACACGCCTAGGTTCCGCCTCTTCGCTTCAGAAAACCAGGGTCGGGAGAAGCATAATGTTCAAGGGATCGCTCGTCGCGTTGATCACGCCCATGCGGGCTGACGGATCCGTTGACGAGAAAGCCTACGCTGCGCTCGTCGACTGGCAGATTCAGGAAGGCACGCACGGCGTTGTGCCGGTCGGCACCACCGGCGAAAGCCCGACCCTGTCGCATGACGAACATCGCCGCGTGGTGGAGATTGCCATCGAAGTTGCCAAGGGCCGGGTTCCGGTGATCGCCGGTGCCGGTTCCAACAGCACCGAGGAAGCCATCGCGCTGACCCGCCACGCCAAGGAAGCCGGCGCCAATGCCGCCCTGGTCGTGACGCCGTACTACAACAAGCCAACGCAGGAGGGGATGTTCCTGCACTTCACGGCAATTGCCGACGCCGTCGACCTGCCGATCATCATTTATAATATTCCGCCGCGGTCCGTGGTGGACATGAGCGTTGAGACAATGGCGCGACTGGCCAAGCATCCGAACATTGTCGGGGTCAAGGACGCGACCGCCAACCTGACCCGCCCGCTGCACACGCTGCGTGCCTGCGGCGCCGATTTCTGCCAGTTGTCGGGTGAGGATCACACCGCCCTGTCCTACAACGCGGCCGGCGGCCACGGCTGCATCAGTGTGACTGCCAACGTGGCGCCGCGGCTGTGCAGCGAGATGCAGACCGCATGGGCCGAAGGTCGCCTCGCTGATGCCATGGCGATCCAGCACCGGCTGGTGCCGCTGCATGACGCGCTGTTCAGCGAAACCAGCCCGGGACCGGTGAAGTATGCCGCCTCGCTGATGGGCAAGACCTCCGAACGCTGCCGCCTGCCGCTGGCGCCGTTGATGGACCCGACCCGTGCCCGCGTGAAAGCCGCGATGGCCGAGGTGGGGCTGCTGAACTGACCTTCATGGCGAACGATGGCTGAGGCCAGAAAGAAGGGCCTGATCTCGCACGGCGTCGCGGCACAGAACCGCAAGGCGCGGTTCGACTATGCGATCAAGGATACCGTTGAAGCCGGCATGGTGCTGAAGGGCCCCGAGGTGAAGTCATTGCGCCTCGGCCGAGCGACGCTGTCCGAAGCATGGGCCGGCGAGCGGGAAGGCGAGATGTGGCTGTTCAACGCCTACATCCCGGAATACCAGGGCGGTGTGCTGTCGCGGTTCGAGCCGAGGGCGCCGCGCAAGCTGCTGCTGAAGAAGAAACAGATTGTGCAGCTTCTGGGCGCGGTCGCCAAACAGGGCGCCACGCTGGTTCCGCTGCAAATCCATTTCAACGACCAGGGCCGCGCAAAGGTGCTGCTGGGCGTCGGCACCGGGCGGCAAAAACAGGACAAGCGTGAGGCCATCAAGGACCGCGACTGGAAGCGCGACAAGGCGCGGCTGATGAGCCACCGGAACTAGAGCAACATCACCCTGACCGGAATGGTCAGGGTGATGAAGTTGCTCGCTCACAACGAGATAGAGCGCGCTGACTGTTTACAGTCAGGCTGAAGGCGCTCTAGAAGCGCCCTTGGCTCCCCGCCAGCCGTTGTGGAACCTCGACCTACAGACCAATGCGTGGTGAGGCTGGCCGTCGACCGGACAATCGATTTGGCTGCGGGGATGGGCGATTCGCAGGGTCAGGCCGCATGGGGCTGCTGGGCCATGACCACGCGGTTTCGGCCAGCCGCCTTCGCCTGATACAAAGCAGCATCGGCCGCGGCGATTACCTCATCGATCCGGCGTTGCGAGGACTCGCGAACCGCGACACCGACGCTCACGGTCATCGAGAAATCAAGGCTGCCAAAGACCAGACGCTTCTCCGCCACCCGGAGCCGCAGCCGCTCGGCCACCGCCGCGGCTTCATCAGGCGAACGCACTGACAGCACAAGGGCAAATTCCTCGCCGCCGAGACGACCCAGCAGATCCTGTTCGCGGATTTCGGTTTGCAGGACTGCAACAAGTTGCCTCAGCGCATGGTCCCCGGCGGCATGTCCAAAGCGATCGTTGATCATCTTGAAATGGTCGACGTCAAGCATCAGCGCCGTCAGGTTTCGACCCTGCTCCAATACATCCTGGGCTGCTTTCATGAACGTGGCCCGGTTCAGCGCCCCGGTGAGACCGTCGATGTTCGCCAGCCGGCGCAGTTCCGCTTCCAGTTGGCGCTGTTCAGCCATCTTGTGTTCCAACGCAAGCCGCGCCGCTTCAACTGCGCGCGCACCCTCATCTGTGGCCTCAGCCAGCGAGGCCAGGTAAGCGGCCTGGCTTTCCAGCGTCTCGTTCTGGAAACGCATATCTGCGCAGCCAACCTCCAGCGCCCGACCCACCTCACGCTGCAAATGCGTGGATACGTCGGCGTAAGTCAGGATGCGGCCGCCATCGGCACACATGACGCAGCTGGACAGCAGTCGTCGCCCGTCGTTGAGATGCAGCTGGGTCGGGCCATCCGCAGAGTCGTCGGGAAGTGGTGCCGGCTCATCAGGCTCCATGGCAAACCATCCTGCGGCTTTGCCATGGGCAACGATTTCAGGATAGGTCAATCCGCAGGCCCGAGCCTGCGTCGGCACGTTCAGGATGTCACATCCCCGCTGGTTGATGAAGCGAACGCGCAGGTCGCGATTCAACAATACAACTGCGACGTCAACAAGATCCAGCGCATCACCCAGCGCAACCAGGATGGCCTTGACTGGTTCAGAGGTCAGGAAATGGGGCACGTCGGGCCTTTCGCAGCATCGGCGCTCCGGCAATGGTGCCCAGTCGGCGCCGACAGGAAGCTATCGGCAAAAGGTTAGCAATTGGTAAAGCTTGCCCGATAAATGCCGAAGAAATACCCGCTGTCCGTATGCGATATTAACCTTCTGGAAACCTTTTCGCCTTACCGTCCGGGTCATGGACCTGACAGTCTGCATTTGCACGCGTGATCGCCCGCGGTATGTCCGCGACTGCCTCGATGGCTTGCGCCGCCAGACAGTCGCGCGCGAACGTTTTGTCGTTCTGGTCGTGGACAGCATGTCCTCGCCCGGCCCTGCCGCGGAACTGGCTGAGTTGGCGGCGGACTATGGCGCGCGACTGATCCGGCTGGAGCAGATCGGCATAAGCCTGGCGCGCAACGCCGGTGCATGGGCCACCCGGACGCAATTCATCGCCTACATCGATGACGATGCCATTCCGGCTCCGGACTGGGTTGAGACGATCCTGCAGGCTATTACCCAACCGGGCCGGCGTCCGGCTCTCATCGGCGGACGCATCCTGCCGAAGTGGGAAGCGCCGCTTCCCCCCTGGTGGCCTGCGTCCCTACGCGGTGTGCTGTCCATTATCGAGCATGAGGGTGCCGGTGAATACCGCACCGCCGTCGTTCCGCCTGGGCTGGAGCCATACGGGGCCAACATGGTTGTCCACGTGCTGTCGCTGCTTGCGGCGGGTGGTTTCGGCGGCGCCGTCGGCCGCTATGGCCAGTCGCTGCTGTCGGATGAGGAAGTCCAGCTTGCCTGGATGCTGCAGGACGCCGGGTATTCCGTGCGCTACGACTCGCGCATCACCGTCTACCATCAGATCCAGGCCCGCCGGATGGAGCCGGCCTGGCTTCTGTCCCGCTTGTACTGGCAGGGTGCATCCACCGTCCTGACCCGCCGCTTGCTGCAACAGCCGACCGCTGTGTGGCGTGAATTGCCGCATCGCCTCGCCGTGGCCTGCCTGCTCGCTCCCGTTGCCCTCATTCCACGCCAGTCCACCGCTTTGCTCTGGGCGCGTTGGCGGCTTGCCTATGCAACCGGCTTCATCAAGACCGCTTTTGGCTGGCACGCGACGGAGGCCGCGATCGAGCAAGCGGTGGTGCCGGTGGCGGCGTAACCGCCCATCGGTAGGGGGCTCACTTGCGATGAATTCTTTGCGCAGGCCCCAATCTTCCCGATCCCCGGCACCAGAACGCTTGCAAATCAAAGCTGACTCCGCCTACCAGTTCCGTCCGACAGGTTGACCGCACCCAAGGTCCGTCTTTGTCGTTCAAACCTTTGAACCGCGCGCCATGCTATGCGCGGCCACGCCTTCAACGCGGGATGTCACGCGACCGCCCATGCACAGCTACACGCTCGAGTCGGACCTTCTGTCGCGCATTCCGCTATCGGCGAAAACGGTCCTGGATGTGAGCTGCGGGAACGGCGAACTCGCGGCGGCTTACCGCCGGATGAACCCCAGGGCGCGGCTGATCGGTATCGAGGCGGATCCTGCCGTTGCCAAAGCTGCCGCACCGCATCTCGACGAGCTCGTCATCACCGATGTCGAGGCAGCGCCGCTGCCGTTTGCAACGCCCGACGGGATCGACTGCGTTATCTACAACGATGTTTTGCATCGCCTGCGCGATCCGTGGACGCTGCTCCGTCGTCATGCGGAAGCACTCAGCAACAATGGCATTCTGCTCATCCGCGTGCCCAACGTCGAATACTGGCGGCTGACCGAGCAGCGATTGCGCGGAACGTCGGAAGCGCACGGCCCCATCGTCCATGCCATGAGTGCAACCGCCGTTCGGGAGGGCGCGCGCAGCGTCGGACTGACACAATGCGATTTTGTGGCCAGTGACACCGACGGCGAAGATGCGCGGCGGTTTTTCGACGCGCTCGCCCCGGCGCTGTCCACCCTTGGCATCGATCCCGGCGCCTATGCGAGCAGAGCCGGCTCCAGCCATCTGATCTGCCGGATTCACCGGTCACCGATCCAGCCCATGTTTCTGGCAGGGAACATGTTGGCGCCCGTGGGCGGGGTTTCGCATGTCCGGGTCGTCCACCCGATCCAGGCCGCGGCCAGCGATCCCGCCGTAATCGCGGCTGTCACCAACCAGGTCGTGCGGTGCGGACCCAATGACCCGGCGCCCCGCATCTACGTCATGCACCGCCCTTCCCTGCTCGGTGAACAGGCGCTGGAGACGGTGAAGTCACTGATGGACGCCGGCTATATGACTGTCACCGAATTTGACGACCATCCGGAACATTTCCAGATGATGCAGATGGGCGGCGATCTGAGCTTTCGCGGCGTGCATGCGCTGCAGACCAGCACCATCGCCATGGCCGAGGTTTTGCGCAAGTACAACCCTGAGATTGCTGTCTTCCCGAACGCGATCGTCTCGCTGCCGGAGATCCGGAATTTCACCTCACCGCAAGCCATCACCCTGTTTTTCGGCGCATTGAACCGCGAGCGCGACTGGCAGCCACTGATGCCGGCGATCAATGCGGTCGCTGCGAAGGCAGGCAACCGGCTGCGCTTCCAGGTGGTCCACGACCAACGGTTCTTTGAGGCGCTGGAAACGCCGCACAAGACATTCACCCCGACCTGCGACTACGACACCTACCTGCGGATCCTGGGCGAGTCTGAACTGAGCTTCATGCCGTTGGGCGACAGCCCGTTCAATCGAGCCAAGTCCGACCTCAAGTTCATCGAGGCCAGTGCCTGCCGCGTCGCGAGCCTGGCCAGCACCGTGGTTTACGGGGATAGCATTGATGACGGCCGCAACGGCTTGTTGTTCCGTGACCCCGCGGAATTCCACGCTCGACTGCTGCGCCTGGTCGCAATGCCGGATCTGGCCAAGGACCTGGGCAATGCCGCCCGCCGCTACGTGGCCGAACACCGCATGCTGGCCTATCAGGTTGCCCCGCGCATTGCCTGGTACCGGTCACTCTGGGCAAAGCGCGACGCGCTGGAAGTTGCCCGTCAAGCCCGCATTGAGCGTCGAATGGCCGCTTAATGCTCGGTCGGCTTGCCCGACCGCCGCCGTGGCCTCAACTTTTTTCCAGATCCCGAGCGATCTCTGGCCGGTGCATCAGCTCGTCGATCTTCATCGCGTAATCCAACGCGTGATCCGGCGCGAACGTCAGGTCAGGCGCAACCCGCAGCCGCAGCGCCTTCGCCACCTGCCCGCGCAGGTATGGCGCCGCCAGGGTCAGTGCAGGCACCAGCGCGTCGGCATCAGACCGCCCAAGCCGGGAAAAGAACGCGGTTGCACGCTTCAGATCAGGACCGATGCGAACTTCCGTGATGGTAATCCGGGCTTCGGCAAGTTCCGGATTCCGGAAATCACCGCGCTCGAAGATGCCGGACAGGACGTGGCGGATTTCCTCCGCCACGCGCAGTTGCCGTTGCGAGGGCCCCTTGGTTGGCTTCTTCAACCCGGGACCATCTCCGTCTCGAAGCACTCGACGACGTCACCTTCCTGCAGATCCTGGAAGTTGGCGAACGACAGGCCGCATTCGTAGCCGCGGGCCACTTCGCGGACGTCGTCCTTGAAGCGCTTCAACTGCGTCAGCTCGCCGTTGTGGATGACCACGTTGTCGCGCAGCACCCGCACGCCTGTGCCACGCTTGACCAGGCCCTCGGTGATGTAGCAACCCGCGACCTTGCCGGTCTTGGTGATGTTGAACACCTTCCGAACCTCGGCATAGCCCAGGAACTTCTCGCGCGCCTTGGGTGCGACCTTGCCCTTGACCAGCTTTTCAACGTCGTCAGCCACTTCGTAGATGATCGAGAAGTAGCGGATGTCGACGCCCTCGCGGGTCGCCAGCTCGCGCGCCTGGGATGTGGCGCGGACATTGAACGCGATGACCACAGCGCTGGACGCTTTCGCCAGTTGCACGTCGCTTTCAGTGATCTGCCCGACCCCGGCCAGCAGGACGCGGACCTTGACCTCCTCATGCGCCAGCTTCTGCACCACCACCTGGATGGCTTCAGCGCTGCCTTGCACGTCGGCCTTGATCAGGACCGCGACTTCCTTCTGCTCGCCGGCCTGAATGCGAGCCAGCATCTGATCAAGCGTGCCACGCGCCCCAGCCGCCGCACCGGCAGCCTTATCGCGCTGCCGCCGTTCGCGGAACTCGGTGATTTCCCGTGCCCTGCCCTCGCTCTCGACAACGACGAATGGCTCACCCGCTGACGGAGCGCCGCTCAGCCCCAGGATCTCAACCGCCGCCGAAGGCGCGGCCATGTTCATCTGCTTGCCCTTGTCGTCAAGCATGGCGCGCACCCGGCCCCATTCGGATCCGGCGACGACAATATCGCCCTGCTCCAGCGTGCCACGCTGCACCAGCACCGTGCCCACTGGCCCACGGCCGCGATCAAGGCGGCTTTCGATCACCGTCCCTTCTGCAGAGCGATGCGGATTGGCCTTCAGATCGAGGATTTCCGCCTGCAGCAGGATCGCCTCTTCCAGCTTGTCCAGCCCTGTGCGCTTGGTCGCTGAAACCGGCACGTCCTGCGTATCGCCGCCCATCGCCTCGACGACGATCTCATGGCTCAGCAGTTCCTGTCGCACCCGGTCCGGATTGGCGTCGGGCTTGTCCATCTTGTTGATGGCGACGATCAGCGGCACGTTGGCAGCCTTGGCATGGCGGATCGCTTCGATCGTCTGCGGCATGACGCCGTCATCCGCCGCCACCACCAGCACCACGATGTCGGTCACCGAGGCACCGCGCATGCGCATCGCGGTGAAGGCCTCGTGGCCCGGCGTATCGATGAACGTGATCAACCCGCCGCTCGGCATCGTCACCTGATAGGCGCCAATATGCTGGGTGATGCCACCGGCCTCGCCTGCGGCCACGTCGGTGGCACGCAGTGCGTCCAGCAGCGACGTCTTCCCGTGGTCGACATGGCCCATGATGGTCACGACCGGCGGCCGGCTGAACAGGTCGTCATCGACGTCCGCATCGCCTTCGAGGCCGAGTTCAACGTCGGACTCCGCGACGCGGCGAACACGATGGCCGAATTCCTGCACGATCAGCTCGGCCGTGTCGGCGTCCAGGGTTTGCGTGACCGTCGCCATCACGCCCATTTTCATCAGCGATTTGATGACCTCGGGCGTCCGCGCGGCCATACGGTTGGCCAGTTCCTGGACTGTTATCGTTTCCGGAAGAATAACGTCTCGCACGACTTTCACCTGATCAGAGCGGAGCCGGTCAAGTTCGGCCTGACGCCGCTCACGCTCGCGTTGCCGACGAACCGAAGCCAGCGAGCGGACTTTTTCGTCCTCGCCTTCGATCGCGGCTTGCACATCGATACGCCCGGCGCGGCGGCGGTCATTGGTGCCACCTTTTGGCGCGACCACCGGCGGCTTGCGAGCCGGCACGCCGCCCGCACCAGTCCGACGGACCGGACGTCCTTCATCTTCTTCTTCCGGACGCAGCGCGCGCAGCCGCAGCGTCTCCGTAGCTGAAGCCGGCGTAGCCGGCGTTTGCGGCCGAGCGGGTGCCGGCGGTGCCTTGGCGACGGGTTGCGTTCCAAGGTTGGCCGGGGCGGCGCTCGTTTGTGCCGCAACCTGGGCCGGGTTTGGCTGCGCAGCGGGGTCCTCGTGCTGCTCCTCAGGTTCGGCGGGTCCACGCGCGGCTGCGGCGGCCGCAGCGGCAGCCTCTGCGGCACGCCTGGCCTCGGCCTCGATCTTGTCGCGTGCGGCCTGTTCCTCGGCCAGACGCGCTTCCGCCTCGGCCGCTTTACGCGCTTCGGCCTCACGCCGGCGCGCTTCCTCCGCGGCGGACAGGATCGAAATCTTCTCCTGCTCGCGACGTTCTGCTTCGCGCCGTGCGGCGTCGCGCTTCTGTTCGTCCAGCGCGCGCTGCCGCGCGGCCAGTTCGGTCGCGGTCAGCGCGCGTCCTGCGCCGGGCGCCGGCCGCCCTGGGGCAACCGTCACACGTGGCGCTGGGGCCGCACCCGCGGGCGGCGGGGACGGCGCACCGGCCGCAGCAGACGGATTTCGTGCGACTGGGGCCCGCGACTTGCGCACCTCCACTTCGACGACTTTCGATCGCCCGTGACTGAAGCTTTGTCGCACGGATCCCGAGGGAACAGTTCGCCCTAACTCCAAACGCCCTGCCGGACGCAGAGAGAGCCGCCCTTTACCGCCGTCCTGATCGTTGCTTTCGCTCATGTTTATCCGTTGGCACCCGTTCCATCGTTTACCGGGCCGGTCTCCCGTCCCGTGGCCCTTGCGGACCCCAAGGCCCTTGCGGACCCGTTCCTTAACCCGGCTAGCCTGCCCGCTTCCACGACGAGCGACTCCGCCAATTTGCCCGGCGCGATAGCGACGTGCACGACATAGTCCCGACCGAACACGCGTCCCAGGGCTTCCCCCGGAAGCGGATCGATTATCGTCAGCTCCGGACCGAAGCCGGACAGAAAACGCGAACGTTCCGCCTCACTGCCGTCCGATGCCTGCAGAACCAGCCGATAGCGGCCGGTTCTTAACGCCTCTCGCGCCTTTTCGTAACCCGCCACAGCCTGCCCGGCGCGTCGGGCTAGACCAAGGCATTCGCCGATCCGTCGGACCAGCGCCGTCTGAAGCAGACCAAACAGATCAGATGGTACCGATACGGGGCCGCGCGCGGCCCGGGCAAATGCGCGTGCAAGGTCGCGATTGCTGCCGTCCCCCTGCTTGTTTCGTCGCCCGCTTTCGACGCGCTCACCTTCAACGCGTTTGCTTTGTCGTCCTTTGTCTTCTGGGGCGCCAGAGGACTGTAGCACATCCGAAGAAGTGCTCAACCAGATTCCCCGTCCGGGCAGCCTTGCAGTCAGGTCGGGGACGATCTGCCGGTCCGGCCCCACCACGAAACGGATCATCTGCTCCTTCGGCAACCGCTCGCGGGTGATGATGCAGCGGCGAAGCGGCCCGGTTTCCGGCTCTGCTTCATCCGCAGCCTCATCCCCAGCGTCCGTAGCCGGATCGGATTCAGTCGTGGCCTGCCTCCTGCGGTGCAGCCTGCGCTTCCTCGCCGTCGAACCAATGCGCCCGTGCGGCCATGATCACGTCGTTGGCCGTGGCTTCATCCATCGCCTCGCTGCCGACAATCTCGATCAGTTCATCGGATGCGAGGTCGCCCAAATCGTCCAGCGTCTTCACGCCCTTTTCGCCCAGCGCCACCAGCATCTGCGGCGTCAGCGTCTCGATCGAGGCAACATCGTCGTCGACCCCCAGTTCGACACGCCGATCGTTCAATTCGTTGTCGCGCTGCGTCAGGAAGCCCTCAGCGCGGCGCACCAGTTCCTCGGCCACGGTCTCGTCGAAGCCTTCGATCGCGGCGACTTCCTCAATCGGTGTGAACGCCAGTTCTTCCACCGTCGTGAAGCCCTCCGTCACCAGCAGGCCGGCAATCATGTCGTCGACGTCCAACGCCTCGACGAACAGGCCGGAGCGACGGCGGAATTCTTCCTGGCGGCGTTCGCTTTCCTCGGCCTCGGTCAGGATGTCGATATCCCAGCGCGTCAATTGCGACGCCAGCCGCACATTCTGCCCGCGCCGGCCGATGGCGAGACTGAGCTGTTCATCGGGGACAACCACCTCGACCCGTCCCGCTTCTTCATCAAGCACGACCTTGCTGACTTCCGCCGGCGCCAGTGCGTTGACCACGAAGGTCGCTGCCTGGCTGCTCCAGGGAATGATGTCGATCTTCTCACCCTGCAGTTCCTGCACCACGGCCTGCACCCGCGATCCGCGCATGCCGACGCAGGCACCGACCGGATCGATCGAGGAATCCCGGCTGATCACCGCCATCTTCGCCCGGCTGCCCGGATCGCGTGAGACAGCCTTGATCTCGATGATCCCATCATAGATTTCCGGCACTTCCTGGGCGAACAGCTTCGCCAGGAAGCCCGGATGCGTCCGCGACAGGAAAATCTGCGGTCCACGCGGCTCTTCCCGGACGTCGTAGATGTAGGCGCGAACACGGTCGCCATTGCGAAAGGATTCGCGCGCGATGAGCTCGTCGCGCCGCAGCAATGCCTCGGCGCGCCCGAGTTCCACCATCAGGTTGCCGTACTCGGTGCGCTTGACCACACCGTTGATGATCTCACCGACCCGGTCCTTGAACTCATCGTATTGCCGCTTGCGTTCGTATTCACGAACCCGCTGGACGATGACCTGCTTGGCGGTCTGTGCCGCGATCCGGCCGAAATCGATCGGCGGCAGCGGATCGACCACGAACTCGCCGACTTTCTTGTCCGGAAACAACTTTGCCGCGTCGACCTTGCCCATCTGGGTTTCTTCGTTTTCGACGGTATCGACGATCTCGGTCCAGCGCGAAAGCCGCACATCACCGGTTTTCCGGTCGATCGTCGCACGGATGTCCTTTTCGTGCCCGTATTTCGCTCGTCCGGCTTTCTGAATGGCCTGTTCCATCGCCTCCAGCACTTCCTCGCGGTCGATATTTTTTTCGCGCGCGACAGCGTCGGCGACCAGCAGCAGTTCAGGGCGAGCGATGGCAGTGTCCATGATGACCTTCCTCGGTTCGTTAATTGGCCAGCGGTTTGGCGGCGGTGGCTTCGATCAAGGCGTCCGTCAGCACAAGTTTCGCCCGCCGAATATCGGCATGGCGAATCACGACCTCCGAACCATCGTCGAGGCGGATCCTCGCAGCCTCCGGGTCTGCGCCCAGAACGACACCGGAAAACCGCTTCCGGCCGTTTTGCGGAAAAAAAGTCTCGGCCCGCGCAAGGTGGCCGGCAAACCGGTTCCAGTCCTTCACCCGTGTCAGCGGCCGGTCGATCCCGGCTGAGCTGACCTCCAGCGTCCAGGCGCCCGGTATCGGGTCATCGACATCGATGGCAGCGCTGACGTCGTGGCTGATCTGTTCGCAGTCCTCAACCGATATCTGCGAGCCGTCGGCGCGGTCGGCCATTACCTGAACCGTTGGCCGCTCACGACCTAGCACGCTGACGCGCACCAGTTCAAAGCCCATCAGCTCCAGCCGCGGTGCGATGATCGCGGCCAGCTTGGCCTCTAGGGTTGTGTGTTGTGGCGCGTTTTCGTCCAACTGGTTCGTCCAAAACAAAAAGAGGCGGCCCGTGAAGGCCACCTCCGTACAACAGCGGAGAATGATTTAAAGACGAGATAGCGCGGTGTACGGCGCGATGCAAGGCTTATACATTATTAACTTTTTTGCTCCATCCTGCATGCATGAAGCGATTGGAGTCGTTCGACGGCGTACGCGGTGTGCTGGCCATTTACGTGCTGTTCGGGCACATGGCTCCATTTGCGGTCCTGCCGGATTGGCTGCAGACAGCCGTGTCGCATGGCGGTGCGGCGGTCGATGTGTTCTTTGCGTTGAGCGGCCTGGTGATCGCCCAGTCGCTGCTGCACGTCGGCGGCCAGGCGATCCCCTTTCTGATCGCCCGTGTCGCACGCATCTTCCCGGTCTTCCTCGTCGTGTTCGCTGTCGCCGTGGCAGTCGAGCCATGGTCCTGCGGTTTTGAGTCGATGCCCTGGATCGGCCAGGATGACACTGCCCGAACGATCTGCGTCAAGGCTTGGCCGCACGCCTGGTTGCCGGAGATCGCAGCGCATTTGACCATGATCCACGGCGTGTTTCCCTATGCGGTCTGGCCCGATGTCTGGATCAGCTTCCTTGGCGCGGCCTGGAGTCTGTCCACTGAGTGGCAGTTCTACGTGCTGGGCTTGATCGTGTTCGGCCAGAACCGCCGCTTGTGGTTGATCCTGCTGCTGCTGGCCACGGCCGGATTGGCCTGGCGCCTGGCGGTGCCGATCCCGTGGCAGTTCAGCCGCGCCTTCCTGCCGAACAAGGCGCATTTTTTCGCTTTGGGTGTGGCAACGGTGCCGCTCATTGCCGGGGAACATCGCGCCTTGCGGCGCTACATCGCGGTGCTGGCCGCCAGCCTGGCGATCTGCATGGCCGAGGGCAGCCTCGGCAAGCTTCTGCCGCCGCTGATCTGGAGTCTCTGCCTCGCCATCCAGTTGCGGCCCGACCTCATCGGGCTGCGTCAGGCAAATGCATTGCTATGCAGCCGGATCGGACGTTATCTCGGCGGGATTTCCTACTGCATATACTTGGTAAACGAGCCGATCCACAAAGTCGTGGGCGGGGCATTGAGCCGGTTTGCCGAGGGCAACGCCATATTATTCACCGTGTTCTGGATACCATTGTCGATCGGCCTGCCGCTGCTGGCCGCGGCCTGGCTGCACACCTACCTTGAGGTGCCGGCCCTGCGCTGGGGACGCGAGCGCGCGCGTGAACTGTCCGCACGGCGAAGTATAGCGACTGTGCAGGCGCCGGTGTGAGAGCTATAGGGGGAGGGTAATGAAACCTCCCCATAGCAACCGTCCCGGCGGATCCTCTCGCCCGCCTTCCGATCGCGGCCCTTATCGTGGCCCAGGTGGCCAGGCGCCGCGTCCCCCAGGCCAGGCAGGCCGCGGCGACGCGCGTGCCGCCTACGTGGGCGGTCCAAACGCCGGCCAGAAGCAGCGCCATGATGGGCCACGCAACGACCCGCCGCGTCACGGGTCCGCCCGCCCAGGCGGCAAGCCGCAAGGTGGCACGCCATCCGGTGGCGCACCGAACGGGGACACACCGCAACGCCCACCGCAGCGGGAAGGAGGGCCGCAGCGCCTGTCCATCACGCCGCAGCGTCCCCGCCACGGCGATACGCCGCGCCATACGCCTGATGCACCAAAAGGGACGGTCTGGCTGTACGGCCATCATGCGGTCGCCGCCGCCCTGGCCAACCCCGCGCGCCGGCTACGCCGTCTGCTGCTGACCGAGGAAGGCGACGCCGCCATCGGCAAGCTGTTGGCGCCGCCCTGGGCAACCACACCCGAACGCGTCGATCGCGGCCGGCTGGATCACCTGCTCGGTCGTGACGTCGCGCATCAGGGCGCGGCTCTGCTGGCTGACACGCTGGCACCGCCCAGCCTGCAATCCGTTCTCGAAAAGCCGGGTATCATCGTGGTGCTCGACCAGGTCACCGACCCGCGCAATGTCGGCGCGATCATGCGCTCCGCGCTCGCATTCGGCGCCGCGGCGGTGATCACCCAGGACCGCAACGCTCCGGAAGAAACCGGTGGCCTTGCCAAAGCGGCATCCGGTGCCCTGGAGAAGCTGCCGCTGCTGCGCGCGGTCAACATCGCCCGCACGATCATCGCCCTGAAGGCGGCAAACGTGTGGTGCATTGGCCTGGATGCCGGCGGCCGGCCGCTGTCCGGACCGGAATTTGCCGATCGCCGGGTCGCCCTGGTGCTGGGCGCCGAAGGCGAAGGTCTGCGGCGGCTGACCCGTGAGACCTGCGACGAGATCGGCGGCCTGACCATGAAGGGCGCCGTCGAGAGCCTGAATGTTTCGGCTGCAGCTTCGGTTGCCCTCTATGAACTGTCGAGGCGCTGATGCCGTTCGATCCGCTGCCAGCCGCCCGCGCGCTTCGCAGGATCCGGCTGAATCGCCATGCGGTGAGCCCGCTGCCTGACGAAATCGCGCCGCGAACCGATGCCGAGGGTGCGGCGGTGCAGGCCGCGCTCGCGGGGCTCGTCGGCGCCGCCCCGCCGTCGGGTTTCAAGATCGGCGCAACTGGCAGCCGCATGCAGGAATACCTGGGCATCAGCGGACCCGTCGCCGGCTTCATGCGTGGGGCGGATGTCCACCACGGCCACGCTGAGCTGCGCTTTGCCGACTTCATCAAGCCGGGCGTGGAGTGCGAGGTCGCTGTACGCCTTGCGCATGATCTGCCGCCGGGACCGTGTTCGCTGGATCAGGCCCTTGCTGCCGTCGGGGCGTTCTTTGCCGGGATCGAAATCGTCGAGAATCGCTACGGCGACCTCAAGGCCCTCGGCACCCCAACGCTGCTCGCCGACCAGATGTATCATTGCGCCGCCGTGATCGGCGATCGCCACGACGTCGACTGGCGGGCGCTGTCGATCGGCGCCCTGCGAGGCCGCATCACCACCGATATCGGCACAGCCGACGAAGGTGTAACCTCCGACCTGCTGGGGCACCCGCTGAATGGCCTGGCGTGGCTGGCCGGATCAGCCGAGGCAGCGGCTTTCGGTGGCCTGAAGTCCGGCCAGGTGGTCATGTTGGGCAGCGTCACGCCGCCGATCTGGCTGACCGGCCCCGCGACCGTCAGCGTATCGTTCCCGCCGCTCCCGACCGTAACGGTCCGCCTGGCCTAACCGCTGTGCCGGGTCAGATCGGCGGCAAATGACGCTGCTGGGCACGCAGGTGTGTCGCCAGGGCGCGCCCCGCGCGATACCACAGATTGCGCACCAGCGCCCCAATCTCCTGGGCGATCAGGCGGTTGCCTTCGATGCTGAGTTCCATCGCTTCCGCGGACTGAGTCCAAAAGTCATGCATAGGAGCGTTCCTTTCCAAGGAAGATGAAAGGACGCCTCCACCCTTGTTGTGCGGTGCAACATAGGCCAGAACTATAGCCGCTTCAACGGAAAAACCAGCCGGTAGCGCTGCGTCAGACCAACTTGGCCTCGAACGGCGGAAGCAGGTCCGGCGCCTCGAACTCGATCACCCACAGGTCCGGGTCGAACTTCACCTGCCGGGCGATATAGGCGTCGGCTGCCGCGTCATCCACGGGCCCCGCCCCCGTCGCCCGCATCCATGCCAGCTCGCCATCCCCCGATCGAAGCTGCGACAGCACAGAAACCTCCTTGTCGTTGCGCAGCACCACAAGCACGCCACCGGCATCCGGATCGCCTTTGCGGACGACCGCGCCATAGCGGCCGTCGGCATTGCCCATGCGCAACGCCATGCTGACCCAGATCCCCGCCTTGATGCGGGGAACAGGCACGTCGCCGCGCGGACCGATGGTCACCGGCCGATGATACGACGCGCGATCGCCATGCGATGGACCTCCGACGGGCCTTCGTAGACGCGCATCGTCCGCACCTTCTGCGCCATCAGTTGCAAAGGCAGTTCCTTCGCCATACCCATCGCGCCAAAGCTCTGCATCGCGTGGTCAACGATCTCGGTCGCCATTTCGGTGCCATAGAGCTTGACCATCGACGCCTCGGTGCGAACGTCCTTGCCGGCATCGGCCTTGGTGGCGGCATCGTAAACCATCAGCCGGCACGCGTGGATCTTCATTGCCGCGTCGGCGATCCACCACTGGATCGCCTGCCGATCGGCAAGCCGCTGTCCGAATGTCACCCGCTGCTTGGTGTGCTCGACCATCATGTCGAGCGCCCGCCGCGCCATGCCGATGCACCAGGCACCCATCTGCAGCCGT